>SVSL01000093.1 GCA_015064315.1 Oscillospiraceae bacterium
ATCAAGCTGGTGGGCAAGCGAGTGGACGATATGATCATCAAGAATCCCATTGGCATGAAATGTGCCTTTGGCGAAAACCCCAAGGGGGCTTACGGTCAAGGAAGCAAGAAGGCACCCGTGACCCGTATGGCTACCGCCGCTCTGCTTCGCGAGCTGCTCTTTAAATCCCGCAATTATCTGGAAGCCAAGGAATCGGACAAGGCTCCCAACTTTGATATGAAGCTGGAGGCAATGATCCCGGTTATGAAAAAGGAGATCCCCCTCAAGGCACACGCACATCGCGCCGACGACATCTTCACCGCCATTCGCATTGCCAAGGAGTTTGATCTGAAGCTCACTCTGGATCACTGCACCGAGGGCTCTCTCATTGCCGAGGAGCTGGCAGCCGAGGGATGTCCCGCATTTGTGGGTCCTGCCTTCACCGGAAAATCCAAGGCAGAGCTGAGCAACAAGGAATTTGCCACCGCCGCCAAGCTTCACAAGGCAGGCGTTTCCGTCAGCATCATCACCGATGCACCCGTAACGCCTCTGGAGAGTCTTCCCTTCTGCGCAGGTCTTGCCATGAACGCGGGTCTTCCCTACGAGGAAACCTGGAAGGCAATTACCATCACCCCCGCAACCGAGACCGGTATTGCTGACCGTGTGGGAAGCCTTGAGGTTGGCAAGGACGGTGACGTGGTCATCTGGACCGCCGATCCTCTCACCACCGTAGGTGCCTCCGCCTACGTTACCGTTGTGGATGGCAAGGTAGTCTATCGCAAAGAGGCATAAGCATGAAGCTCTATTTCGTCCGCCACGGGCATCCCAACTACGGGGAGGATCGTCGTGACGGGAACAGAAACCAACAAAACGCTGGCAATCTTCAGCCATGGCGGCGCATCCTCGGCGGCGATTTCTCATCTGATCGGCTATCCCTTTTTGCACTTCTGCAAGACCTTTGAGGTCGATCACACCTCGATCACCGCGATCGAGCTTTCCAACGAGCAAGGCGCCCTGTTCACCCCTAAGGTTCTCTTTCTCAACGACGCGTCTCATATTCAGAGACTTTGATCCTTCTTTCAAAGGAATATTCTTTCGTAAATTCGACAAAAGGAGGAACCTCCCTTGTATAAAATTGGTATGTCAAGCTGCGCCTTTGCGCTGACCGAGGAAAACTTTGGGGCACTGAGCAACAGCGGCGTGGAAGCCATTGAGATCTCCATGCGCTTGGAGGGGCTGCTGACGCTCGATTGCCGCGCAGTCGCAGAATTGGCAAAGCGTTACGGTATCGATCTTTGGTCCTATCATCTGCCCTTCCTCCCCTTTCGGGAAATCGACCCATCCTCTCTCGATCCCGCAGTCCGCAAAAACACTTTGGACGTCTTCTCGGAGCTGATCAAAAAAGCATCCGACGTAGGCATTGATCAATTCGTGGTGCATCCCAGCGGCGAGCCGATTCCCGACGAGATTCGTAAGGATCGCATGCTTTATTCCATGGAAATCCTTGACCGTTTGGCGGAGATTGCCCACCGGCAGGGCGCGATCATTGCCGTGGAGGATCTGCCCAGAACCTGTCTTGGCAACACGGCGGCGGACATTCTGCGCCTCATCAGCGCCAACGACAAGCTGCGCGTTTGCTTTGATACCAACCATCTTTTGACCGAAAGCAACCTTGATTTTATGGAACAGATCGGAGACAAGATCGTAACGGTGCATATTTCGGACTATGATTTTATCGATGAAAAGCACTGGCTCCCCGGCGAGGGCTTGCTGGATTGGAATGCCATGCTTGCCACCTTCCAAAAGATCGGCTACAAGGGCGTCTGGATGTATGAGCTTGGAAGAAAGTCTCCCAAAACCCTTTCTCGCAGCCGCGACCTGACCTTTGACGATTTCGTTCGCAACGCAAGGGAGATCTTTAAAGGGAAAACGCTGACACGTGTTGAATAAAACAGGGATAAACTTAAAATTCAGAAAGGTGGTTCTTTTATGAAAATCGCAACTACAACCGATAATTTTTTGTATTACTGCGACAACGACATCGATCGCATCCGTGAGCTTCACAGAGGAGGCTTCCGATACATCGATCTGAGTATGTATTTCTTCACCCCCGACTCTCCCTATATGAGCGACGACTGGAAGACTCCCGTCCGCGCCTTGAAGGAGGAAGCCGATCGCCTGGGAATGCAATTTGTGCAAGCCCACTCCCAGGGTGGAAACGCTCTGCGCCCCGACCCCGAGCGCGTGGAGTTTTTGGTTGCCGCCACCCTGCGCTCTCTTGAAATTTGCCGCGAGCTTGGCATCAAAAACACCGTCGTTCATTCCGGAACTGCCGATGGACTGACCAAGGAGGAATGGTTTGAAAAGAACAAGGCGTTCTACAGCCGACTCTTTCCCATGATGGAAGAGACCGGCGTAAACGTGCTGGTGGAAAACAGCACCAAGGTCTGCAACAAGGGCAGATATTGCGCAAACAGCGGCAAGGATATGGCGGAATTTCTCAACTACGTGGGCCATCCCCTGCTCCACGCCTGCTGGGATACGGGCCACGCCAACTGCGAGGGCTCTCAGTATCAGGACATTCTCGACCTTGGCAAGGAGCTCTACGCCATCCATTACAATGACAACCACGGCGAGCGTGACGAGCATCTGATCCCCTACCTTGGCACCATGAACCACGATGAGGTCATGCACGCTCTGATCGACGCCAAGTACGAGGGCTATTTCACCCTGGAATGCTCCTCCTCTCTGCTCCAGCCCAGACGCCGCCGCGAATTTTCCGCCGACACGCGCCTGCTTAGTCCCCAGCTCTTTATGCAGCGTCACGCAGAAAAGCTGATGTACGACACCGCAAAGTATATTCTGGAATCCTACGGAGTGTTTGAGGAATGAAACAATTCGATTCTGAAAAATATTCTCCCAAGCTGAGGAAAGCATCCTTGATTTTGCAAGGCGTTTACTGTGGGCTTTGCTTGTTGGGGATTCTCCTGCTTGTGATCAGCACAATCGCGCATGATACGGAGTTTGGAAGATTTATTCTGTTCAAAGTTTTCGACAAAGTCATCGGTTGCTTGATTTTGGGGATGCTCCCCGTGATACTCATCAACTTTGGCATCAGCATTTTGGCGCTCCCCTCGGAGCCCGGCGAAAAGAGAACACGCTGGAGCCTTTGGATCGTTCTGTCTCCCCTGCTGACACTTGGATCCTTCTTTGTACTGGGGCTCGTTGTAGCAGCCACCGGTGGAGTGTGAGGAGAAAAAATGATGGATAAAAGCAAGTATGCCCCTCAAAAACAGCTACTCGTCTCCTTCCTGACGCAGATCGTATATTATGAGCTTTGTTTGATACAAATCGCTCTTTGCTTGATCTATCAATATTCCCCGAACGCCAAATGGATTCTTTTGGGCATGATGCCGTCTTTGCTCCTTACCTGTTTTCTCGGCGGACTCTTTGTACTGGTAAAGCACGTCCGTATCGGCGTTGCCGTCCTCCCCATGAAGCAGGGTAAACAGAGAGCACTCCTGACCCTTTGGATGATCCTTGCACCCATATTGGGGTTGGTGCTCTTCATGTGTGGCGGCGGTTTATTGGTAACTGTGACAGGAGCTTGAAGAAAAAAGGTGCCAATCATAGAATCGTTGCGTTTTACAATACCTTTCTGTCTTTTCTTTTTCACAAAAAAACATTATAATAAAGGTATTCCACGAAAGGAAGGATAAAAATTGAAGCTTCTTCCCATTCTCTACGGTCGCTCGACCCTTTCCGAGCATCACGTCTTTGAAAACGGCTCGCGCGAGGTGCGCGTTCCCATTGATTTCATCGTCTATTATCTGGAAGCAGAGGGACGAAAGATCCTCATCGACGCAGGCTGCGACACCATGCCAAGGTTTGAAATGGTGGATTTTATCGGACCCGTGGCGGCGCTGAAAAATCACGGCATTGATGCTGACGACATCACCGATCTGATCGTCACCCACTCCCATCACGATCACATTGAGGGCGTAAAGCATTTTCAAAATGCCACGGTCTATATTCAAAGGGAGGAATACGAAAAGGGCAAAAAGTATATTCCCGAAGGCTTCCCCGTGGTGCTTTTTGAGGATTCGCTGAAGCTTTGCGAGGGCGTAAGGATCGTTACCGTTGGCGGTCACTCCCGTGGCTCCTCGGTGGTGGAGATCTCCGCGGGAAGCAAGACCTACGTGGTATGCGGCGACGAATGCTACTCGCCCCGTTGCCTGGAGGAAGGCATCCTCACAGGCTCGTCGGTCTGCCCCGAAAGAAGCCGCGCGTTCCTCGAAAAATACCGCTCCGACGAATACGTGGCGCTTCTGTGCCATCAGATGCCCCCTCTCACCCGCTGACGCGGGAGCTCTCCCCGAGGGAGAGCCTTTCACAAAAGCAAGCACGTCATTTTTAGCAAATACAGATCCTTCAATAGCCTCTCCCCTTGGGAGAGGTGGCTCGCCAAAGGCGAGACGGAGAGGGTTAAAAATGCGTTTTCAGATCTGTCTCACTAATTTTTTTCATAAGGAGAACCATCATGAAATTCCAAAACAAAGTTGCCATGATCACAGGCGCGGCAGTAGGCATCGGCAGAGCCACCGCCATTGAGATGGCAAAGGAGGGAGCAAAGCTCGCCCTCCTTGACGTCAATCCCGAAACCTTGGACGCGCTCAAAAAGGAGCTGGAGGTCTATCCCGTAGAGGTTGTGACCTACATCTGCGACATCAGCGATCTCGACCGCGTCAACGAGGTGGCGGCAGATGCCATTCAAAAGCTGGGCAAGATCGATATTCTGGTCAACAACGCCGCCCTGTGGCGCGACAGAGCCAGCTTTGTGGATTCCGACGTGAATCTGTGGAAGAAATATTTTGACATCAACGTTCTGGGCACCGTTTACGTGACCAAAGCCGTGCTTCCCGGTATGCTGGAGCGCGAATGGGGTCGAATCATCAACGTGGCATCGGTGGCAGGCGTGTACGGAAACGCCAAGATGTCGTGCTACTCGGCAACCAAGGGCGCCGTGATTTCCCTTACCCGAGCCTTGGCAAAGGAGGTCAGCGAAAAGGGCGTGCTGGTGAACACCGTCTCCCCCGGAAGCGTATCCCCCTCGGACGTTCTTGACATTGATCACACCCAGCCCTCAAATCTCTCCTTTATGGGCAGAACCGGAAGCGACCGCGAAAATGCAAATCTCATCTGCTTCCTCGCCTCCGAGGAAGCAAGCTACATCGCGGGACAGAACATTCAGATCGACGGTTGCAGAAAGAAGCAATAATGAATTTTCTTACCGTTGTCATCCTGATCTTCTCCCTTTTGGGACTTTTGGATCGGATCATTGGAAACAAATTCGGGCTTGGCGCGGAATTTTCCAGAGGCTTTGCCATGTTTGGCGTGCAGGCTCTCTCCTCCTTGGGTATTCTGATCCTTGCGCCCGCTCTCGGCGTAATGCTTTTGCCCGTGTTTGAGGGCTTCTACGGTCTTTTTGGCATTGATCCCTCGGTGATCCCCGCCTCCATCTTTGCAAACGATATGGGCGGAACGACCCTTGCGCTCGCCCTTGGAAAAACCCCCGCCATTGGGCTCTACAATGCCTTTATCGTGTCCTCCATGATGGGATGCACCATTTCCTACACCATTCCCGTGGCGACCGGTATGGTTGACGCCTCTCAGCATAAGGATCTGTTCTTTGGCTTCCTCTGCGGCATTGCCACCATTCCCGTGGGATGCATTGCCGTGGGCTTTTGGTGTGGCTTGACACTTTGGCAGATCATTGTCACTCTCCTTCCCCTCATCCTTCTGTCGATTCTTCTGACCGTGGGACTCACCCTTGCCCCCGAGCTTTCCGTTAAGATCCTGCGCGGAATCGGCAAGGGCATTCAGCTTTTGAGCCTTGTAGGACTTGGGCTGGGCATTTATACCTTCTTTGTGGGCAAAGCCCCCATTCCTCACATGGCGACCCTGGAAGAGAGCGCACTGATCTGCGTCAGCGCCTGCGTCACGCTTTCGGGTGCATTCCCCTTGGTGTTCGTGCTGAGCAAGCTGCTGAACAAGCCTGCTACGCTCCTTGGAAAAGCCCTTGGTATCAACAGCACTGCCGCCGTGGGATTTCTCCCAACGCTGGTCAGCAACACCACCACCTGGGGCATTACAAAGGACATGGATTCCCGTGGCGTGGTTCTCAACTCGGCGTTCGGTGTTTCCGCCGCCTTTGTGTTTGGTGCGCACCTCGCATTTACCATGGCAATGAATCCCTCCTACGTGCCCCCCATGATCGTTGCCAAGCTGATCTCGGGTGTGGCGGCGTTGATCCTTGCCTTTTGGATCTGTAAGAGAAGAGACAAAAGCGATTCTAAAAAATGAAAAGAAAACAAAAAAGACATGTCTCGGCGATGCATCTTTAGCGGAGAAAACAATTTCATAACGTAGGGCGGGGGCTTGCTCCCGCCGCTTAGTTTTCATAATAAAACAAATTATTTCATAAGGGCATTCATTGAATACCCGCGGGCGAACAATGTTCGCTCCTACATTGGTTCGATGTTCATTGGTAGGGGCGACCGTTGGTCGCCCCAGGCTACTGACAAACCTCCTTGAGAGGAAGTTGTTTGAAAAAACGCACGAACCCAAGGCTCCCTTGTGCAGAAGGGAAGGCGGCAAGCCGCCGACGAATTTGCCTGCGGCAAAGTTCGCGCTGTCACCGAAGGTAACTGAGGGATTGTTTTTTGGGATAAAAAGGAGATTGTCTTTACAATCCCTCCGTCATTTTCTTGCGAAAATGCCACCTCCCTTTACACAAGGGAGGCTTTGGATTGATTTGCTTTGTTTATTTTGCTGACAGTAATTTTAAAAGCAAGCTTTGTCAGCAAGCTGGGGCGACCGTTGGTCGCCCGTTTTTGATTTCATAAAGGCTTTTTTTCGGCGGGAGCAAGCCCCCGCCCTACGACCTCTGTTCCTCTGCGGATAGTGGGTTCGGGCTTCTGCCCGATGGTGCATGGACAGCCACGCACTATGCTTGCCCCAGACACGAGCGTCGTGAAAGCGGGAAATTTGCAATCAAATAACTGTACCCATGATATCTTTTTTCAACTTTGAGTTAACACAATGTTTCTTAACAATACCTTTACTGAAAATGTTTTTGTGCTATAATATAAGCAGAAGCAGACGTCGGCTTACTTTTATTTCAATGGAGGTATGATTATGGAAAT
>SVSL01000094.1 GCA_015064315.1 Oscillospiraceae bacterium
GGGCTTGTGGAGCGGGGAAGGCAGTGGGGGTGACCAAAGCCTGAATTTCGGCAATGATGGGGCGCGTTCCCTCCACGGTGCAAACGGCACAGTTTCCCGAAATGTTTTTGGGTCTGCCGGCAAGCAGCATCTCCGATGGGTTTTCCACCTCCAAAAGCCCCTTGTCGGTCATTTCAAACACGCCGATCTCATTGGTGGATCCGTAACGGTTCTTGATGGCACGGATGATGCGGTAGGCTTGCTGATGCTCCCCCTCAAAGTAGAGCACCGCATCCACCATGTGCTCCAGCACCTTGGGACCGGCAATGCTGCCTTCCTTGTTGACGTGTCCCACCATGATCACCGAAATGCCGTCGGATTTTGCTTTGTTGATAAAGGCGAGGGCGGCTTCCTTGACCTGCGTTACACTGCCGGGGGTGGAGTTGACCGACGCCGAATAGACGGTTTGAACAGAGTCCACGATCATAACCTCCGGCTTGACCTTGTCGATTTCCTCAAGGATCTTTTCCAGATTGGTTTCGGTGAGCAAAAAGAGGTTGTTGCCAAGAACGCCCAAGCGCTTGGCGCGAAGCTTTAACTGTCCTCCCGATTCCTCGCCCGAGATATAGAGAACCTTACGCAGTGTTCCCAGCGCGTCGCAGATCTGCATGAGCAGCGTGGATTTACCAATGCCGGGCTCGCCCGAGAGCAGCACCGCCGAGCCATGCACCAGGCCGCCGCCCAACACGCGGTCAAGCTCTCCAAGCCCCGTGTTCTGACGGATGTATTCGGGAATCTCCAATTCATGGAAGCCCACGGCGGCGTTGTCAGAGGGGGAGGGGATCATGCTGACGCGCTTTGGAGTGGAGACTGCCGTGGGAGCAATCTGCTCCACGTCCTCCACAAAGGCGTTCCATGCACCGCAATTCGGACACTTTCCCATCCATTTCGCGGTTTTATATTCACATTCCGAGCAGACGTAAAACGTTTTCAAGCTCTTCATTCTTCGGCAACCTCGTTTTTTCTTATTCTTTGCATTCATTATAGCGTATTTTTGCGCCGAATGCAATACTTTTTTTATTTTTGGGAGGAGAAATTGCTTTGCAGAAGAGACAGGGTGATCAAAAAGGCGAGCTGCTTTTGATAGGTGGGATCGTTCAAGCGCTCTGCTTCCTCCGGATTGGACAAAAATCCGCATTCCACCAGCACCGCAGGGGTGTTCAGATGGTGAAGCAGATAGAGATTGCTCCCCGCCGCCTTGACCTGCCGTTGGTTTTCGGGTTGAAGCAGAACGGATACCGTTTCTTGGATCTGCCTTGCCACGTCAAGGGAGCTATCGTGGTTGGGGGAGTACCAAACCTGTAAGCCGTGATATTGGGAGAGCGGATAGGCGTTCATATGGATGCTGACAAACACGCTCTCGGGGTGTGCCTCTCCGATTTTGCGACGCGCCAAAAGATCCAGCGCCTTCTTTTTGCCGTGATAGTCCGCGCTTTTGTCATAGAGCAGAATGTCCTCGGTTCGCGTCATCACCGTTTCGATCCCATTGCTTCTCAGCAAGACCTCCATCTGCTTGCAAATGGCAAGATTGAGGTTTTTTTCGGCGTATCCCTGCGGGCTGACCGCGCCACCGTCCTCGCCTCCGTGACCTGCGTCAAGAATGACGGCGGTAAAGCTTGGCTGATCCTCGGTTGCTGTGGCGGAAGCCTTCTTTTCAAGCCGTGAAGCGAGCATTGAAAAAAGCACGGTAAAGAGCAAAAGCAGAAGGGTGATGAGGAAAAAACGAACGGGCAGAACGGCACGCCGCAGTGTCATGAGGGGCCTCCTTGTTCAAAGAATTTATTTCATTTTATCGAATCTGCCTTTCCGTTATGCGAAAGTTCATTTTTTTTGCGAATTTTTTTATAAAAATACAAGATATTCGCTTTTTTTTATTGACTTTTTGAATTTTTGTTGTATAATAAATAAGATAGGATAGTATGCCCCAAAAAAGGGAAGGTCAAAAAGAAAGGATGTTTTTTCAAGCATGGCAAGGTTGACAAGAAAAGAAGCAAGAGAAGAGGCGTTCCGCCTGTTGTTCGAGACCGAATTCCAAAAGGATGCGGCTCCTGAAGAAATTTATGCCATCGCCAAGGAAGAGCGCGAGTTTGGCGATAACGAATACGTGAAGACCGTGTATTTCGGTGTTTGTGAGAATCTGGAGAAGATCGACGAGGTGATTATGCGTCACTCCAACGGTTGGAAAACCTCCCGTATTACACCGGTTTCCCGTTCGGTGATTCGCCTTTGCATCTATGAAATGCTTTACATGGAGGAGATTCCCGCGGCGGTATCCCTCAACGAAGCCATTGAGCTGGTCAAGCAGTTTGACGATCAGAAGATGAAGGCGTTTGTCAACGGACTTCTCAACGGTGCCAAGAACGAGATCGAGGAATCCAAAAAGGCATGATGCGGGAATGCTTCGTTGGTTTTGACACCAGCAATTACACCACCTCGGCGGCGGTGTGCACACGGGATGGGGAAGTGATTGCAAACATCAAGGCACCCCTACCCGTTAAGAATGGCGAATGCGGTCTGCGTCAGAGCGATGCCGTGTTTGCCCACGTTAAAAATCTGCCCGAGGTCGTAGGGGAATTGCGTGAGGCGATCCGCGGCTGTCGCGTGCTGGCGGTGGGATGCTCCACACGTCCGCGCGAGCAGGCAGATTCCTATATGCCGTGCTTCCTTTCGGGAAGATCGGCTGCGGAGTCCTTTGCGGCGGCATTGGATGTTCCCGTCATCGAGACCGCCCATCAGGACGGACACATCATGGCGGCGGCGTATTCCTCGGGTGCTATGGAGCGGCTGTTACAAGAGCCCTTTTGCGCCTTTCACGTTTCGGGGGGCACCACCGAGGTTCTTCACGTCACGCCGCGTGAGGATGGATTTACCGTGTCCCTCATCGGTGGCACGCAGGATCTCAATGCGGGACAAGCCATTGACCGCGTGGGCGTGATGATGGGCTTGCGTTTTCCTTGTGGAAGGGAGATGGAATCCCTTGCAAAGGAATGGCAGGGGAAGCTACCCGCGCCCCGCATCTGCGTGCGCGACGGTTATTGCAATCTTTCGGGATTGCAGAATCTTGCCGAAAAGCTTTGGAAGGAAACGAACGACAGGGCACTTGTCAGTGCCTACGTGTTCTCCTTCCTTGGGAAAACACTTGTGAAGATGACCGAGGCAATCGATGAAAAATATGGGAATATTCCCGTGGTATATGCCGGCGGTGTGATGAGTAATCAAGGTCTGCAAAAGGTGCTTTCCAAAAGACCGAACACCTATTTTGCCGCACCGCAGTTCTCGGCAGACAATGCCGCAGGCGTGGCGTTGATCTGTAGGAAACGGTATTTTGGGGATGTTTAATGCTACCCAAGTGTGAAAGTTTTGATCAAACTTTTTTAAAAGTTTGCGGGGTGGAGGGCGCGTAGCCTCCTCGACGCCCGCAGGCGTCGAAACTTTCCTCGGCGTTTCTTTTTTGTTAACTTTTTTCTTTGCGCCTTTGGTGTCAAAGAAAAAAGTGGCTAAGAAATCTTATTTGAACTTTATTTGAAACAGAAAGGAGCCGTTCATGATAGAAAAGAGCATTTTATCGGTTTCACAGCTGAATGAATATCTGCGTATGATGATGGACGGCGACCGCGTGCTGTCGAGCATTTTGATTCGGGGTGAGATCTCAAACTTCAAGCTCTATTCCTCGGGGCACGCTTATTTTACCCTCAAGGATGAGGAGGGACAGCTCAAGGCGGTTATGTTCCGGTCTTATGCCGCAAGGCTCGCCTTTATGCCTGCCGACGGCATGCGCGTGATCGTGCACGGACGAATCTCGGTGTACGGAGCCAGCGGACAGTATCAGCTTTACGCCGATGAGATGCAGCCGGATGGCGCAGGCTCGTTGGCACTTCGCTATGAGCAGCTCAAAAGAAAGCTGGAGGCGGAGGGACTGTTCGATTCCTCCCACAAAAAGCCCTTGCCGCAGTTTCCGCGGCGCATTGGCGTGATCACCTCTCCCACGGGAGCGGCGGTCCACGATATGATCAACGTGCTGGGAAGAAGGTTTCCCCTTGCCGAGATGATCCTGTATCCCTCCATGGTGCAGGGAGCCGAAGCCCCCTTGCAGCTGATCTCGGGCGTTGAATTCTTTGGTGCTACGGGACTTGTGGACGTGATCATCATCGGGCGCGGCGGCGGTTCCGCCGAGGATCTGTGGGCGTTCAACGATGAAAATCTGGCGCGTGCGGTGTTCGCCTGTCCCATTCCCGTGATTTCGGCGGTAGGGCACGAGAGCGATTTTACCATCTGCGATTTTGTGGCGGATCAGAGAGCGCCTACGCCCAGCGCGGCGGCAGAGCTTGCGGTTCCCGATGCAAGAGAATGGATGGGGCACTTTTTTGCGGTTGGCGAGCGGATCCGCGTTCTGACCGAAGCCGGCATCGCGCAAAACAGACGCTATTTCAACCAACTAACGGCATCCCGTGTGATGCAACGTCCCGAGCAGGTGCTCGCCCCCTTTTATCTCAAGGTTTCAGCCTTGGAGCAGGGCTTGGAGCAAGCAGTTGGAAGAACCTTGCGGGAAAAGCAACAGGAATTGGCACGGATTGCGGCAAAAATGGAGGCGCTCAATCCTCTTTCGGTGCTCTCGCGCGGATATGCGGCGGTAAGCACTGCGGACGGAGACGCGATTACAAAAGCAACCGATACACGGCAGGGGGAGCTTCTGCGCATCCGTTTTTCGGACGGCAGCATCCTTGCAGAGGTAACGAAAGGAAATGAAGATGGCAAATAAAAAAGTAACCTTTGAGGCGGCGGTTTTGCGCCTGGAGGAAATTGTAAAAAAACTGGAAAGCGGAGATGCCGATCTTTCCGAATCCCTCAAGCTTTACGAGGAGGGAATCGCGCTGACGCGCTCCTGCACCGCGCTTTTGGAAAAAGCAGAGCAGAGTGTTAAGATGCTTCAGGCACAGCCGGACGGCACTGTGACATTGGTAGATTTTCAAAAAACGGAGGACTGAGACGTGACGGGAGAGGTTTTAGAGCTGATCATGCATCGCGACGCCACCATGACGGAGGATGCGTTGCGAAAATATTATACCGAGGATGAGGATCTCAAGGCACTTCTGGATGCCGAGCGGTACAGCCTTTTTGCAGGCGGTAAGCGGATCCGTCCTATGCTGACGCTGGAGTTTTGTCGAATGCTTGGTGGCGAGGACGCGGCGGCTTTGCCCTTTGCCTGCGCCGTGGAGATGATTCATACCTATTCGCTGATTCACGATGATCTGCCCTGTATGGACAATGACGATATGCGTCGCGGAAAGCCCACCAATCACAAGGTGTTTGGAGAATCCACCGCGCTTTTGGCGGGAGATTCGCTCCTGACGGGGGCTTTTGAAGCGGTTGCATCCAATCGCGCCGTCAGCCCCGAGACTGCCGTCAAGGCAGTGGCGTATCTTTCGGGGTGCGCGGGACGCTATGGCATGGTTGGCGGTCAGATCATGGACTTGGAGGGCGAGCATAAAACGCTGACGCTGGACGAGCTATTGAAGCTTCATTCCCTCAAAACAGGAGCTCTCATCAGCGCGGCGGCGGTCATGGGCGCCCTGGCGGCAGGTGTGGAGCTTACCGATCCTTGCATGGCAGACGTGGTGACCTATGCCGAGAATATCGGTCTGGCGTTTCAGATCGTGGATGATATTCTGGATGCCACGGGAGACAGCCGGGAGCTTGGCAAAAACGTGGGTGTGGATGCTGAGCGCAACAAAAACACCTTCCTCAGCTTCTACTCGGTGGAGGAGGCGCAGTTTTACGCCAACCGCCTGACTGAGGAGGCGGTTTCTGCCATCAAGAAATATCCCGACAGTGAGATTTTGGTTGCCGTTGCCGAGTGGCTTGCAACCAGAAAAAAATAAATAACGATGCGAATTGACGTATATCTGACCGAAAAGGGATACGCGCAGAGCCGCAAGCGCGCGCAGGATCTGATCGGGAGCGGTTGTGTGACCGTGGACGGGAAGAAGATCACCAAAGCCTCATATCCCATTGAGGGTGACGCGCACGAGATCGTGATCGAAAACGACCTTGCCTACGTCAGCCGCGGAGGTCTGAAGCTGGAAGCGGCGCTGGACTCCTTTCTGCCAAGCATTGAGGGCTTTGTTGCTCTTGACGTTGGCGCTTCCACGGGAGGCTTTACCCATTGTATGCTTTCCCGCGGTGCAAAAAAGGTGTTTGCGGTAGATTCTGGCTCGGGACAGCTGGCAAAGGCGCTCAGAGAGGATCCGAGAGTGATTTCCATGGAGCGCTTCAATGCGCGCAATCTGAGCTCTGCCGATATCGGCGGTGAGCAGGTGGATCTGATCGTTATGGACGTTTCCTTTATTTCCGCCACGTATATCATTCCGCAGTTTCGCGCGCTTCTCAAGGAGAACGGACACGCCGTTTGCCTGATCAAGCCTCAATTCGAGGTGGGGCGTGCCATGCTGGGAAAGGGCGGGATCGTCAAGGATCCCAAGGCACATCGCGCGGCGGTAGAACGCGTGATGGCGAGCGGAATTTCCGCGGGACTGAAGCCCGTCGGTCTGATTCCGTCTCCCGTGACGGGCGGCGACGGCAACCGCGAGTTTTTGATCTGCTTTACCCACGGAGCATCCGTGGAAAAGGAACTGACCCTTGCGGATATTCCAAGGCTTTTGTTCTGACCCTTAAGTTTTAGAAAAAGGAGTTGATACCAATGTTGAAGATCGCTTTGTTGACCAACTTCAATATTTTGGAAAAGGCGAACGCGGCAATGGCTGTGGCAAACAGACTGTTGCAGGAGGACTGTGAGATCCTGATCGCCGCATACCATCATGACAAAATTATACGAATGAATCGGGATCGCAGTGAGTTCCGCTACCTTCCCATGGACAGCGTTTACGCCGAGGCGGATATTCTGATCGTTTTAGGCGGAGACGGAACCATTCTGGAGTCGGCACGCAGAGCCGCTCCCAAGGGAACCCCGATTCTGGGCGTAAATCTCGGCAGAGTGGGATACATGGCAGAGCTGGAGCTGGATGAACTGGATATGCTTCACAGGCTCTTTACGGGAGAATACGAAATCGAAAAGCGCGCCATGCTCCGCGTA
>SVSL01000095.1 GCA_015064315.1 Oscillospiraceae bacterium
TGTGCCGTCAGGCACACATCATTAGGCGAAGCCGTCATCATTGGCGTAGCCAACATCATTTGCCGAAGGCAAACATCATTCAAAAAACGCACCTTTGTCGGTAGACAAAAGTGCGTTTTTTGTTGGTACGGGCAACAGGACTTGAACCTGCACGAATGAACACAAGATCCTAAATCTTGCGCGTCTGCCAATTCCGCCATGCCCGCGTTGATCGGAAAGATTTTTCCTTCCTTTTCAATCGCCTTATTATACCCTATTTCGGGAGATTTGTCAAGTTCTTTTCGAGTTTTTTATCAAAACGCGAGACCTTCCACGGGGGATTTTCTTTTTTCTTGGAAAATCAGAAAAAACTTGCCGTGAATCATTTACAAAAGGTGTTTTTTATGATATAATAAAAACAGTAGATTCTTTTTTAGAAACGGAGAAGATGAAAAATGAAGTATAATGTTTGTGATCTGATTCAAGAGCTTGTTAATTACGGCTTGAAGGAAGGGCTGATCGATGCTCTTGATGCTGTTTTCTGCCGCAACCGCCTGATGCAAAAGCTGGGCGTGGACGATTTTTTGCTCTCTGAAGAGGGACTCTCGGAGGAACTTTCTCTGGAGGCTCTTTTGGGCGCGCTCTGTGACTACGCCATCGAAAACGGTGTGATCGAAGATCGCGGTATCGTGGGCAGAGATCTGTACGATACCGACCTTATGGGAATTCTTACCCCCCGTCCCTCTGAGGTGGTGCGCGAGTTCAACCGTCTGTATGCGCAATCTCCCGAAGCGGCTACCGACTATTTCTATCATCTCTCCTGTGCCTCGGACTACATCCGTACATACCGCGTTGCACGCGATCTCAAATGGAAATACACGGGAAAATACGGAGAATTGGATATTACCGTCAATCTCTCCAAGCCCGAAAAGGATCCCAAAGCCATTGCCGCCGCCAAGCTGCAAAAGCAAACGGGATACCCCAAGTGCGCCATCTGCCGTGAGAACGAGGGCTTTGCGGGAAGCATGAACCAAGCCGCAAGACAGTCCCACCGTCTCATCCCCATGAAGATGGCAGGGCAGGATTGGTTCCTTCAGTATTCCCCCTACGTTTACTATAACGAGCATTGCATCGCGCTTTCCTCCATGCACACGCCCATGAAGATCGATCGCGCAGCCTTCGTGAAGCTTATGGACTTTGTGACTCTGTTCCCCCATTACTTCCTGGGCTCCAACGCTGATCTTCCCATTGTTGGCGGCTCGATCCTGACCCACGACCATATGCAGGGCGGTCACTACACCTTTGCCATGGAGCGCGCTGAGATTGAAAAGGAGATCACCTTCAAGGGATATGAAAGCATCAAGGCGGGTATCGTGCATTGGCCTCTGTCTGTGATTCGTCTGACCTCTGCGGATAAGGAGGCGCTCATCGACCTGGCGGACAAGATCCTGATTGCATGGCGTTCCTATAGCGATGCCGAAGCGGGCATTTTTGCCGAGACCGACGGTGAGCCTCACAACACCATTACTCCCATTGCGCGCAGACGCGGAAACGATTACGAGCTGGATCTGGTTCTGCGCAACAATCTCACCACCGAGGAGCATCCTCTGGGTGTGTTCCATCCTCATGCGGACAAGCACAACATCAAGAAGGAAAACATTGGACTGATTGAGGTGATGGGTCTTGCGGTTCTGCCCTCCCGTCTGAAGGCTGAGATTGAGACCCTGTCCGACTATCTGGTGACAGGAAAGGATATTTCCTCCTGCGAGAGCATTGCCAAGCACGCAGATTGGGTGGCTTCCTTCGCGCAGAACTACACCTTTACCGCCGAGAATATTCATGAGATCCTGCAAAAGGAGATCGGTAAGGTGTTCGAGGGCGTTCTGGAGGATGCGGGCGTTTACAAATGCACTCCCGAGGGCAGAGAAGCGTTTGGTCGCTTTCTCGCGATTCTTTGATGCCTATGACGAACGAAACTAAGAAAAAATCGGGCAAGGGGCTTGAGATCGGTCTTTTGATCTCGCTTCTCACCGTTTTTGGATTGATCCTTGTGATCCTCTGCATCAACCTCTATCAAGGTGGCGTTTGGATCTTTCAAGGACTTGACGGAGAGAAGGGCGCTCCCGGATCTGACGGAAGGGATGGCACCAACGGCAAAAGCGCATACGAGCTTGCCGTGCAGGATGGATTTCAAGGCAGTCTTCACGATTGGTTGGTATCCTTGGCAATTCCCGGTGAGGATGGCAAGGACGGTACCGTGATCCGTGACGTGCGCGTGGATGAAAACGGAAATCTGATCATTCATCTTTCCGATGGAACCTTTCTCAATGCCGGATACGTGGGCAATCAGGGCTTTTCCTCCGAAAAGGTGGATGCCGACGGCTTTGCAGAGGTCTATGAGGCTGTTCTGATGAACAACGAGGCATCTCAGCTCAATCTGCGAGAGCAGCCCAACGTCAATTCCAAATCCCTTGCCGTGATTTCCACGGGAACAGAGGTTCTTCGCATTGGCTACAACAAGACCACGGGGTGGTCGCGTTTGATCTATAACGGTGCGGTCTGCTATGCCAACGCCAAATATTTTGACCTGAAATACGTCTACAAGGGAGATATCCCCGAGATCCATCTGCCGGAGCGCATTGTGCTGACGGCGGGGGAGCAGGCGTGGTTTATCACCGACGCCATTTTAGCGGATGCCGGAGAGAATTTTTCTCTGAGCTATTCCTATTCGGGTGCCGGTGTTCGCGTATACGACGGAACCGATGCTTTTGCCATTACGCCTGCCGCGGCGGGGAAGGCGACTCTGACCGTTTCTCTGGAAAAGCGTGATGAGGGCGAGTGGCGTGTTCTCAAGGAACAAACCGTTGACGTTACCGTGGTAAATGCCAACAAGGATCTTTCCTTGACGGGAATCATCCTCGGAGACAGCCGTATTTCCGACGGTACGATCGTGACGAAGCTGACCACGGATATGAAAAATCTGACGCTCCTTGGAACGCGCAAAACTGCAAATTACGGCATTCCTCACGAGGGACGGGGGGCTTGGAGCACGGCAAACTTTCTCAAAGCGGAATCCGTAACGCTCAAGGGCGCATCCCCTGTTCCCAACGCCTTTTACAATCCGTCTACACAGATCTTTGACTTCTCCTATTACATGGCAGAGAACTATCCCGGTGTTGTGCTTGACTTTATTGTGATCAACCTGGGGGCTAACGATGGATTTACCCAAAACTCGGTGGAAAATCTCACGCAGATCGTCTCCTCCATCAAGGCCTATGAAAAGAAGGTGGGACGAAGCATCAAGGTAATTGTGATGACCGAGTATCTCTCTCCCTCGGAGGGCTATTTCCTGTCGCAGGAAAATAATTTGGATATTGCCGCCATGAGAGGCAAGCAGTTCCGTTATTTTTCCTATCTGAACACGGCGTTTGCGGGACGAGAGAGCGAGGGCATCTATCTGTTGCCCAACTACATCTGCATCAACGGCTGGAGCGACCGCTACCGCGCGGTGGTTTCCACCTCGTCGGGGGAAAAGGAAATGATCACCGACGTAATCCACCTGGGGCGTGGCGGCTACCTCAAGGAGGCTTCCATGATCGAGGCGTATCTGTTTGATCTTTTTGATTGAGTGTACCTACATAGAAAGGAATCCCAAAAAATCCATGAAAAAGAATTTGAAAAGCTGCATTGAGCTTCCCAACGAGGGTAGCGCACGTTGCTTATTGGATATGAATCATTATCAGCGTTATGAAAAGTCGGGCTTGACCCCGGATCTGCGTCATAACCGCTCCTCCCATATGACCGCCGCATGGCGCTTTGATGCCTGCTCGCGCGCCTGCATCTCCATGGGAGGTGCCGATCTCTCGGCATACCGTTATCTGACCTTCTCGGTGTTTTCCGCCGGTGGCGCGGGAGAATCCTTTTCCTTGATGTTTGACAGCGATGAAAAGGGAAGCGGTAAGGACGGATACGAGGAGACTCTGTATCTTCGTCACAACGGCTGGAACGATTTTCGCATAGAGCTCCCCTTTATGCGTGCCGTGGGTGAGCCGGCAGGCTGGAATCACGTTGGAAGCCTCTGCTTTGACCATTCCTTTGGTGGAAAGAACGGCTTTGGCAACACGGTTCTTTATATTGACAATCTCTTTGTTTGGGAGGGGGTGGCGCCCTCTCTGTATGAAAAAATGCCCGAGCTCAAGGGTGCTGCGGTATTTGCCAAGAGCGGAAAATATGCCCTTGTTGACCGCAAGCGCATTCTCAATGCCATTGACGGCGCCAACGTGACGCCCTTTGAGGAAAAGGGGACGCTTTGGCTTCCCATGGCACCGGTTGCCGCCGGAATTGCCCATGCCGCCGTTGCTGACAATCTGGCAAATACGCTTTCCTTTACCTACCGTCGCAAGAAGTATCAGTTTGAAGCCAAAAAGAAATTCGTTTTGGTCGGCGGTGAAAAGCAACCTCTCAATTTTGCTCCTGTGGCAAGGGAGGGCGTACTCTTCTTTCCCGCAGACTACGTAAAGGAGTTTTTCCGTTGGAGACAGATCTTTACCGATCCCATGGGACTTGTGGTTCTTTCCAACCGCAGAGAGGTTTTTGACATTTCCCGTGATGCTGCGGTGATCCGTATGCTGATTGCCGATCTGACCTTTGTTCGTCCCACGGCAGAGACTGTTGTTGCCGATCTGCGCCGCCGTTTCCCCAATCCCTTGCGCGGTAGACTCTTTGCAAGCTTTGACGATCTGATGAAGCTTCGCAAAGGTGCAAAGGCATTGCCTGATATGAAGGAAATGACCGAGAGCCTCAAGGCTGCTTACGGCAAAAAGAGCAACGTGTTTTTGTCCGAGCCTATGGCACACGATCTTGCAAAAGAGTGTGAGCTGCTTTGGAATTTCTCACTTCTGTACCGCATTACCGGTGAGAAGCTTTACTGTGAACGCGTTCTTGCCGAGGCTATGGCGATTGCCGAGGAAGAGGATTGGCGCAGGGAAGGCTTGGCGGTTTACGGTGATCTCCTGATCGCTATGGCAGTCACCTACGACTGGTGTCATCACGTTTGGACCGAGGGACAAAAAGCGCGCATTGAGCGTGCGCTCTTGCGTGGCGGTATGCGCATCGGACTTGATTTTTACGACGGTAAGAGCAAAATCTGGCGTCGCGGAGGAGCGGTTGCATCCAAGGTAGGAGCAGGAATGCTTGCCCTTGCCTTGACCCTTGCCGATGTTTATCCCGAAACTGCGCTGAAGCTGATCGATCGTGTGATGCGCAATCTGGAGGACAGCTTTGTTTCCTTCGCTCCCGACGGCGGATGCGCCGAGAGCGTGCTTGCGTGGGAGCAGCAGGCAAAGGCTTTGGCACTTACGGTTGCCATGCTGGAAAAGGCGTGCGGCAGTGACTACGGCTTTTCCGCGTTCCCGGGATTTTCCGCCACCGCGTATTTCCCGATCTATACCGAAACGCCGAGCGGCGCATGGAACTATCACGACAGTGAGAGTCGCTCGGTGGATACCGCCGTGCTTTCCTTCTTTGCAAAGCGCAACGGTGACGCGGATCTTGCCTTGATGCGTCGCGCACAGCTGGCGGATGGACAGAAAAAGACGGATCCTCTTGACTTTTTGTTCTACGTTCCCGTAAAGAAGGGACAAAATCTCCACCTTGCGCTGGATGCCGTATATCGCAGAGCCGGACTTGCGGTGATGCGCTCGGATTGGGGAAGAGAAGCCAACGTGCTGGGACTTCACGGAGGCTCCAATGACGTTATGGGCGGTGATCTGGATGCCGGTAGCGTGCTTTTGGAGATGGGCGGCGAGCGCTTCTTCTGTGAGACCGGCGGAGAGACGGCACTTCCCATTCTCCTGCGTAAGCGTGCCGAGGGACAGAACACCCTTGTGGTTGCGCCCGCGGAGGCTTCGGTTCCCGATCAGGATCCCGCGGCGATCGCAAAGCTTTTGGAAATGAGAAGTGATGCCGACCGCGCCTATGCCGTGGTGGATATGAGCGCCACCAATGATCTGATTTTGCGTGGCAAGAGGGGCGTGCTTCTCACCGACCGACGTTCGGTTGCTGTGATTCAGGATGAGCTGACCGTGGCAGAGCCCACCGAGGTGATCTGGTACGCATGGACAAGGGCGAGCGTGACGCTGAACAAGAGCGGCAGATGCGCAATTCTTTCGCAGAACGGAAAGACCTTGATCTGCAGACTCGGCGGTGTGGGATCTCCCGCAAGGTTTGAAAAGGAGGTCTTTGAGGAAAGTGGATTTACCCGACTTTCGGTGCGCGTAACGGTTAAGGAGCGCTTGCGTCTTGCGGTTTCCTGCAAGCTTTTGGAGGCGGGCGAATCTCGTTCCCGAAGAATTTACGAGCTTGCTCCCATCAGCCGTTGGGGCATTTGATCCGAAAATAAGAAAAAAAGCCAAAAAAAACAATTTTCAGCCTTGACAATAGAATCTTTTTGTGTTATACTGTTAATGTTAAAATGACCATAAAATTTGGAAAAGGAAAAATGCCATGAAAAACTTTACAAGAATTGTTGCAATCGCACTTGTTTTGGTGATGACCGTTGCAGTATTTGCCTCTTGTGCGCAGAACGCCAAGGGCTACGATAAGGCAAAGAAGGCACTGGCAAATGCCGGTTACGTGGTAGAGTCCGACGCAGGCGAGTGGGGAAGCCAGGTAAACGATCTGCAGGGTATGATCTGTGCCTACAAGATCAGAGAGGGCACCGAGAATGATAAGAACCCCAAGGCAAGCGGCGGTATCGTTATCTACTATTTCAAGAGCGAAAAGGCTGCCAACAGAGCTTGGGATAAGACCATTAAGAACGATTATGAGTCCGCAAAAAAGAGAGCAGCTAAGGAAGAGATGGAGCTGATCTCCAAGAGAGAAGGCAAGGTCGTTTACTACGGCACGCAGGACGCAATCGACGTTGCATTTAATTAATTGTATAGAAAAAGCTGACAGATCAAGGCGGTGTACTCTAAAGGACAGTTTTGGGAGTACATTACCTACCGACAGAAAAAACAGAAACCGCAGATTGATTTTCTGCGGTTTTTGTGCTATAATAGGAATGCGAGTATATGAAAAGA
>SVSL01000096.1 GCA_015064315.1 Oscillospiraceae bacterium
AAGAGCGGTGGGAAAGAGGGGCGGCATGCCAAGGGTCAAGGAGCGAAGCAGAGGCGCCACAAAGCCCACCGCCAGCCCCCAGGGCCAACCGCAAAGAAAGCCGCACAGGAGCACGGGAATATGCATGGGACAGAGCATGGCACCAATCTCGGGGATCTGCCCCGTAAGAAACGGCAGCACGTAAGCCATTGCCAAAAAGAGCGCCGCCAGAACCATTTTTAAGGTCTTATTGTGATATCTCATGGGTTACCTCCCATCAATAAAAATCAAAACGATCCAATCAATTAGATTATACCATAAAGGCAGGAAAATGTAAAGAGGACGGAGGGATTTTTTCTTGTTGAATCTTTGAACTTCTAAAAGGATGCGCCCTCAATGTCTTTGCACTGAGGGCGCGTGGTTTGGTTGCTTTTTTGTTTTCTCGAAAAAGCTTTGATATCACCACAGGGTGGGAACGCCATCCACGTAGTGCCAATATTGGTTGGTATTATCCGTGGGCTGAGCTTCGGAGTAGTAATAGATTGTTGCGTCCTTGAACTCGGTATTGGAAGAACCAATACTAATACCACCCCAATCCTCTGCCGTGCCGGTATAGTAAATAGAATCAAGGCGCGCACAACCTCTGAACGCAGAAGTGCCAATGCTTGTCACACTGTCGGGAATGGTAATGCTCGTAAGGTTACTGCAATAAAAGAACGCAGAATTGCCAATGCTCGTCACACTGTCGGGAATGGTAATGCTCGTAAGGTTACTGCAATAAAAGAACGCAGAATTGCCAATGCTCGTCACACTGTCGGGAATAGTAATGCTCGTAAGGCTATCACATTTATAAAACGCAGAATTGCCAATGCTCGTCACACTGTCGGGAATGGTGATGCTGGTGAGGCTAGTGCAACTGTGGAATACATTACCAATGCTTGTCATGGCATTGCCAATGGTTACGCTTGTCAATCCCGTGCAACCTCTGAATGCCAGATTGCCAATGTCCGTCACACTATCGGGAATGGTGATGCTGGTAAGACTCATGCAACCTTCGAACGCAGAATTTCCAATACTCGTCACGCTATCGGGAATGGTGATGCTGGTAAGACTCGTGCAACCTTCGAACGCAGAAATCCCAATGCTTTTCACGCTATTGGGAATGATAATCTGGGTAAAGGTAGAGCCTTTAAATGCATTATCCCCAACCCCTGTAACGAGGTCACCCTCCGGAGAGTGCTCGGGAATTACCAATATACTACCACCAATCGCTACGCTGAGACTGCAAGTTCCGTCACCATTGGAAACGTATTGGAACCTATTCCACGCAGTAGGAACGCCATCCACATAATGCCAGTAGGTGCCCTCTCCTGTGGGCTCTGTCTCAGAGTAATAATACTGGGTGCCGTTGATC
This sequence comes from Oscillospiraceae bacterium, assembly GCA_015064315.1. Lineage (GTDB taxonomy): Bacteria > Bacillota > Clostridia > Oscillospirales > CAG-272 > UMGS1865. The sequence goes on from SVSL01000096.1 coordinate 1,394, forward strand.
AAATTATCATTGGAAGAATGGATACTGATCTTATTCCAATCCGCTGCCGTTCCGGGGTAGTAAACAGTCGCCAATCCCTTACAATCGTAGAAAGCATAATCACCAATGCTCGTCACACTATCCGGAATGATAACACTTTTTAAGCTTGTACAACCCCGGAATGCATTCTTGTTGATACTCGTCACGCCATCGGGAATCTCCAAATCTGTTACAAGCACATTGTTAAAATATAGATCATAGTTCGTAGGCAGAGAGGACACGCTGGAGGAGAATACCATTTTACACCACTCTTCCGCCGTACCGGAGTAGTATACCGTATTCTGTTTTTGGCAACGGAATACAAAAGAGGTAATGCTTTTCACGCTATTTGGAATAGAAATGCTTACAAGACTTGTGCACTCCCAGAACGCATGACTTCCAATGCTTGTCACGCCGTCGGAAATCACCACCCTTTTCAGATTGCCGCAATTTTGAAAAGCTCTTTCGGGAATGCTTTTTACCTTTTCTGTCAAGAAAACAGCTTCGATCTGAGAAACTCCGGCTTGATTATCTCCATAGAACACATTCTTTTTCATGGGCTGATTGATATAAAGCGCCGTATCGGTACAGCTTCCGATTCCCGTGATCTGACCGTTTTGAATGGCAAGTCCCTTGCTGGTCTCCCACGCGCTCATCGTCAGTTTTTGGGTGTGCACGCCCTGCCCATCATTCAGATCGTAGTGATAGGTAAGCTCCATGATATGCTCGGTGGAGTTATTCAGATCGGCAAACAGGGGTTGCGGTTGATTTTCCTGCTTGGCAATCAACACATCTCCCTGATAGATAGATGCCTCATAAGAGGAGATCACGCCGTCGGCATCCTGAATCGCAATATTGAACTGAACCGTCAGCTTGTTGTTTTCAAGATCGGTCACGCGGTCCAGCATCTCCAGCGACACAGTGGGGGTCGCCTTTGCCAAGGTGGTAAACTCTACCGTAACGGTCTCGGTCAAGCCTGCTCTGGAATATTCTGCAACCAAGGTGTATGCGGTGTTGGAAAGCAAGCCCTCCGCCTTGGTGGCATCGGTGGCAAGCTCCTTTACAAGGCTGCCGTTTTGATAAAGCTTGAGGGAAAGAAGCGTCTTCTCCTGCATCTGCGCGTTCCAATCCAGCGCAAAAGCGATCTCCTCCTGCGTGATCTGCAAGCTTGCAAACGAAAGCGCAGGAAGGGTTTTAACCTCTCTTTGCTCCAGAATATACAGATCCATGCCGTTTCCGTCAAATGCATCATAGTAGGCAACCAAGGCATACTGATAAGCCGTATCGGGGATCAGATTTGCAAAGGAGACGGTCGCTTTTTCACCAACCTCAATCTCAAAGTGCTCCTTGACGTCCTCGCCCTCATAAAGCACGGCAAACAGCTTGCCATGGCTCATGGCGATCAAGCTCTCGGGATCCGAAACGGTCAAGTCAAAGGAAACACGGTCGTACGAAAGCGTTTCGCTCTCAATCTTGACGGTGGGTTGATTCTCGGTATAGATACCAACGCGAACCGTACGATCTCCGTCCATGCGCACATCCTTGATCTTGGTTCCGTCTACGTACTTGATGGCATCAATGGTGTACTCGGCAATACCCGAAGCATCGCCAACGTTTACCTTGATGATGATGTTCTCCATATCCGAGCCGTCCTCGAACATATAGGAGGAATACTTTTGACCGTTGAGCGTAAAGGAAAGAATTTCAAAGTCATCGGGGTTATCGATATGGATGGTAACGTAAACCTCTTCCCCGGGCTTTGCATAATACAGAGACTCGGCGCTTTGCGCATCCAGCTTGTCCTGCAAAGCCTTCTTCAGCTTTTCCTTTTTCTCTTTTTCTTTTTCCTTGTCTTTCTCCGCAGGATCCCTCCAAACGTCGCCTGCGCCAACCGACAGATATTGTGCCTGACCTGGATAACCTGCCTGCGCGGACGTGGGAACTTCTCCGGAAACTGTCATGCCCGTATAGATGGGGATCTGCTTTGTGGGAAGCAAGAAAAACCACAAAAGTCCTACGGTAAGCACCAGCAATGCCGCTATTGCGGAAGCCGCAACCCATCCCCGCTTCCCAACCGGAGGCTTTTGAAGATATTTGGACAATTTGATCCGCTTTTTGGAAACGTCCTGTATGATCTTTTCATCAATATTGGATATAATATCCAATTTCAACCGCTCTTTTTTACTCATAACGGAAACCTGCCTCCTCCAATTTATTTTTCAGTTTTTCTCTGGTTGCCGCCAGCATTCTGAAAATCGTTCGCTCGCTGACCCGCATCATTTTTCCGATCTGTGCAATCGAATCGGCGTAATAATAACGGCAAACGAACACAAAGCGTTCCTTGTCGGGCAACTCCAGCAAATAGGCATTCAATGCCTTGATCGCCTCTTTTACAAAGATTGCCTCGTTGGTGTTTTCTTCGTAAGGGATCGCCTCATCCAGCTCGGAAAGCGAATCGGTCAGCTCCGACGGAATGCGCTTGCTTGCAATCTGCTCACGGAATTTATCAACTGCGGTATTTCGCATAATGCGCGCCAAGAAAACCTGAAAAATATCGGGCTTCTGCGGTGGAATGGCGTTCCACGTTCCCAAATACGTATCATTGAGGCACTCCTCACAATCCCATTGATCGTGAACGATGTTATACGCGATCGTAAAAAGATATCGCCCGTATTTCTGGTCGGTCTCTTTAATTGCCAGCTCATCCCGATTCCAATACAGATCAATGATCTTTTCATCGGACAGATGTTTTTTCTTGTCTTCGTTACTCATGAAAACCTCCTCAAACCGTTAGTCTATATCTAATTAGTCGAAGAAAAAGCGTGTCCATGACAGAATTTTACACATTTTTTCCGTTTTTTCGTTTTTTCACTCTTTTGTACTATTATAACACAAATCATGACAAAAAGCAAATCATTAAACCAAAACGGCATCCAAAAGGATGCCGTTTCAAAGAATCGACGTTAATTCCCGTACGCCGCGATGATAGCGCCTGCGATCACCTCACCGATTCGGCGGTAGCCTGCGGGCGATTTGTGGAGCTGATCTCCGTTATAGGGATAGGGAGAAGCTCCCGTGTATTCCTCCAAGACTACCCTGCCCTCGCGGATCTGATAGTAGGATCTTCCCGTGACGTAGCGGATGCGCTCGTTGCTAAAGGGGATTCCCTCCTCGTTGAGGAGATAGGGAGAATAATTGGGGTTATCAGGATAGGCATCCTTGCTAAAAAACGCCCACGTATGAGGGTTAATGCCCGAGGTGTGGAACAGATCGCACACGGGAATGGCATTATACGCGGCAACGGCTTTTTGCATATTCGCCAATGCCTCCATGGTTCTGCCGGTGCCCGGCGTGGATTCCCCAAAGGCATCGGCATCCACCCACGGATAGCGTCCCGAGCAATCCACGGTTACGATCAAAAGGCGACAGGTCATATTGCTTGCCTTGTAAAGATTCTCATAAATGCGATTGATGGCGTACTGCATGAAGCCTGCGATAGTCTTTTGTCCTGTTCCGTCAAGCCTATAAAGATCACCCACCCGACCAATATCAACATTTCGATTGTTATAGCCGCCAAACAGAACGATGAGGTCCTTATCGGCAACCTCCTCGGGTGTCAAGGGGCGCAAAACGCCTTGGGCGTCGGTCTCGTTATCGTAGTCGCCCCCAAGTCCGTTGTCGCCGTCCACCATGCTCTTGAGGCTCGCGCCGCCCTTGCAATGGTAAAAGGGTTCGATTCCGAGGATCTCCTTTACCACCTCTGGATAGACACGTCTTGCGGTCAAGGAGTCTCCAATAAAGAGCACTTTTTTATCCTTCCAGGTTCCGTATTGCTTTTCCATCATCTTTTACCTCAATCTCAATTTTTGTTTTTCATTCGTCGTATGCGTTTGCATTGCGCTCCTTGCGATATTTCAGCGGCGTGATCCCATAGCGTTTTTTGAAAAGTGAGAAAAAATAATTTTCCGAACCGATTCCAACGCGAAGGGCGATCTTCCCCACGCTTTCATCGGTATTTTTGAGCAGCATTTTTGCCTGTGCCAGCCGCTTTTCGGTTACCAACTCCGAGAGTGTAAAGCCGTATTCTCTTTGCAAAATACGCGAGACCTGTCGTGTGCTCAGATAAACGTGCGCCGCTACGTCGGAAAGGGCGATGCGGCGATGATAATTGGAGTTTACAAAGGTCCCTATTTCGGCAATGTGCTTGGATTCAATTTTCACGGGCTCCGGAAGCGACTCGCACGGCAACAGCTCACGCATCAGCTCACCGAATACAAGCTCGGGCAAAAGCGCGGCATCTCGCTCCGATCCTATCTCATCCGTCTCGGTCTTTCGCGCAATGGCGCGAACGTAGTATTCGAGATCCCTTGAAAGCGCCAGCTCACAAACACCTCGGTTCAGTCGCTCTCGCACAAGATCTGCCCGATATGCTCCCTGCTTGCTTTTTTCAAAAGAAAAAAGCAGACAAAAGCTACCGTTGCCGCTTGCCACCGTATAGTGTCCGACACGCGGCGGAACGATCACGATCTTCCTTTCATAGACCCTTTGCTCCGTTTCGGTCATCAACGTAAGCGCGCCCTCGGTAACGAAAAATGCTTCATAAGTAAAGTGCGAATGAATACGCCGCATCCGATTCCGTGAGATCTGCTCCACTTTTTTGAGTCGGGGAGAATTCCCCACGCGGATCACCTTGATGCGCATATCCAATACGTTCAACGTAACGGTTGATTGATTTTTCTGCTCCATGCCTCTATTTTAGCACACTGTCCCCCAAAAATCAAGAGAAACACTGCAAAAAGAAGACATATTTTTTCATCTTCGTCCGTCCTATTCCTTGATTTTTTCGAGAATTTTCTATAAAATAAGAGCAACACGTAAGGAAGGACCGAGGGACATTTTTCTCTTCCCGGCAGAAACCGCAACGAGGTGCTTTCCTCCTGGGGTGACGGCGTTGCCTACGCGCGCTGTCATAACGTGATCATGCGAAACAGCGACGTCCTTGACATTGCCACCATGGCAGATTTCTTTGGTACTGCATGGCAGGTCAACGCCATTCTGATCCCCAACAACGTCCCACATCAAAAGCCCTACCTTCAACCCGTGGGCGAGGTTATGAGGCTCTTTGGAAAACATCAGGGCAAGCATGCGCTGGATATTTCCTATAGCGGCGACATCGACGCTGTGGCATCCAGAACCGATAACAAGATCTATCTCCATATCGCCAACACCAATATGAACGCATCGCAAGAGCTGATCCCGGATATTGAAAACTGTAAGATCGCGTCGGCACGGATGGATTACATCGCGGAAAGTCCCGACGTTAAGATCACCCCTTCCAATCCCGATTGCTTCAGAAGACGCGCGTGCAAGATTCTTGGAAACACCGTTACCCTCCCCCCTGCCGCGGTGGCTGCCGTTGAGATCACACTCAAAGAAAACTAAAAAATCCCCCATGTGTTCTCTCCGTCACAAACGAAGAGCTCACAAGGGACACCTACCATAAAGCAGGTTTTACCTTCCGAAAAAGAAAAAGGGAGTACGGACGATTTGTTCGTACTCCTTTTCACACGCCTTGCCCTGCAAGGTATAGTGTGTTACACTTATAAAAGCGTATTGTCGGGCGGTAAATATAAGTGAAAT
>SVSL01000097.1 GCA_015064315.1 Oscillospiraceae bacterium
AGATTATAGGCGACGCGGGGGAGATATCCCACGTCCTCAAGAAGCGTAAAGAGAGGAAAGAAGATCGCCATGGGGGGGAGCATCACTGCGATCACCCAAAAGAGTACCGTGAGGATTCCATCGATCAAAAGCCCACAAAGCCACGGCGGCGCACCGAGCAGAATGCTTTTTTCACGGAGAAAATCAAGAAGAAAATCTCCCATCCCAGAGAGCCACTCCGAGGGATAATTGGCAACCGTGATGGTGAGAAAGAAGGTCAAGAGAAGCAAGAGCAGCATGAAGGGGTAGGCAGTGAAGCCTCCCGTCAGAATGCGATCCAACTTTCGGTCAAGGCCGCTGTACGGCTTTTGCGTGTAGCGCACCGTGCCACGGCAGAGCTCCTCGGCTTTTTTTACGGTGGCGGTGGCGATGATATCCGTCAGGTCATCGGGGGTCATGCCCACCTCGGTCAGTTGTGATCTTGCCATGCTTATGGCGTTCGTGACGTCGGGATCCTCCCAAAAATCCTTGCCCAAATGATTTTGGATTCTTTTTCCAAGAGATTTGTCACCGTCCAGCAGATGCAAAGCCAGCCACCGAGGGCTCAAACCGCAAAGCTCCTTTTGGCAGAAGGCTTTTTCCAAAGGAAGAAGGATGCTTTCCAAGTCTTTGGGATAGGGAATGGAGGCGGCGTTGACAGACGTGTGCTCCATGCCGTCCATCTGTGCGAGAAGCTGCTTCAGGCTTTTCTTTTTTCTTGCGGTCAAGCCCACCACGGGAACTCCCAGCCGTTCTTCCAGAAGCGGGAGATCAAGAAGAATCCCTTTGCGGTGGGCTTCGTCCATCAGGTTGACGCCGACAACTACGTTTTTGGCGCATTCCATAACCTGCAGAGCAAGCCCCAGCGTGCGCTCAAGGTTGGTGGCGTCGCAAATGACAACGGCAAGGTCGGGTTCTTCAAAGCACAGGAAATCCCGTGCCACCTCCTCTTCGGCAGAGTGAGCAAGCAGGGAATAGGTGCCCGGAAGATCCACCAGAACGTAGCCGTTTCCTTCGCTTTTGCAATAGCCCCGGGCGTTGGTTACGGTTTTGCCCGGCCAGTTTCCCGTATGCTGATGCATCCCGGTCAGACCGTTGAAGACCGTACTTTTTCCTACGTTGGGATTTCCCGCAAGCGCTACCACACGGTCACTCTCCTTTTGCTTGCGGATCACGGGGGATGAATCCATAGCGCCCCGTCCCACCGACTGTCCCGTCAGTCCCATGCCTCCACCTCCTCCACCTCCACGCCTCTGCTGTCGGAGGCGCGGATGGCAATGACAGCTCCGCGGATGAGATAAGCAGAGGGATCTCCTCCCGGACTTTTTCCAACGCATTCCACAAGCGTTCCCTTGGTTAGTCCAATTTCCTGCAGGCGTCTTCGCATGGCGCCAACGTGGGATAGAGAGAGAATTTTTACACGCCTCCCCGGAGGCGTTTGATCAAGCGTCATAGGCGTTTATCCTTTCCAAATCACAAAAGATAGAGAATGCTTCAATAGCAGAATATTCCACCGTTCGACAAAAGGTGCGCAATGACAAAAAGTTACTTTTTTGCTTTCGCAAAGTGTAGGAATTTCTTGACAAAAAGATGCCGATACTGTATAATATAAAGCAGAGAAAAAGGAAAGGAGCGGAATCTATGGTTTTTTCATCTTTGATATTTCTGTTTGCATATCTTCCGCTGACTCTTCTGATCTATTATGCCGTTCCGCGCAGGTGGAGAAACCTTGCGCTGTTTGCCGTCAGCCTCTTTTTTTATGGATGGGGAGAGCCTGTCTATCTCTTTTTGATGGTGGTCTCGATCACCACGGCATATCTGTTCGGCTTTCTCATCGAAAAATACCGCGTGAGCAATCCGGGGCGTGCCAAGGCGGCAATGATCTGGTCGCTGGCGATCAATCTTTCTTTTCTGCTCTTTTTCAAATACTATCATTTCTTTGCTGCCAATCTTTCTCTTTTGCCCTTTGTGGAGCTTCCTGTCTTGAAGAATCTGGAGCTTCCCATTGGAATTTCCTTTTATACCTTTCAGATCATGTCCTATACCATTGATCTTTACCGCAGGGATTGCGGCTTGCAGAAAAATTACGTTTCCTTTGGTGCTTACGTAACCCTGTTCCCCCAGCTGATCGCCGGACCGATCGTTCGATATAAGGACGTGGATGAGCAGTTGACCCAGCGGCGCGAGAGCATCGATCATTTTGCCGCGGGTGTGACCCGCTTTTCGGTGGGACTTGCCAAGAAGATCCTTGTTGGCGATATGCTGGCGGCGGGGAATGAATACTTCAAGTCCTTGGGGACCCTTGAGGGAACCACCGTGGGCGCTTGGATGACCATTATTCTCTACACGCTGCACCTTTACTACGACTTTTCGGGATACTCGGATATGGCGATCGGTCTTGGCAAAATGTTTGGCTTCCGATTCCCCGAGAACTTCAATTATCCCTATATTTCCAAGAGCATTACCGAATTCTGGAGGCGATGGCACATCAGCCTTTCCACCTGGTTCCGCGAGTACGTCTATATCCCCTTGGGAGGAAATCGAAGGGGAGAGGTGATCCGCTATCGCAATATGGCGGTGGTTTGGCTTCTCACGGGCTTTTGGCACGGCGCGAACTGGAATTTCGTTCTGTGGGGCGTCTATTATCTTGTGATCCTCATTGCGGAAAAGGCGTTTTTGCTCAGAGCTTTGGAAAAACTGCCTGCCTTTTTCAGACACCTATATACCATGGTGATCGTTACGGTGGGATTTTTGATCTTCTCCTTTGTGGACGTGGGGGAGGGCTGGCGTTGCTTTACCGCCCTCTTTGGCATTGGTGTTACGGGCTTTTCCTCGTCGGTGGTGTGGTATCAGCTGTTGCACACGCTTCCGCTTCTGCTCATTGCCGCCGTTGGCGCAACCCCTCTGCCGCGCAAATGCTTTGAGATCGTGACGGCGCGATTTGAAAAGACCAAGCTTCTCATTCCCATTCTTTGTCTTCTCTCGCTGATCCTTTGTACCGCTTACATGGTGGATTCCACCTTCAGTCCCTTTGCGTATACCCAATTTTGATTTCTTGAAAGGAGTGATCTTATGAACCGAAAATTGCAGATCGTTACCGTCGTTCTTTTTGTGGCGGTTTTGTTTGGCTTTTCCCTTGCCTTTCTGATCACTCCCGATGCAACCTTCTCCGAGCAGGAGAACCGAAGCCTGCGCTCTTTTCCGAAATTCTCTTGGAAAAAGCTGGCGTCGGGATCCTTTGGAGATGAGATCAATGATTATTTTGCCGATCAGTTTCCCGCACGCGACGTGCTGGTAGGACTTAAGGGATACTCCGAAAACGCCCTTGGAAAGGGAGAAAACAACGGCGTGATCTTAGGCGAGAACGGGCAACTGCAAACAAGGCTTTTTGATATGCTTCTCGCAGACCGAAGCGTGGTACGGGACAGCGATCGCTTTGATCCTGCCACGGTGCAAAAGGCACTGGACGGCATCAACCGCGCGGGGGAGCATTTGGAAATTCCATTCTCGGTGCTCCTCACGGGCAGAACCATTGATGTTACGGTGTCGGCAAGCGACTATCCCTCGGATTACAGTGACGCGCTTCTGTCTCAGCTTCGCAACGGCGTAGGGGATGGCGTGGATTATATCGAAACGGTTCCCATGCTTCGCGAGAAATACGATGCGGGGGAATCCGTCTATTACAAGACCGATCACCATTGGACAACCCTTGGCGCGTATTATGCCTACGCCGAGACCATGCGCTCCTTTGGCATGGAGGCAGAGATCCTTCCCATGGAAGCCTTTGAAAAAGAAATTGCTTCCGAGGATTTTTACGGCACGGCTTGGTCGGCGGGGGGCATGAAGTTTGTCGCGCCCGACAGTCTTGAGATCTGGACGCTTGGCAATGAAGATGAATTTTCCATTGTTGCCGACGGTGCTCCGTTGGATGGATTTTACAGTCGCTCTTATTTGGAAAAGAAGGATCAGTATTCGGTGTTCCTTGACGGAACTCACGACGTGGTGACCGTGAAGAAGGAAGGCGAAGCGCGTCCAACGCTTCTGATCCTCAAGGATAGCTTTGCCAATAGCCTTGCCCCTTTTTTGGCGCAGCATTTTGATTTGGTGCTGGTCAATCTTTCCTCGCGCCGCGACTTTACCGATCTGACGGCGCTGGCAGAGGAATACGGCGCAGATCGCGCACTGCTGGTTTATACCGTGGAGAACGTGATCACCGCCGATAAGCTTTGGAAATTACGCTAAAAAGCGACACGCCAAACGCGTGTTGCTCTCACAGAAAGGGTACATCTTATGAAAAAAGCATTGAAAATTACGCTGATCGTGGTAGCGGCTCTTGTGGCAGGCGCCGTGATTCTCGGCGTTCTGAACGCTCTTTTTGGCGACAAATGGAGCCTTTGGACCGATTATACCTACGATGACAGCGATTTTACGGTGGGGGACGGCAGTATCGCCGTGGAGAATCTCACCGAGATCGATCTGGACTGGGTGGACGGAAACGTGACGGTCATGTCCTGCCAGGACGCATATCCCTCCTTGACCGAAACGAGCAAGAATGAGCTGACCGAGGGAAGCCTTTTGCGCTGGCATCTGAGCGAGGATGGAAAATTGACCGTCAAATACCGCGAATCCTCCTTCTTTTTGGGCAGAGGAAATAATAAGCAAAAGGATCTGATCCTGCGGATTCCCGAGCGTTTTATGGAGAAGCTTTCCATCAAGATCCACGTTGCATCCTCCAACGTGTTTTTGGATCGGTTGGGAGCGAAGGAGATCAGCGTTGAGAGCGGAACGGGCAACGTGGCAATGCTTTCGACCTCGATTTGCGAGAGCCTTTCGATCCATGCCCAAAAGGGAAGGATCCTTGTGAGCGGAAGCGTTTTTGAGAAGATGACCCTCTCTACCGAGAAGAGTGAGATCAAGGTGGACTCCCTGATCCTTCCCAAGACGGCAGAGCTTGAAACCAAGGACGGCGATATCCGCATGGAGTTTTCCGCCGCGCCCTCTATCACCTTGGATTTTCACGAAGAAAAGGGCAAGTACGTCAGCGATTTCTCCTTGGATGAACGGGACGGAAGATTGGTTTCGGGGGATGGCGCATGCCAACTGAAGGTCACCACCAAGAGCGGTACGTTGTATTTGACGGAGAAGTAAATAAAAAACAGAGCAAGGCGGCTGTCTCATTAAGAAAGCTCCTTATTCAAAGCATTTTCAATGTTTTTTCAACAAATACCTGTATTTACAGAATAAAACGACAAAGCGAAAAATTCAATTTATCGGTGTAGGGACCGGCGTCCTCGACGGTCCGGGAAGCAACAAATTTTGCTTTTTAAACGGCTATTGGTATGCAGCCACACGCAAAGCAAACGCTTTTTCTTCTCGGACCGTCGGGGACGCCGGTCCCTACAAGTTTTTGGGTCATTCAAAGAGATAGCGTAGCCGTGAAAGGTTGCTTTCACGGCTACGCTATTTGTGTATTTGGATTTAAAACTGCCGCTTTGAGGTGTTATTTGACGGTATAACTGATCAATGCAAAGAATGTGCCGTCGGGGAGAAGGTTTTTGCTTTCAGTTATTACGTTTTCGGCTCCCGGCATTTTTTCATAGATAAATCCGTTTTGAGAAGGCGTGAGCGTGAAAACAGGCTGTCCATCTACGCTTGCCACGATCTTTTCTTGATTCCAAGTATAGTCAAAGAAAAATCCGAGGACGACGTTGGTTTGAGAGCCTTTATAACGCTTTGCGAAGCCGCCCCATTGCTCGGAGTAAAGCGTAATGCCGTAAGCTTCTTCTCCTTGAGTCGAACAATCAAGCGAGTAGATTTGATCCGGATTTCCATTCAAAAATCTTTGAATGATTTGCTCATTCGAAAGCAACTGCTCTTCATTTGTGGGCACGAGTTGGTACACATATCTTATTTCTTTTGTTGATTCGTCAGATAAGCACATCAACAATAGATTGTCACTGCCTTTTTGCTTTAACAGATAATAGTCGGGCGTGCTTTCGTTTTTCTCCGAATTTACAACTTCCCATGCCGCTTCATTGTTTTCTCTTAATGCTTGTGCGGTATCGTTCGTGTACCACACTCCTTCGTCTCCAAAAAGATCGTCAAAATTTTCTTTGGTCAAATCTATTGGGGCGATGGTTCCTAAAAACGTGGTTTGATTATATTGCGTTCGGTAGAGCCGATTATTTTCCAAATGGTAATCCAAAGGGAGATAAATGCCAAATCTGTCCGTGTAAGAATTATCGTTGAGGAATACTACTTCCCCAAAGGAATAATTTTGATACAGCGTCACAGGACTCTTTTCTTCCTCTGTTCCTTTCTCTGTGCCTTTCTCCTCCTTCTCCTTTATCGGATCCGTCAACAAGCATCCCGTGCAGACGATACAAACGATCAAGGCGATGATGGCGAACCAGAACGCCGGTTTTTTATAATGAAGAATTGCTTTGATGCGCTTCTTGACACCGACCTCTCCAAAGGCAAGGGGGCAAGCCGAGATCATGCGTCGAGGCATACTGCAGGCAAGGAGGGCTTCCGAATAGGAAGCCTTTTCGCTCGACTCCATATTTTTAATAACGCGCTCGTCACACGCCAATTCAATGTCGCGGCAGAGCAGGATATAGGCGACCCAAAGCAGGGGATGGAACCAGTAGACCGTCAGGAGTGCAAAGCCCAGGGGCTTCCACCAGTGGTCTTTTCGTTTCAGATGCGCTTCCTCGTGGGCGATTACGTATTCCCGTTGTGATTCATCCAGCTCCGACGGCAGATAGATGCGAGGACGGAGAATGCCGAGAATAAACGGGGAATCAATGTTATCACAAATACGAATGTTTTTTTCCACGGCAAGAGATGCTCTTACTTTGAGGCGAATGCGCAGATAGCTGACGGCGGCGTAAAGTGCCATGGCGATCATGCCCACCACCCAGATCACCGAAGCAACAGAGACGATGATCTGCAA
>SVSL01000098.1 GCA_015064315.1 Oscillospiraceae bacterium
ACAATCCCTCAGTCGCCTTCGGCGACAGCTCCCTTTACACAAGGGAGCCTTCCGCTGCGGCGGGATTGCGCAAAGCGAAAGCTCTTTGGAACCACCAGCACTGCTGGTGGTTTTCGGATTACAAGAAGACGGCGTTCTCAAAAATGAGAACGCCGTCTTTGCGTTACAGGGTTGCGATCAACCGCTCTACGATCTGCCAGAATTTTTCCACCGAGTCGAGATCCAGCGCCTCGTCGGGAGAATGAATATCAAACATATCGGGTCCTACCGAGATCATGTCCATATCGGGGAGCTTGGAGGAAATGACACCGCACTCCAGTCCTGCGTGGATCACGTCAATGGCGGCTTCCCCACCCACGATCTCGCGGTAAGCCGCAAGGTAGGCATCGCGAATGGCGGAGGTCTTGGCATAGCTCCAGCCGGGATAGCGTCCGTGATGACGGATCGAAGCCCCCAGCAGCTTGGCAAAGAGCTCCAGCTCGTCGATGGATGCATCCAGCTGACTCTCAATGGAGGAGCGCGTGGAAAGCGTGAAGGTGATCTGATCGCCCTCGGTGCGGATCACGCCCAGATTACGGGAGAACTCCACCAAGCCCTGTACCTGTTTGCTCATGGTGATCACACCGTTCTGCACGGTGGAAAGCAGCGTGATGGCACGGAGGGTGGATTCTTCATCCATCATAACAGCCTCCTCCTCGGCGTCCTCGCAGATCACACGGAAGCCCTTATCGTCTGCGGAAAGCTCGTTGGCGATCTCCGCGGCGCACTCGGTAATGGCATCAACGGCGCTGTCAGCATCGGCAACCGCCAGAAGCGCCTCGCACTCACGGGGGATGGCATTATCCTTGGAACCGCCCGAAAGAGACACCAGCGCGAATTTCTGTTCGCCCCAAAGTGCCGCCAAAATTCTGCCCATGAGCTTGTTGGCGTTGGCGCGTCCCGAATTGATGTTCTCACCCGAATGTCCGCCCATGAGTCCCGAAATCGCAACGCGGATGGCGTGTCCCGCAAAGTGCTTTGCTTTGCAAGGGAGCGTGATATCGCTGCGCAAGCCTCCCGCACATCCCGCGGTGATTCTTCCCAGCGCCTCACTGTCCATATTCACCAAGCGACGCGCCGCAATGCGACTGTAATCAAAATTGTTGGCACCGTCCAGACCCACCTCCTCGGCGGTGGTAAAAAGGCATTCCATGGCAGGATGCGCTTCGATCTCGCCATCCAGCATCGCCAGCATAATCGCCACCGCAATGCCGTTATCGGCTCCCAGCGTGGTTCCCTTGGCACGGAGCATTTTTCCGTCCACGTAGAGCTTCAAAGGATCGGTCAAAAAATCATGCTCCACGTCGGCGTTCTTTTCGCACACCATGTCGGTGTGTCCTTGGAAAAGAATGGCGGGAAGCTGCTCCTTCCCCTTGGTGGCAGGCTTTTTGATCAGCACGTTGTTGGTTTCGTCACGATAGCACTCCAAGGCTCTTTCCTTGGCAAACGCTACCAGATAATCGGCAATGCCGCTCTCGTGGTAAGAGGGACGCGGAATGGCGCTGATCTCCTCAAAAAATCGGAATACCGACGCAGGCTTGCGTCCTTCAATCACAAAATTCATGGTCATACCTCTCAATCTTCAAAATTAAATATCGCTTTTGTGGGAAGCTTTTGAAAATGCAATCCCCCTTTTCCGTGCAACGCACCGCGCTCGTACAGCACGAACAATTCATCATCGATCACGGCAAGATCGGAATATCCTCCAATCTCATCCAACAAAAGCTGAGAAAGCACCTTGAAATCTACATCAAGAGCCTTTACGGTCAAATTTCTACGCCCCGAATCCGAATCGCAGTTACAATGAAGCAACAGATCCCCTCGGGAGATCATGCTCCCTTGACACACGGGATCGGCAAGACTCGACACCAATTTTGGAGTCGTCCATTCGCCAATGCCGCTTGGAGAAGAAGAAACGGCGCGACAGCGCGTGGGGCTCTCATGGCGGATCGAAAGCACCACCCGTCCTTCGGCATCCACCGCTATGGCGCTCTCGTTGGGGTCGATCAAGCCATCTGTGGGAAGAATTTCCCCAAAGAACCAATGCTTGCCACCGTCCTCCGAGCAAAGGGTTGCAACAAACGACGGATGATGCGCCTTGGGGTTTTCCTTGTTGTAAGCGAACCAAACCGGAATCAGAAGTCTGCCTCCGTGCGCGATGCCGTGTCCGGGACCAATGGCGACCGCGTTGAAAAAGAAGTCGATCTCCTCAAAGGCATCCTTGATCTCTCGTGGCTCGGAAAAGCTTTTTCCATCGTCCTCGCTAAAGGCATAAAAGATCTGTCGGTAGTTCTTGCAAAACAGAAAATGAAGCTTATTCTTTTCTGCGATCATCACGGGATTGTTCAGCGTATCCCCCTCTCCCTTGATAACCGCAACAGTCTCCCACGTCTCCCCACGGTCGGCAGAACGCAAAAGCTTCAGATCGATCTCCGCCCAATCCGAGGAATCCCCACGCCTGCATTCGTAATAAGCAAGGAGCATCTTTTGCGGCGTGGCAATCAGTCCGGGAATCCGACACACACGATATTCTTTGTTGATTCCTTCAAGCTCCATAGTTTCTCTCTTCTCTCATTTTTCAAGATTGCTTTCAAATAAAGAAGCCTCCCCTGTGCAAGGGGAGGCGCCGAGGACCGAGGCTGAGGGGCTGTAAAAGCAAACGCTTTGACCAAAGCAATCCCTCAGTCACCTTCGGTGACAGCGCGATCTTTGCCGCAGGCAAATTCGTCGGCGGCTTGCCGCCTTCCCTTCTACACAAGGGAGCCTTCTTGTTACACATACTGTGCATATCATCCTTAAGAAGCCAGCCCTTCAATTATAGTCTCACCTTGCGCTCGCGGGAGAGATTGATTGCCCCCTCGCTGAGCATATCCAGATTATCCAAGGATTTTCCCGTACCGATGGCAACGCAGGAAACCGCATCCTTTGCCACACGGGTGGGGATCTTGGTCACACGGGTGACCAGCTTGTCAAAGCCGTAAAGAAGGCTACCGCCACCCGTCATAACGATGCCGTTATGCAAAATGTCGCCCAAAAGCTCGGGCGGGGTTCTTTCAATGACCAGACAAATGGCATCCAGAATTGCCGTGATCGGCTCTGCCAGCGCCTCGATCATTTCCTTGGAGCTGATGGTGATCAGCTTGGGAAGTCCTTGATTCATGCAACGTCCCTTGACCTCCACGTACTTTGCGTCGGGATGATCGTAAACCGCGCCAATGCGCTTTTTGATGGCTTCTGCCGTTCGCTCTCCAATGAGCACGTTGTATTTTCTGCGTACATAGCGCATAATGGCTTCGTCAAAGCGGTCACCCGCGATCTTGATGGACTCCGAAACCACCACGCCACCCAAGGATAGCACGGCGATATCGGTGGTACCACCGCCAATATCCACCACCATGTTGCCCTGCGGCGCATAGATATTCAGACCTGCGCCAATGGCGGCAGCCTTGGGCTCCTCAATGAGGTAGGTCTTTTGCGCGCCTGCCTCGTGAGCGGCATCGATTACTGCTTTTTCCTCAACCTCGGTAATGCCCGAGGGAATACAGATCATGACGCGCGGCGGGAAGAACATACTGCCGCAGGCGCGTCGGATGAAATACTGGATCATCTTGAGGGTGACCTCGTAACGGCTGATGACGCCATCCTGCAGGGGTCTGACTGCGGTGATGTTGCCGGGGGTTCTGCCCAGCATATCCTGTGCCTCCTTACCGACCTTCAAAATACGGTCGGTATTGGTATCAATGGCAACCACCGAGGGCTCCTGAAGCACGATTCCCTTGCCCTGCACGTAAACCAGAACCGTGGCGGTACCAAGGTCGATTCCGATATTGCGGCTGAATTTAAAGCCACGGAATTTTGAAAACAATTTGCGAAACCATCTTCCAATGGCACGGAACATCCTACGGTACCTCCTCTCGATTCTTTTTCATTCTTTCTTCTTTCTATTATACAGGATTCTTGCGAAAAAATCAATGATTTTCGCAAAATTCATGGAAAAATCCTAAAAATCAGTACACTGCCCGATCCCGGTTGAAAATATCCGAGGCAATGGCAAAGGCATAGACCTCCGAGGCTCCCATTTTGCGGAGCAGACGCGTTCCCACCGCAATGCTCGCACCCGTGGTGACGATATCGTCGATGAGAAAGACCGTCTTCCCCTTGGGATCAACACGCGTTTTTTGCGCCACGTCAAAGGAATTCTTGGCGTTTTGATAGCGCGCTACGGGATCCAGCTTCTTTTGCGAGTTGGCTTTTCCGCCCTTGCGACGGATCAACGCATCCATGGGGATTCCCGAAAGTCTTGAAATTGCCGTGGCAAGCGCTTCGGCTTGATCGGTACCGTATTGCAGCTTTGCCATGGAGCTACGGGGAATATAGGTCAGAAGAACACGCTCTTGCGCAATGGATTCTTCCTTCAGAAGCGCTTGCATAGAATGCCAAAGCTCCTCGGCAAGAAAATCCACCGTGCGGCGGTCTCTTGTTTGCTTGACGGTGTAGATCAATCGGTTCTGTACCGGCGTTTTCTTGGCGGGAACGTAATAAATCAGCTTATAAAAGCCCTTGCATTTGGATTTTTGCATCCGCTCGGTCATACACGCGCATCTGCCAACCGCCTTGGCGCAAACGCCGCAGGTCTCAAGAGCTTCGCTCTCCCAAAGCCTTCGACAGCCCTCGCAGAGCGCCATAGAGTCGGGAATATCAATTCCCAAAAGCTTTTGGCAGGACGAGCACTTGGGCGGAAAGAACAGCTTTTCCAAAAGACTCACGCTTCCGCCTCCCCAAGCCACTGTACAAGACCCGTGTAGCGCATAGACTGGCGGTTATTTTCCACCATGGTGTGCAAAATCCCTTCTCTGCCTACCAAGATCACCATGGTCTGTGCACGGGTGACGGCAGTATACAGCAGGTTGCGCGAGAGCAGCATGGGGGCGGCACTGCCCATGGGAATGACCACAATGGGATACTCACTTCCCTGGCTCTTATGCACCGTAATGGCATACGCCATTTCCAGATCCTCCAAAAGATTGAATTCATATACCACGTGGCGATCGTCAAAGCGGATCTCTACGTTCTCTGCTCCCGGATTGATCCGCTCGATCGTGCCAATATCTCCGTTGAAAACACCGCTCCCCATGGAGCCGTCCGGCTTTTCCCACTCCAGATCGTAATTGTTGCGAATCTGCATAACCCGATCTCCCTCTCGGAAGGTCAGCTCACGGAAGCGATGCTCACGCTTTCCGGGCGAGGGCGGATTGAGGGCAGCTTGCAGAATGACGTTAAGGTTTTCGGTTCCCGTTTCTCCCTTACGGGAGGGACAGATCACCTGTGTGCCGTTGATTGCCATCTCACCGTAGGTTCTGGGCAAACGGGTATGACAAAGCTGCGCCACGGTTGCCGCGATCTCACGGTCATTCTCGCGGGGCAGATAGAAGAAGTCATTATCCTTGACGTCGATCCTCGGGATCTCACCGCGGTTGATGGCGTGGGCGTTTGTAATAATGAGGCTTTCCTGTGCCTGACGGAAGATCTCGGTCAAGCGCACCGTGGCAAAGCGTCCGCTCTCCAAAAGATCGCGAAGCACGTTCCCCGCTCCCACCGAAGGAAGCTGGTCGGCGTCCCCGATGATCACCATCCTCGCCCCCGGCTTGACCGCGCGCAAAAGAGCACTCATAAGGGAATTATCCACCATGGAAGCCTCGTCCACGATCACCACGTTTTCATCCAGCAGATTGTTCTCGTCCCGGTGGAAGCGAATGCCGCTTCCCTCCTCGCCGCCGTACTCCAAGAGGCGGTGGATGGTCTTTGCCTCGCAGGAGGTGGATTCCGAAAGCCGTTTCGCCGCGCGTCCCGTAGGAGCGCAAAGGGCGATATTCAGATCCATGCTGGAGAAAATATGCAGCAGGGCGCGCACAACGGTGGTCTTACCCGTACCGGGTCCACCTGTGAGCAGCATGACACCGTTCTCCAACGCCGAAAAAATAGCTTTTCTTTGCAGGCTGGCATAATGCACGCCGCTGTCACGCTCCTCCTTTTGAATGAAGGAGTCGATATTCGCCGTATCCATGCCGGGACAGACCTTGTCCAGGAGGATCAGCTTTTTTGCAATGTATTTTTCATGATCGTAGGCAAATCGGTCGTAGAGATAGTCTCCACCGCCAAAATGCACCATGCGCAATTTTTGATTCTTCAAAAGAAGCGACACCGCATCGGCAATTTCAGACTCGGTCGCCTCCAAAAGCTTGGCAGCACCCGCAATCAGCTTCTCCCTTGGCAAACAGACGTGTCCGTTCTGCGCCGCGTTGGAGGAAAGCATATAAAGCACACCGCTGCAAAGACGCTGGGAAGAGTTCTTTTCCAATCCCATACGAACTGCCAAGCGATCGGCACGCTCAAAGCCGATGCCCTCGATCTCATCACAGAGCCGATAGGGATTGTTCTTGGCGATCTCCACGGCGTTCGATCCCCATTTTTTATAGATGCGCACCGTCATGGCGGCGCCGAAGAACTCACGGAAGAACAGCATGGCAGACCGAATCCCCGCCTTGTTCTTAAAATCCTCGGCAATGGCTTTGGCTCTTTTGGGCGTGATGCCTTGAATCGATGCCAGCCAATCGGGATGGTTCTCCATCACGTCGAAGGTTTCCTCCCCAAACTCGTCCACAATACGCTGGGCGGTCTTGGGACCGATGCCCTTGATCGAGCCGGAAGAAAGATATCGCAGGATGGACGCCTTGTCGGCAGGCATCTGCTTTTCGGATTGCTCCACCTTAAACTGTCTGCCGTATTTGGGATTGTGTACCCATTTTCCGTACACCGTGAGAAGGTCCCCCTCCCCCACGTAAGGGAGGGTTCCCGTAATGGTGATCAGATCATCATTACGGGAACCCTCC
>SVSL01000099.1 GCA_015064315.1 Oscillospiraceae bacterium
GTAGTCGCTGATGGAAAGAGAGGAAAGGGAGATTTCCTCGTATCCCGTTGCCTTAAAGAGCTGCTTTGCCTGACGGTTCAGAGTCTCGGCACTCTTTTCGCGGACGGGACGGTAGATCATACCCGCTTGACAGAAGCGGCATCCGCGAATGCATCCGCGGTAGACCTCCAGCATAATACGGTCATGAACGGTTTCGATATATGGCACCACAAGCTGATCGGGGAACGCGACCTGATCCAGATCCTTGATGATCTGCTTGGTGACCTGCTTGGGAATATCGTCAAAGAGAGGTGTGATGGCGGAGATGGTGCCATCCTCCCCGTAGGTGACGTCGTAAAGCGAAGGAACGTACACGCCGGGGATGGTTTTTGCCGCTTCGTGCAAAAAGCCCTTACGAGTGTAGCTTCCGTTTTCCTTCATTTTAATGTAGAGGCGAACGATGGCGGGGAGCATATCCTCGCCTTCACCAATGTTAAAGAGATCAAAGAAGGGCGCAATGGGCTCGGGATTGTAGGCGCAGGGGCCGCCGCCAATGACCAAGGGGGCATTTTCATCACGCTCCTCGGCACGCAAGGGAATGTTTGCCAGATCCAGCATATTGAGCACGTTGGTATAGCTCATTTCGTATTGCAGGGTAAAGGCGACAAAATCAAATTCGCTCAGGGGATCGCCGCTTTCCAATGCAGTCAGAGGAAGGTTGTGCTGCTTCATCTTTTCCTGCATATCCACCCAGGGATCGTACACGCGCTCGCACCAGATATCCTCGTGCTTATTCAGCGCGCTGTAAAGGAGACGAACGCCGAGATTGGACATGCCGATCTCGTAGGTATCGGGGAAGCAAAAGGCAAAGCGTGCCTTGACGCTTTCCTTATCCTTGATGATCTGACCGTATTCGCCGCCCGCATATCTGCCGGGCTTGGAGATCGATTTGAGCAACGTGCTGTTTTGACAGCCGATAAAATTGGACTTCATGTGATGTACCTTTCTGATTCATTGGTGCGCCGCAAATGATGACATTTGCGGCGCTCGGTTGTTTATTTCAGGAGATGGATCTTGTCCTCGGTGATCTCAATATGCGTTGCCGCAACGGTGATCGCGATCCAGAAAAGATGATAGAACAGGATGGCGGGAATGCCGAAGAATTCTCCCTCAAGAATCTTGAAGAAGCACGCGCCGACACCTCCCAACAGGGTGGCGATCAGCTGGAGCCTTGCCGTAAGGCTTTGAAGCTTGCTGACCTTTGCGGCTGCTTGAAGCGCGCAGAGGGTTTTTTCGGGGGAATCCAAGGAGATTGCGCCACTGTCCACCAGATCCAGCACGCCGTTGCTTTCGTAGCGGCCGGGCTTGATCACGCGGAGCGGTTCTTTTTTTCTGTCGCGGATCTGTTGTACAAAGGCGGTATTGAGATTGGGATCATAAGAGCGGATGGCTACGGTGGTTTTGCTCTCGGAGAGCGCCTCAGCCATTTTTTCAAAGGTGAGCTTTTCGGTGTAATCGATTTCGTAATTCAATTTGAGAACACCGTTCACGGCAACGTACATGACGCTCACGTTTTCGGTGCGGCGCATAACGCGATCCGCGCTTTCCTTGGGGACGCGAATGCCGTATCGCTTGAGGAAGCTTGCGTCGCCTGCCAGGAGATGCTGTCCGTTTACCGTTGCCTCCACGCCGTTTTCCAAAATGCGGAGCAGGGTGACGGTGGGTTGTTCACCGTCCTGCAGAGCGGCTTGTCCAAGATGCTCCAGCGTGCTTCCAACGGTACGGAAGAGTGCGGAAGCCAGCTTCATGTCATTTTGGAAATCTCCGCTCTCATCCATAACGATCTCGGTGCATTTTTCGGTGTGGAACACGTCGCTGTCATCCAAGATCAGGGTTTTGGAAGTGCTGTATTCCTCTACCGACTCGGAGCCTACCAATGCGCATTGGTGGCGTGCAAGAACACGGTTTGCATGGAATAAGGGATAAAAAACGCCAAACACCGCCGACAGGGGGGTGCAAAGAATCAGGAAGGTGATAAAAGCGTTTGCCGCCGAGGAAAAGCTCAGGGTATAAACGGCGACTGCCAGCGACAGGAACAGGGGGAAGACAAAGGCGGCAAAGATCAGAAGCGCGAAGGTTCCGGCGTTTCCAATCGACGTGTTGAAGCGACGGAAGAAGCCGGTGGCTTCTTTGGCTTTTACAATGCGATAAAAGCGCTCGTCAATATCATCGTTGAGGATCTTTACGATCCTATCTCCGTATTTCATCTTCTTTTTGCGAAGGGGAGAAAGCTCCAGCGCATACTTTTCCCCCTCACAAGACACAAGCCGGAAGACCCGAAGCTCGCCCCAAAGGCGGAACACGTCGCAAATCAAGGTGGAAAGGAATGCCAGCGCAACGAGGAAATTAACGGGAAGGTCGAGTGTGGGAAGGAAGATGGCAAGAAGGTCGTAGATCAGCGTGGGGATCAACAGTATGCCGCAAACCGAATAGGGCGAGGGACTAAAACGGAAAAGACTCTTGGCACCTGCCCAAAGCTGCTTTGCCGAGAGTGCCGCGGCGGAGATCAGCAACAGAATTCCCAAAATAGGGAAGAGCAGGGGGAGATTTAACGAAATTTGGGTCAGCCGTGCGCCGCGCAAGGCGGGAACGTCGATGAAGAGCAGACACAGTGCGACAAGCGAGGTCAGAATCAACTGCGCGATCAGATGATTGCGATCGTGAATATAAGCGGCAAGAACGCCCGAACGATTGCTTTTTTCCGTATATTCCTTTCCGCGGTAACCAATGGCGGTGGGATATTGTGCTTCTTCGCGGCGGTTATTTCTGCGCAGATTTTCACTTTTCAGCTTTTTGAGGTTTTCCGTTCCCACCAGATTGGCAAGCTCTCCGTCATAGCCCAGCTCAAACAGAAGCGAAAGATCTTCATCCGAAAGCCCTGTTTTTTGATAAATCTGCTCGGAAAAGCTTGCCGCCGGTGCGGAAGGCTGCTCGGGAACAGAAGGCTTTTCGGGAGCGAAGGACTGCTCAGGCATGGGGGGCTCCACAAAAACGGGCTGATCGGCAACGGAGCTCAGGACTTCTGAGGTCTTTTCCTCACGAACCGTTTGGCGCGCGATCTTTTCTTCCGCCGCCGCCGGTTGAGATGTAGAGGTAGAGGCAACGGATGCTTCCGGCTTTTTCTTGGGAAGAGCGGAGGCAGATTCCGCAGACGATACCTGTTTTGGAGAGGAGGGAGTTCTTTGTACCGTACGCACCTGCTTAACGGGAGTGGTTGCTTTCACGCTGTGGGATTCCTCCTTTCTTCCAATCTTAACAGGCTCCTTGGATGGCTCGGCTTCTACCCGATGGGGAGTGAGTGTTGGCTTGTCCTGCGTACGGGGGCGGATTACAATCGCCTCCTGCTGCCTTGAGGAGTGCTTGGGACGGATGACAATGGTGTCGTTTGCAGGGGGGGGGGGGGCATTCTCTTGTTTGGAAAAGGGAATGGCTTTTTCAGGAAGCGGCTCCGCATTCTCGGCTTGAGGTTGCTCAACACTTTGGGGAATTTCCGATTCTGCGATTTCCATAACAGGAGCTTCAATTTCTTCCATGGTAATCGGCTCAATTTCGGGGGAGGATTGCTCTGTGAGGCTTTCTTTCTGTACCTCCGGGAATGTTTCCACCATAACGGGGATCGTTTCCTCGATGACGCGCTCCTGCGTTTCGGATTCCGTGGGAATCTCTTCAACGAGATCGGCAGGGAGGAACAGCTCCTCCGTTGCTTGCTTTTCGGGCTTGGATGCTTTGATGGGTTCTTGTTTGGGAGCCTTTTGAGAAGCTGTATTGGAGGCAGGCTTGGAAGCCTTTGCCAAAGCAGGTGCTTTTTTCACCTTGGAGGCTTTGGTGGCGGTTTTGGATTCTTTTTTTGCCACCGACTTTTCCGGCGTGGATTTGTTCAGCATTGCTTGCAGCTGCTTTTGGAATTCGGCGTCCGACGTGTCCTTTTGCGCGGCACGTTCGTTTTGCTCCTTGGGATCGGCATAAGAAGCCTTCAACTTGCCCAAAAGCTCGGATATAAAGTTTTGATCGTTCTTTTTCTTTGCCATGAGGGCTCTTATCCTTTCTGTTCTTTAGTTTTCGGAATGATGCTGGCGAGCTGCCTCTGCAAGCAGGATCGCGGCGGCGGTGGAGACGTTAAAGGAGTTGACCTGACCGTACATGGGGATTGAGACGATGGCGTCGCAGGTCTTTTGCACCAGCTGAGAAACGCCGTTGCCCTCACTGCCCAGTACAATGGCACAGCCGCCCTTAAAATCGGTCTTGTAAACACTTTGACCGCCTGCTTCTGCGGCAAAGGTCCAGATGCCTGCCTTTTTCAGTTGCTCTACGGTGGAGGCGATATTCGCCACCTTTGCAATGGCAAGATGCTCTACAGCACCTGCGGATGCCTTGGTAACGAGGGGCGTCAGCCCTGCGGCACGGCGCTTGGGAATGATCAGCCCGTGGGCTCCGCAGCATTCGGCGCAACGAATGATGGCGCCAAGATTATAGGGATCGGTGATGCCGTCGCAAACCACGATCAAGGGAGCCTCCCCGCGATCGGCGGCAATTTGCAGAATGTCCTCCACCGAGCAGTACTCCTTTTCTGCGGCAAAGGCGATGACGCCTTGATGAGGCGCGTAGCCGGCAATGGTGTCCAGCTTGGTTTTTTCGGTCTCGATGACGGGGATGCCGCGCTCAATGGCTTGGGCGACCAGAACCACGATGGAGCCTGTCCGCTCACCCTTTTGTACCAACAGCTTGTCAATGGGGCGCTCAGCCTTCAGCAGCTCGCGCACGGCGTTTCTGCCAATGACGGCACCGTTTTCGTATTCGCCGTGAATGCCGCTTTGCTCCTCGGCGGGGGCAGGGGTGCTTTCGGGTCTTCTTTCGCGACGGGGCTCAAATTCCTTTTTGGAATATCCGTGCCCGTTGCCGTTGTGATTTCGATTTTTGGATGTATTCTTGCGATCAAAGTCTTTTTTTCTGTCGTTCATGAGATTCAATCCTTTTTCGTTTGAAAATCGGTTTTATTTGATATATCATCTTATATTATAACATGAAATTTCTTTTTTGTATATATCATTTTGAAAAAAACTTGCCGTGTTTTCGCTTTTTTGTTCGACAGAGGGCGACGAAAATCGGGAGGAGAAGGGGAACGAAGGGGAGGAAGATCGAAAAAAGGGAAGGCGAAAGAGCGTTTGGAAAAGTTTTTTTGCAAAAAAAGAAAAAATATTTGAGGAAAAGAAAAAATATTTGAAGAAAAACACTTGACAAACGAACAAAAACATGATATAATATGCGAGTCGGCACGGAGAGATGGCTGAGCTGGTCTAAGGCGCACGACTGGAAATCGTGTGTGCGGTAATCCCGTACCGAGAGTTCGAATCTCTCTCTCTCCGCCAGAAAAAAGCACACATTTGTCTACCGGACAAATGTGTGCTTTTTTCAACGAAATTTGCCCTTGCGGGCAAGTGAAATAGCTTCGCTGTGAAATATTTGCTTCGCAAATGTGAAATATTCGCTGACGCGAATGTGGGCAAATTTCATTTCACATTGCGACGAAGGAGCAATATTTCACAATTCACGCAGTGAATTATTTCACATTCGGCAACGCCGAATATTTCACTTGAAAATCTTACCGTGCTTTGATATAATAACGGCAGAAAGGCGGTGTTACCATGGCAGATTCAAAGCTTCGTGACCTATCCACAGATTTTGCGGTTAAAGTTATCAAAATGTGTGACTGCATAAAAGGTCACTATTCTCTTGTTAATCAATTAGAACGCTCGTCAACCTCTATCGGCGCCAATATTCACGAAGCAAATTATGCTCATAGCAAAGCCGACTTTGTTGCCAAGTTTCAAATTGCACTGAAGGAATGTTACGAAACTGAATACTGGCTTGAATTATTCGTGAAATCCGAATTGCTGGATCGCGAGATTGCAAAAGACTTGTATAATCAATGTGGTTCAATTCGCAGGATGCTAATTTCCTCGATCAATACAGCAAAGGAGAACGCAAAATGAATGATAAATTCATGTTGGAATCTGAACAGTTTACCCTTTCACTAAACTTTCAGGTGTTTGAATCGGATATTGAATACCCATCCAATACGATTTTGTCAGTTTGTGTTTCAAGTAGTGGATTTTCTGCAGCCACAACAATGGATATCGATATCAAGGCAGTATGTAATTTCTGTAACGAATTAGAAAACGTATACAATACGCTGAAAGGCTCAACAAAAATTCAAGAAGCATATGGAAAACAATACATTCTCTTTTCAGGAGATGGTCTTGGACATATTATGGTTTCCGGCTTTTTAGATTCTCAAGGTGCAAACGGCTTTTGGCAAGAGCTGAAATTTGAAAATTGTATTGATCAAACCTATTTTCCGAGTTTTCTTAAAGGGTTAGCCAATTTTACAGCACAATTAAAAAAGTAAGCGCCATACGTTGTTGACCTTTTTTTCAGTTTTACCTACTCAAGTTGACCTTTTCACTCGTTTAAGGCAGAAAAAAGCACATCTGCAACGCAGATGTGCTTTTTTCTGCTAAGTGTTCCGTTTGCACGGAACGTGAAGTATGCTTCACTTGGGCGAT
>SVSL01000100.1 GCA_015064315.1 Oscillospiraceae bacterium
GGACCACAAGAGCGCCGGCGACGGTGACACGGGTCTGAACACCGGCGGTATGGGAACGGTTGCTCCCAATCCCTACTACACCGCAGAGATTGCCGAGGAGTGCATGAGGACCATCTTCCTGCCCACCGTTGAGGCGATGAATGCCGAGGGCAGAAGCTTCAAGGGCTGTCTCTACTTTGGTCTGATGCTCACACCCAAGGGTCCCAAGGTCATTGAGTACAACTGCCGCTTCGGTGATCCCGAAACCCAGGTGGTTCTTCCTCTTCTGGAGAGCGATCTCCTCACGGTCATGCAGGCAACCACGGGCGGAACGCTGGCACAGACCGAGGTCAGATTCGGCAACGGCAATGCTTGTTGTGTCATCATGGCATCCAAGGGCTATCCCACCGCCTACGAAAAGGGCTTTGAGATGAATATTCCCGATGCCATTTCCAATCAGGTTTACGTTGCGGGCGCATCCCTTAAGGATGGCAAGCTGCTGACAAACGGCGGCAGAGTGCTTGGCGCCACCGCCGTGGCAGACTCCTTGGAGGAAGCCATCAAGGATGCTTACAAGCTGGTGGAGCAGATCTCCTTTGAAAATGCATATTACCGTCATGACATTGGCGCCCGTGCGCTTCTGGCAAGAAAGGACTGAAATACAACATGGTATACAGAATATTCGTAGAAAAGAAGAAGGAGCTGGCGCATGAGGCAAAGGCGCTTCGCTCCGAGCTCCGCAACCTTCTGGGCATCAAGAGCTTGAATGACGTTCGTATCCTCAACCGCTACGACGTGGAAAATATTTCGGAAAAGCTGTACGGTGAGGCAGTTCGCACCGTGTTCTCCGAGCCCCAGCTGGACATTGTTACCGATGAGCTGATGGCTGAAAATGCCACGGTTTTTGCCGTTGAGTATCTTCCCGGTCAGTTCGATCAAAGAGCCGACTCGGCAGAGCAGTGCATTCAGATCATTTCCTGCGGCGAGCGTCCCACCATCCGCACCGCCCGCGTTTACGTGCTGACGGGAGAGTTGACCGCGGACGAGATCGCTGAGATCAAAAGGTACGTCATTAACCCCGTGGAGGCAAGAGAGGCATCCCTTGAAAAGCCCGAGACGCTGCGCGTGCAGTATGATATTCCCACCGAGGTTGCGGTGCTGGAGGGCTTCTGTGAGCTGGATGACGAGGGACTTGCGGCGTTCATCAAGCAGTACGGTCTGGCAATGGATCTGGACGATATCCGCTTTACCCGCGGCTATTTTCTGAGTGAGAAGAGAGATCCCACCATTACCGAGATCCGCATGATCGACACCTATTGGTCGGATCACTGCCGTCATACCACCTTCCTGACCACCATTGATAGCGTTCGCTTTGAGGATGCGCTTTTGCAGAAGGCTTACGACACCTATCTTGCAACCCGTCTCTCTCTCAATCGCACCAAGCCTCAGAATCTTATGGACATTGCGACGCTTGCGGGAAGATACCTCAAGGCAAACGGACGTCTGGACAAGCTGGATGAGTCCGAGGAGATCAACGCCTGCACCGTAAAGATGGAGATTGAGGTGGACGGCGTGAAGGAGCCTTGGCTGCTGCTCTTCAAGAACGAGACACACAACCATCCCACCGAGATCGAGCCCTTCGGCGGCGCGGCAACCTGTATCGGCGGTGCCATCCGCGATCCTCTTTCGGGTCGTTCCTACGTATATGCGGCAATGCGCGTAACCGGTGCGGCGGATCCCACCGTTCCCGTATCCGAGACCATTCAGGGTAAGCTTCCCCAGCGTAAGATCGTGCAGACTGCTGCCGCAGGATATTCCTCCTACGGTAACCAGATCGGTCTTGCCACGGGTATGGTAGATGAAATTTATCACAAGGGCTATGCGGCAAAGCGCATGGAGATCGGCGCGGTTATCGCGGCAGCTCCTGCGGAGAACGTACGCCGCGAAAGACCCGAGGACGGCGATATCGTTATTCTTTTGGGCGGCAGAACCGGACGTGACGGCTGCGGCGGCGCAACCGGATCCTCCAAGAAGCACACGCTTCAGTCTCTTGAGACCTGCGGGGCCGAGGTTCAGAAGGGTAACGCCCCCGAGGAAAGAAAGCTTCAGCGTTTGTTCCGCAACGCAGAGGCTTGCCGTATGATCAAGCGTTGTAACGACTTTGGCGCGGGCGGTGTTTCGGTTGCCGTGGGCGAGCTTGCCGACGGACTGGACATTGATCTGAACGCAGTTCCCAAGAAGTACGAGGGTCTTGACGGCACCGAGCTTGCCATCAGTGAATCCCAGGAGAGAATGGCGGTTGTGGTTGAGGCGAAGGACGTTGCCCGCTTCATGGAGCTGGCGGCATCCGAAAATCTGGAGGCGACCGTGGTAGCGCACGTTACCGAGGAGCCCAGACTCCGTATGCACTGGAACGGAAAGACCATTGTGGATCTTTCCCGTGAATTCCTCAATTCCAACGGTGCGGAGAAGCACATCGAAATTGCGCCCGCCAAGATCGAGGACTATCACAAGGCGCCCGTTTCCGACTTTGCCAAGGGCTATGAGGCGCTTGCCGAGGATCTGAACGTATGCTCCAAGCGCGGACTGAGTGAGCGCTTTGACTCCACCATCGGTGCCGGCACCGTGCTCATGCCCTTTGGCGGCAAGCATCAGCTCACCCCCATTCAGGCAATGGTTCACAAGATTTCGGTGGAGCAAAAGCACACCGACGCTTGCTCCTATATGTCCTGGGGCTACAATCCCTTTATTACCGAAAAGAGCCCCTACCACGGCGCGTACCTTGCCGTTGTGGAGAGCGTTTCCAAGCTGGTTGCGGCAGGTGCTTCCTTTGAGGACGTTTACCTGACCTTCCAGGAATATTTTGAAAAGCCCAACCGCGATCCCGCACGCTGGGGTAAGCCTCTGGCGGCACTTCTGGGTGGCTTCCGCGCGCAGATGGATCTGGGCATTGCCGCCATTGGCGGTAAGGACTCCATGAGCGGATCCTTTGAGGATCTGGACGTTCCTCCCACCCTGGTTTCCTTCGCCGTTACCACGGGCAAGACCGACGAGGTCATTACCGGTGAGTTCAAGAAGGCAGGCAGCAAGGTGGTTCTGATCGCTCCCGAATACGACGAGAACGGTCTGCCCAAGGTGGAATCCCTCAAGGAGATCTATGCAAAGGTGACCGCGCTGATGAGAAGCGGTAAGGTGCTTTCCGCTTGGACCCCCGTTTACGGCGGTATTGCCGAGGGTGTACTGAAGATGTGCATGGGTAACGGCTTCGGCTTTGCTTACGCCGACGGCGTGAAGGTTGAGGAGATCTTTGCTTATCATTACGGCGCCTTCCTGCTGGAGACCGACGATGCCTCCATTGGCAAGCTGATCGGTAGCGTTACGGGCGAAAGATCCATCACGTATGGCAAAATCAGTCTCGATATGGCGGCACTGTGCAAGGCTTATGAGAGCAAGCTGGAGGGGGTATTCCCCTGCCGCGAGACCGAGGACGTTAAGAAGATCGAGAACTTCTCCTTCTCTGCAGAGAAGCGCGCGGCTCCCGCCATCAAGGTGGCTCGCCCCAAGGTTCTCATTCCCGTATTCCCCGGCACCAACTGCGAGTTTGATACCGCAAAGGTGATGAGAGACGCAGGCGCAGACGCGAAGATCTTCGTTATCAACAACCTGACCTCCGAGGGCATTTCCCGCAGCGTGGATACCTTTGCCAAGGAGCTCAAAGGTTCTCAGATGATCTTTGTTCCCGGCGGATTTTCCGGCGGTGACGAGCCCGACGGCTCGGGTAAATTCATTATGGCATTCTTCCGCAACGCCCGGATCAAGGAGGAGGTTCACAACCTGCTGGGCAACCGTGACGGTCTGATGTGCGGTATCTGCAACGGCTTCCAAGCCCTTGTAAAGCTGGGTCTGGTTCCTTACGGCAAGATCATTGATGCCGATGAAAATACGCCTACTCTGACCTTTAACACCATTTCCCGCCACCAGTCCAAGCTGGTTCGCATCCGCATTGCCTCCAACAAGTCTCCTTGGCTGGCGGCAACCAACGTGGGCGACGTTTACACGGTTCCGATCTCCCACGGTGAGGGACGCTTCCTTGCTTCCGACGAGATCGTTCGCGAGCTTGCCGCCAACGGACAGATCGCAACCCAGTACGTGGATCTTGACGGAAATGCTACCGACGATATCCGTTACAATCCCAACAACTCCACCTTTGCCATTGAGGGTATCACCTCTCCCGACGGACGCGTGTTCGGTAAGATGGGACACAGCGAGCGTATCGGCGCAGGCCTCTACCGCAACGTGGTGGGCGAGTACGATATGAAGATGTTTGAATCTGCAGTTAAGTATTTTAAGGAGGGCTAAAGCAATGGCTTACCTGACCGACATTGAGATTGCGCAGAGCGCAAAGATGCAGCCCATCGCCGAGATCGCAAAGGTTGCGGGGGTGGATGATAAATACCTTGAGCAATACGGAAAATACAAGGCAAAGGTCGATTACTCTCTTTTGAAGGAATCCAAAAGAGGGGAAGGCAAGCTGGTTCTGGTGACCGCCATTACCCCCACCCCTGCGGGTGAGGGTAAGACCACCACCACCATTGGTCTTGCGGACGGCATGAAGCGCATCGGCAAAAACGTAGTGGTTGCGCTCCGTGAGCCCTCCTTGGGACCCGTGTTCGGTATCAAGGGCGGCGCCGCCGGCGGCGGATACGCCCAGGTGGTTCCCATGGAGGATATCAACCTGCACTTTACCGGTGACTTCCATGCCATTGGCGCGGCAAACAATCTGCTTGCCGCTATGCTGGATAACCATATTCATCAGGGAAATGCCCTGAACATTGATCCCAGACGCATCACCTGGAAGCGTTGTGTGGATATGAACGACCGTCAGCTTCGTTTTGTAACCGACGGCCTGGGCGGACGCATCAACGGCGTTCCCCGTGAGGACGGCTTTGATATTACCGTTGCCTCCGAGATCATGGCGGTGTTCTGCCTTGCCAACTCGATCACCGACCTCAAGGAGCGCCTGTCTCGCATCGTGGTGGCATACACCTACAACGATGAGCCCGTAACCGCAGGTCAGATCGGTGCGGTTGGCGCTATGGCGGCACTCCTCAAGGATGCCCTCAAGCCCAATCTGGTGCAGACCCTGGAGGGAACGCCCGCATTCGTACACGGCGGTCCCTTTGCAAACATCGCACACGGCTGTAACTCGGTCATCGCCACCAAGATGGCAATGAAGCTTGGCGATTACGCTATTACCGAGGCAGGCTTTGGAGCCGATCTGGGCGCTGAGAAGTTCTTGGATATCAAATGCCGCTATGCCGGACTCACTCCCAGCGCAGTTGTGGTGGTTGCTACCATCCGCGCGCTGAAGATGCACGGCGGCGTTGCAAAAACCGAGCTTGGAAATGAAAATCTGGAGGCTCTGGAGATCGGTATTCCCAATCTGCTTCGTCACGTTTCCAACATCAAGGACGTTTACAAGCTGCCCTGCGTGGTAGCCGTGAACCGTTTCCCCACCGATACCGATGCCGAGGTCAACGCCATCATTGAAAAATGCAAGGCTTTGGGCGTAAACGTGGTGCTTTCCAACGTTTGGGCAGAAGGCGGCAAGGGCGGCGAGGAGCTGGCGCGTGAGGTGGTACGCCTGTGCGAGGAGCCCAATGATTTCAGCTTCAGCTACTCTTTGGAGGGCTCTATTGAGGATAAGATCGAAGCGATTGTGAAGAACGTCTACCGCGGAAGCGGCGTGACCTTTGCGCCTTCTGCAAAGAAGGAAATTGCAAAGCTGGCGTCTCTCGGCTTTGATCAGCTGCCCGTATGTATGGCAAAGACCCAGTACAGCTTCTCGGATGATGCCACCAAGCTTGGCGCGCCCGAGAACTTCACCGTGACGGTTCGCAACGTAAAGGTCAGCGCAGGTGCCGGCTTTATCGTGGCTCTCACGGGTGATATTATGACCATGCCCGGACTTCCCAAGTCTCCCGCCGCGCTCCGAATTGACGTGGACGAGGACGGCAAGATCTCCGGATTGTTCTAAAAGATACCAATAAGACCGCGGGGGAAGGAGAAAGCTTCTTAAAAGAAGCTTTCTCCTTCCCCCGCACCCCTATCCTTTTTCAAGAACGTCAAAGAAGAGAAGATGAAATTTCAAAATTTGCACCGCACCCGGTGTGAAGCATTGATGTTTGCACAAACCCAGTGTGAAAGTTTTCGTCCACCTTTTTTAAAAGGTGGCGCAGTGGAGGCTGCGTAAGCCTCCTCGCGCTCCGCAGAGCGCGAAACTCCCCAAACGGCGTTTTTCTTTTGTAAACTTTTCTTTTTGCGCCCGTGGTGTCAAAAAGAAAAGTGGCTAAGAAGTTTTGCCTGCTTCAGGGCGGGCGAACACAGTTCGCCCCTACGGTCAATACACCTGTGGTGTCAAAAGAAAGTGGCTAAGGAGTTTCGTCTGTTTAAGGGCGGGCGATTCGTGAATCGCCCCTACGGGCAAATTTTAAACTGCATCAACAGATCGAGGCGGATCAAAAAACATTGTTCTCGGGACGTCGAGGCGCCGTCC
>SVSL01000101.1 GCA_015064315.1 Oscillospiraceae bacterium
CCTTCCGTCCCGTGAGATCGATCGCATTCATCAGGACCGTGCGTACGCCAAGGGTGTGAGCAACGAGGTCAAGGAGGGCGGAGACTTTGATCTGATCGTTGTCGGAGGCGGTCCCGGCGGCTGTCCCGCGGCAATCGCGGCAGCGCGTAAGGGAATCAAGGTTCTTCTTTTACAGGACCGTTCCGTATTGGGCGGAAACGGAAGCTCGGAGGTGGGAATCACCTTTGACGGAGCGATGAATGGTCACATCAATGCGAGAGAGAGCGGAATCGCGGAGGAGATCCGCCGTCTGCGCGACTGTGAAAAGGAGAATTTCGGAGATTGGGAGAGAGCCATCACCAAGCTTGTAACGGCAGAACCCAATATTACGTTGCTGTATGACAATCACGTGTATGCGGCAGATATGTCCTCTCCTTCTCGGATTCGCGGCGTATATGCTATGAATATTCGTACTCTTGAAAAAACGCATTTTACCGCAAAGCTGTTTATGGATTGCACGGGTGACGCATGGCTGGGATATTATGCGGGCGCAAAATGTCGTTTTGGAAGAGAAGCCGCATGGCAGCATGGGGAGGGGATCGCTCCCGAGGCGGCCGATACCATGACCATGAGCGGTTGCATTAAATCGGGAAACCGTCCGTATTTCTTCAAAACCGACGAGCCTGTGGAATATCACGCGCCCGAGTGGGTTCCTCCGCTTCCTAAAAGCGATGAGGAGTTTGGCAGAGTCATCAACGGAGACGGCGCGAGCTTGATGTGGTGGCTGGAGGCTCCCAACGTTTACGACGATATGTGGGACGGAGAAGAAACGCGTGATGCGCTTTTGATGATCATTCTCGGGTATTACGATCACATCAAGAATGATTGGTCGCAAAAGGAGAGGGCGCAGAATTACCGTATGCGCTTCGTCAGTGTCTATAACGGTCGCCGTGAGTCGCGCAGATTGGTCGGTGATTATATCATGACGCAGGAGGACGCCACGTCCGGACGCCGTTTTGAGGATGCCGTCTCCTATTCGGGATGGGCGGTAGACCTGCATCATCCCGAGGGAATCTATTCGGGCAAAAAAGGTCCGCTTTATGCCGCGGTAAAGGTTCCCATGCCTACGATCCCTTACCGTTGTCTGTATTCCGCAAATATCGATAATCTTTTCTTTGCGGGTAGAAATATCAGCGTAACGCACGTGGCGTTGGGTACGGTTCGTGTGCAGAACACCATTGCTACGTTGGGACAGGCTGCGGGTACCGCCGCCGCTATGTGTATTCGTTTGGGAGAAACACCCAGAGGAATCTATCAGCGTCATATCAAGGCGTTGCAGCAGGAGCTTCTCAAGGATGATATGTTCATTCCGGGTCTTGTGAACGAGGATGAGGGAGATCCTTGCCGAACCGCAAGTGTAACTGCCTCCTCGGTTTCCACCGAAGAGATTTTTGCCGCAAGACACGGCACGGTCAATCCGCCTGTGGCGTTGGATGTGGCGCGCTTGGCAACAACCAGCTTTAATAAAAATATTCACGGCAATATTGAGGCGGTCTGGGTATGGCTCCGCTCCGACAACAGCGAGCCAACCACCATCAAGGTCTTTGGTCGGTTGAAGGGAGATATTGATACCTTCACCCCCGATCATAAGCCTTACGGCTCCGAGGCGGTGGTTCCTCCCATGCATGAGGGATGGATGAAGATCGATATCCATATTCCCGTTGCTCCCGACGAGAAGCATCCCAGCGGCAAGCTTGAGTTTTGGATCGAAGCGGCTGAGGGCATCAGCTGGAGATATCTGACCAATCTTTCCTTCTACAACCTCTGTGGAAAGAGAGGAGAAAACGGTCAATGGATCAAATGGTCAGGCGCAAACTATGAGTTGCTTGTGTTTGAGCCCAAGGAAGAAAAAGCAAACTGCTCTCCCGAGAATGTCATAAACGGGGTATCCCGTATTCGTAGTCCCGAAACCTACGAATGGGTCTCCGATCCCAAGCAGGATCTTCCGCAATGGATCGAGCTGTCCTTCAAGGAGGCCTCGTGCATCAATTCGGTCAGTGTGGTGTTCGATACCGACATGACCAATCCCGGAACCTGTTGGGGCATTAAAATTCCCCATGTTCCGCTTTGCGTCAAGGATTATGAGGTAGCGGTGCTTGTCAACGGCGAGTGGAAGAAGATCGCGGAAGTGGAAGGGAACTTTATGAGAAAGCGCATTCACCGTTTTGAGATGCTGACGGTTGAGAAAATCCGCGTGAACGTCCTTGCTACTTGGGGAGATCGCTCTGCACGTATTATGGAGATCCGCGCGGCGTTGGAGCACTAAATCAAATATTTGCTTGGCTTGACATTTTTTTGAGTATTGATAACTGTTTTTACAAAGAGGAGAATTTTATGATGAGTATTCTCATCGCAACTCTCAACCCCATGCTTTTGCTCTTCTTTTGCATTGCGTTGGGATTTGTCCTGCATAAAACCCACCTTCTGCCTGACTCGGCGGGACAGGTTATGGCAAAGCTGGAAAACTGGGTTTTCTGTCCTGCCCTTACCTTCAGTACTGTGGTGACCTTCTGCACGTGGAGCACGGTTTCCACCCATGCCATCAACGTCGGTCTGGCGAGCGTGGCGTTGTTTGTTGCCATCGGTATTTCGCTGATCCTTTCTCGGGTCTTCGTCCGCAAAAAGAGCTCTGAACGGGGGATCTATGCATACGCTATGGCATTTGCCAACAGTGGATACATGGGCGATCCTTTGGTTCAGATGCTGCTGGGTGATTCTATGCTTTCCTATTATAAGCTCTACTGTCTTCCGATTACCATCGGTATTTACACGTGGGGTGTCAGCAATCTGGTTCCCAGCGATAAGAAAAGCAATCCGCTCAAAAAAATCCTGAATCCTTCCACCGTTGCCTTGGCTTTCGGTGTTGTGATGGGCCTTAGCGGAGTGGGGGCATATATTCCGACCTTTCTTTCCTCCGCCATCAACTCCTTGAAGGCTTGCATGGGGCCCGTTGCCATGCTGCTTGCGGGCTTTACCATTGCATCCTACAACGTGAGGGAGATACTGAGGGACAAAAAGGTATACGTGGCGACGCTCCTTCGTCTCTTCGTGATCCCCGCGATCATCGTTGCCGTCCTGTTTTGTACCAAGGAGTTGCTCAACGGCTACTTTGATATGCATATCGGCAACAGTGTGCTTTACCTCGGCTTTTTTGCCACCGCCTCCGCACTCGGCCTGAATACCATTGTATTTCCCGAGGCTTACGGCGGCAATCCGAAAATCGGCGCCAGCATGGCACTCATCTCGCATACGCTATGCATTGTTTCGATGCCGATCATGTATGCGTTGATGACCTTGATTTTCGGGCCGTGTCAGATTCTGTAAGATAAGAGACGGATCTGTTTGATATCATTACATATACAACTATTCGGAAATTCTCGTATGCAAAGGAGATCGTTATGGAACAGAAACAACAGGTATTACAATGGCTTGAGGACCACAAGACGGATCTTCAAACGCTATTGTCCGATATGATTCGGATTCCCTCCTATTCGGGAGAGGAATTTGAGGTGCAGCAGTTTGTTCGGCATTATGCCGAAGATGCCGGCTTTGAGGTGATCTCGCGTGCCTTCGACGAGAAGCAGAAGCGTCCTTGTGTGTTAATTACGTATCGGGGAAACGGTGATGGAAAAACGCTCTTGTTAGATGCCCATTCGGATACGGTCAAGGTTCAGCCCTATGAGAAATGGGATCGGGATCCCTTTTCGGGAGAGTTTGACGGAACCTGGATTCACGGCAGAGGCTCGGGTGACGACAAATGGGGCATTGCCGCGGCAATGATGGCAATGAATGCCTTGAAGGCTTGTGACGTACAGCTTTCGGGCGACGTTTCTCTGCTTAGCTCGGTGGGTGAGGAAGCCGGCAAGGAGGATCGAGCCCGTCACGGTGCGGGTGCTATGGTGGCATCGATGGAGAAAAAGCCGGATTTCTGTATTATCTGTGAGGGCTCCAATATGGAGATCTGTCCCGAGACGCCTTGCAGCACCACGTTGAAAATCAAAATCTGCGGAAAAGCGACCCACTACTGCTTGCGCCACGTTTGCGTTTTCCCTCAGCCTCACACGGTTTGGGGCAGAGGCCACAAGGGAGGCGTGGATGCCTTGCAGAAGGCGATGCTCGTCATTGATGCACTCTACCGCTTAGAGCGTGATCTTTCGTTGAATCACGAGCGAGGCGGCTTGAAGGGATCGGGCGGAACCGATACGTTGAACCGAATGGGCGTGGGTGCCGTTACCATCTGCCCCGTCGGTATAGAGGGCGGCACAAATAATTCGATCATCGGAGAGGTCAGCGTGACCTACAAGGTTCAGTTTCCTTCCTGCTACACAAGCGAGGAGGTTCTGGATATCATTCGCGAAACCGTTGAGGGTGTCGCCATGAGTGACCTTTGGCTTCGTGATAATCCTCCCGAAATAGAGGTGCTGACGCAGAATCGCGGATTTTCCTCCGATGCATCCCATCCTGCGGTGGGTATCATGCAGGACGCTTGTGCCGACGTGTTAGGGAAGAGAGGGGCGGTATCCTGTTGGATCGCGGGCTGTGACGGCGATGTGATCAATCCGTATACCCCCTGTGTGGTATTCGGTCCTCAACCTCCCAACACACATGCGGCAAACGAGCGTATCACCCTCAAGGAAGTGCTGGACTGCGCCAAGATCTTTGCTTTGAGCGCAATGGAATTTTGCCAATAATTAAACATAAGAGAAGGAGAACTATATGAATCAAGGACCATTGAGCGGAATTAAGGTTGTGGAGATGGCAGTCTACGTGGCAGCCCCCTGTGCGGCAAGACTTTTGGCGGACATGGGCGCGGAGGTCATCAAGGTGGAGGCCCCTACCGGGGATAGCTGGCGCCCTGCCGGCGTTGGATATTCCCCTCGTTTCAACGAGGACGAAAACCCCGTTTTTGACATCTACAATACAGGAAAAAAGCATATTTCATTGAATGCGAAGACCCCCGAGGGAAAGGAAGCTATCTTTAAGCTTTTGGAGGATGCAGACGTGTTCATCACCAATCTTCGTCCTGCAGTAATGAAGAGATTGGGGCTCTCCTACGAGGATTTGAAGGAGCGCTTTCCGTCGTTGATCTACGGAGCGGTGCTTGGCTTTGGTAAAAAAGGGCCCGACGCGGCTGCGCCCGCCTATGACACGACAGCGTTTTGGGCACGAAGCGGATTCTTCCGCGACATGGGCATCGTAGACGAGAACGGCACGTATAATCCCGTAGGAAGCCCTTCCAGCGTGGGAGATACCGCCACGGGATACCTCTTGATGGGAGAGATCTGTGCCGCGCTCTACCGCCGCACGCTAACGGGGCAGGGAGATTATGTCACTTCCACGCTTTATCACAACGGTGTGTTCTGCATGGGTACGATGATCGCCATTTCCCAAGAGCCCTTTGGCAGGAAGTATCCCCGTATGCGCTCGGATGGCGGTTTCACGGGTGGCTATGAATGTTCGGATGGCGAATGGATTTATTTTCCCGGAGGAGTTGCGAAAAACCTGCCCAGATTTTTTGAGATGATCGAGCAGCCTGAGCTGCTGGAGGATCCCCGCTTCAACACAGGAGCCGGACGGTGGGAAAACCGCAAGGAGCTGATCGGATATTTTGCTGAGGCACTCAAAAAGAAGCCCGCAAAATATTGGGCAGAGTACGGACGAGAGAATGACCTTCCCGTTGTATATATGGCGCACTTCCGTGACGTGCCAAAGGATCCTCAGGCGTGGGAAAACGGATATCTTGAGCATGTGAAATTCCGAAACGGAAACGTGGACGTGATGCCCGCGAGCCCGATTGAAATGGAATCCTTTACACCACCTCCCACCAAGCCCGCTCCCGCTGTCGGCGCCGATACCGTGGAGATTCTCAGCTCCCTTGGGTACACCGACGAAGAGATCAAGGAGATGATTGCGAGCGGAGCGGCGATCGTTTCCAAATAAAAATAAAAGGAGATCCTTTTATGAAACAAGATATGCCACTGGCAGGCGTTCGGGTGTTGGAACTTTCCACCTTTGTTTGCGGACCAACCGCCGCCAGATTGCTTTCGGATATGGGCGCGGAGGTCATCAAGGTCGAATCGCTTACGGGAGACAGCTGGCGTCGGTCGGGAATCAACTTTTTGCCGTATCGCTTTGAGGAACGGGAAAACCCTATCTTCGATCTTTACAATTCGGGGAAAAAGCACGTTGCCCTGAACCTCAAGAGTGCGGATGGAATGGAGATTTTTCAAAAGCTTCTGGGGCAGGCAGACGTGCTGGTTACGAACATTCGTTCCACGTCTCTTAAGAAGCTGGGACTTTCCTATGAGGACTTAAAGGAGACCTATCCGCGTCTGATCTATGCCTCGGTTTTGGGGTACGGCGAGAAGGGGCCGGATGCGGGCAAGCCTGCCTTCGACACGACCGCGTTTTGGGCACGGAGCGGCTTTATTCGGGATATGTCGGCAATGAAAGAGGATTATGAG
>SVSL01000102.1 GCA_015064315.1 Oscillospiraceae bacterium
AGTACAATCCCTCAGTCGCCTTCGGCGACAGCTCCCTTTACACAAGGGAGCCTTCCGCTGCGGCGGGATTGCGCAAAGCGAAAGCTCTTTGGAACCACCAGCACTGCTGGTGGTTTTCGGATTACAATAAAAATAAAAATAAAAAAAGAAGACGCCACACGCGTCTTCTTTTTTTGATCCGATATCAGAACCTGAAATCGGGATTGTAGCCAAGCAGGTTGTATCTGTAAGCCAAAACCGTAAGCACAACGGTTACGATTACGATGAGGATCGCCAGAACGATGGTAGCCTTAGAAAGCTTCTTGTCGCCGCTCTGTCCCTGATTTTTACCAAAATAAGTCTCTGCTCCGCCTGCGATGGTACCGGAAAGGCCCTTCTCTTTGCCGGACTGCTTCAATACGAGAATGACCAAAGCAATTGCAAGAAGCACCAAAAGACCGCCAAGCACGATCTGAATCTTCTGAGAAGTGGCAAACACCATCTTTTCGCCGGTTGCGGCAAGGAATCCAAACATAGTAAACCTCCAAAAAATAAAAAATCACTTTGTCCGCGGAAGCGCCTTCCAACGGGCACACGCTTTCACAATACCGATATTGTATCACATTTCAAAGGAAATTGCAATAGGATTTTGCAAAAAAAATCAAAAAATTTTCTTTTTTTTGGCAAAACTTTTTTCTTTCCTTTCTAAAGAGAGTTTTTTCCTTGAATTTATTGACTTTTTAAAGACTCTGTGGTAAAATAGGAACAGAAAAAATCAATACACAAGGAGATTCTGTCATGGTTCAACCTAATTTTGGCACTTGCCCCGTAGTACCCGTAGTCGTCATTCAAAAAATCGAGGATACCATCCCCACTCTGCAAGCACTCATGGACGGTGGCGTTCCCGTAGCCGAGATCACCTTCCGCACCGCTTGCGCGGCTGACGCCATCCGCGAGGGTGTGAAGAACTTCCCCGAAATGAACATCGGTGCCGGCACCGTCATCAACGGCGCGCAGGCAAAGGCTGCTCTGGAGGCCGGAGCAAAGTTTATCGTTTCCCCCGGTCTTTCCGTTGAGGTCGCAAAGATCTGCGAGGAGGCAGGCGTTCCTTATCTTCCCGGTTGCGTAACCCCCACCGAGATCATGCAGGCACTGGAGCTGGGCATCACCACCCTCAAGTTCTTCCCCGCCAATGTATACGGCGGTCTCAAGGCACTCAAGGCCCTGTGCGCTCCCTTCCCGCAGGTACGCTTCCTGCCCACCGGCGGCGTAGATCTCTCCAACATCAACGAGTTCCTGGAATTCGACAAGATCGCGGCAATCGGCGGCAGCTTTATGATGAAGGGCGACATCGTTGCCAACTGCAAGGAAATGTGGAAGGTTATTGGAAAATAATCCCCAAAAAGAGACCTTCGCATTTCTATGATTTTGCATGAAGCCTCCCCTGTGCAAGGGGGGGAGGTACCAAGAAACGAGGCGGAGGGGTTGTAAAAACGAAAAACAATCCTTCGCCGCCTTCGGCGGAGCTCCCTTTACACAAGGGAGCCTTTCTTATTTCCTGAAAACGTATCATATTTCTTCACAAAACAGCTTTTTTCGAATACAAAGCCCCCAAGGAGATCCTCATGAGTCAATTTTTACAAGATTTTAAGAAAGAGATCCTGCGGCACGAGGATGCCAACGTCTTTTTCATTGCCGAATACGGCGAGGACGGAATTCAAACCGAATCCCTCAGTATCACAAATCCATGCCAGAATGTTTACTCCATCGCAAAGGCGTTTGTGGTAACGGCAGTCGGACTTTTGATGGATCGCGGACTCCTTTCCATCCGGG
Source organism: Oscillospiraceae bacterium (assembly GCA_015064315.1). Lineage (GTDB taxonomy): Bacteria > Bacillota > Clostridia > Oscillospirales > CAG-272 > UMGS1865. Next base: position 1,813 of record SVSL01000102.1, read on the forward strand.
AGATCCTCACCGATCTGCTTGCCGACGAGCTTCCCACCACCTATCATCCCGTATGGAAACAAACCGACGTGGAGATGCTTCTGCTCCACAAGGTAGGGCTTGCAAAGAACTTTTTGGATATTGACAGTCAGGATGCCACCGCCTTTGGGTGCGATTATCTTTCCTATGTCTTGAACGCTCCCATCCGCGAGGACTTTGACAGAACCCAATCAACCTACACCGATGCGGCGTATTATCTGCTTTCGAGAATCGTGGAAAAGAGAGCCGGAATGCCTCTGGACAATTTCCTTTGGAAGTATCTGTTTGCTCCCATGAGATTCCGCGAAGCCGCATGGAGCCATTGCACCATGGGACACGCCATGGGCGCGACAGGTCTTTATTTGCGCATCGAGGATCTGATCAAGCTGGGCGCCCTCTATCTGGATCGCGGCGTGTACGAGGGAGAGCGCATCCTCTCGGAAGAATGGGTTGACACGGTATTCTCCAAGGGATACGAGTTGAAGCAGCAGCCCGACGGCAAAGCTTACAGCAAGGGCGGCATGCGCGGTCAGCGATTGATGATCCTTCCCCATAGCCACCGCGCTGTGGCTTGGCTTGGATGCGGAAGCAATGACTTCAGATCGTTTGTAGCGGAGTATTTTTCGTAAAACGTCACACCGCACGAAAACGAGAACTCAAAGAATGTAAAACCGCGCCCCTCCTTGTCGGAGGGGCGCACGTTCGTTTTTGTCTAAAACTTGAATTTTACATGTTATCCTGAGCGAAAAAATGCGAAGCGTTTTGGAGTCGAACTTTAAATCCATGATGTAGTTTGACATACCGATACTCCTTATTTGAACACTATAAAAGTTTTTCCAATTCCGCCAACAGTTTTTCTTTCATTTCTTTCAATTCAAATTCCGAAGGTCGATTATCAGAACTATACATTTTTTCCATTGGGTACCACCAAACAGGACCCTTTCCCTTATTTCCGTAGTTCTCTATATCTCCGCTCACCCTTGGAAACAGATGCCAATGAATGTGGGAATCTCCATTTCCTAACAATTCATAATTCATCTTTTCCGCACCGAACGCGTTGGAAACGGCTTCTGCCACAATAGACATCTCTTCCAAAAATTTCATTTTCTTAGGATGTTCCAGCTCGAACAGCTCCGTTTTATGTTCTTTTCCAAGAAACAACGTGTATCCCTTAAAATGTTGATTGTCACCAATCACCACATAACCCGTTTCCAATTCTTTGACAAAATACGGGTTGGTTCCTTCTTTGATCATATTGATCCGATCACAAACAATACACATTTTCTTGTCCCCTTTCTTATTTTGCTTCTGCGTTCTTCCCCATCTCACACAACTCCCTCAGCGGACATTCCCCACATTTGGGAGCGCGCGCCGAGCAGACGTCTCGCCCGAATTGCACGATGCGGTGGCAGAAATCACTCTGCTCTTCTTTGGGCATCAGCTCCCCCATGATACGCTCCACCTTGACGGGGTCCTTCAGGGTCCGGGGGTACATTCCAAAGCGTCCGCAGATGCGAATGCAGTGGGTGTCGGCAACAATGCCGCCCTTGTGATAGATGTCGCCAAGAAGCAGATTCGCCACCTTGCGCCCCACGCCGGGGAATTTGAGCAGCTCCTCCATGGTGTCGGGCAGAACGCCACCAAAATCCTCCACCAGCATCCGCGAGGCGTCCTTGGTGTTCTGCGCCTTGACGTGATAGAGCCCACAGGAGCGCACGTGCTTTTCGATCTCCTCGATGGGAGCCTCTGCCATCGCCTCGGGGGTCGGAAATGCGGCAAATAGATCGCGGCAGACCAGATTCACACGGGCGTCGGTGCATTGCGCCGAGAGTCGCCCCATGATCAGAAGCTTCCAAGGATCGCCTCCCCACTCCAGCGCGCAGAGCGCCTCGGGATAGACCTCCTTGAGCTTTTCACAGATCAACGCCATGCGTTCTTTCTTTTGTTTTTTCGTCATGGTCTCGCCTCCTCCCCTTGGATTCCTCAAGGGATATTATATCAAAAGAACTCGAAAAAGTCAAGAAAAAAGCAATCAAAAACGCGCCACAAAAAAAAGAAAAACCAAAAAAACTATTGACTTTTGAAGCAAAATCTGTTATAATTTGGGATATGGAAAATCAAGATGCGCAAAAGCACAATCTTTATTTTGCATTTTGCATTTACTCCGGGGTGTGTGCGCAAACACTTCGCCTACGGCGAAGCAGGTAGCGCGCGACGTTTGGGACGTCGATGCCGCAGGTAGTGAGCGCAGCGAACGGCTGAGCGGCAATGAATGACTTGCCGGGGGCAAGTCAGAACCGCGAGGTGACCGAGCCGCAGCGAGAACAAATCCTGTCACGGATTTGAACAAAAAATTGAATATCGGGATGTAGCGCAGTTGGTAGCGCGCCTGGTTTGGGACCAGGATGTCGCAGGTTCAAATCCTGTCATTCCGACCAAAATTACCGATTTGACTGCTTTTTGCGGTCAAATCGGCGTAAATCTAATAATATGTCACCGGAGGCTGTGTACCGTAGTACCGTAATGCCGGATTAGGTGTCCAAGTGAGCTTGGGTTATTGCATTCGCAAAGCCTGAGCTCTATTTTTATTTTCGGAGGTATTTTATGAAAAACACGAAGGTTACTCTTGTGCCGCTTACGGCAGACGACCGTGAGCAATTCATTCTTGACAATCAATGGGCGTTCAAGTACGGAGCGATCGAGGAATTCGGAAAACGCGATGACCACATTGATTTTGACGGTGAGATCATCTCTCGCAAAACCATCGAGCGTTGTATCGACTCGCCCGATAGCGAGACCTACCGCATCGTTGTCGACGGCAGACGGGTTGGCGGTGTGATCCTGAAAATTAACAAAGAAACCAACCATAACGAGCTGGAGATCCTGTTCGTCTCCCCCGAGGAGCACACCAGGGGCATTGGCTACGGTGCATGGCAAGCGGTTGAGGCTCTGCACCCCGAGACTAAGGTTTGGGAGACCTGCACGCCCTATTTTGAAAAGCGCAATATTCATTTTTACGTCAACAAGTGCGGCTTTCAGATCGACCAATTTTGGTGTGAATATTTTCAGCCCGACCATCCGATGCCCGATGACGATGAGCGTGATCCAGATGAAGGTCCTGACGAAATGTTCCGCTTTATCAAGGTGATGAAGCCGTAACCTGTTTTACTTTGTTTCCACCGCCGCAAATTTTGAGGGCTGACGATTGTTTTCGTCAGCCCTTCGTGTGTTATTTTCTTCCTTTTCCGTGTTCCTTGCCGTTCTCGTTTCCGTTATCGTTTGTCAGCATATCCTTCAGTTCTGCCATAGACTTATCCTTCAAGCCCTCGACTGTATAGGTTGGATGCTTCTCGATAATCTCGGAGATTATACGGTACTTACCGGGAGAGATATCATATTCCTTTGCCTCAGTTCTATCTTCTGCGGTCAACTTGTTTACGTTTATAGAATAGCCTCTCTCGCCCTTGACCTTTTCTGCTCGTTCCTGCATTTTGGAGAGGAGCTTATCGTAGTTCTTGTTTTTCTCGGATACTGCGCTGATGTAGATCTCTGCTTCGTTCTCAAAATAACCTGCATCGTCATACGCATCGATCATCTTTTCAAGTGCATCCTCGGCGGATAAGCCCTTGAGCTTGATGCCGTTCAGTGCTTTCTCGGCATCCTCGTTAAGATATTCTACGCTGCTTACCTTGCCAAAGCGGTTCACGTTAAGCGCAACCGATGGGTTAACGTCTATATATACGGTCTGATAATTCTCGTTACCCAGACCGAGCATACCACCAATCAGTATAAATACGAACACGAAGCATGCCGCAATCGGCATAAGTCTTTTTGCAAGAGGGGATATGCGAGGAGATTTCTTTTCTTTTTTGATAGCTGTGGTTGCCATCTCTTGCTTTGCCTTAGCAAGAATTTCGTTTTTTAAATCGGCACGGGGTGTTATTTCTTCACTTTGTTTAAATAGCTTTTCAAAATCCTTATCTGTCAACTCGATCCCCTCCTTTCGTAAGCGTTTTTCACTTTCTTGATTGCGTTGTTGTATTGCCATCGCACCGTGCTTTCAAGTCCTCCCACGATCTTGGCAATATCCTTGAATTTCACATCGTTTACGGCATGTAGCATGACTATGCGGAATTCATTTTCGTTTAATACCTTTTCGGATAGCGCGATGATACCGCTTTCGTCGTAAACGTGCGGAGCATCTTCCTCACCGAGTCCGAGAGTATTGACGGTTTCTTCATCATCATAATCAACCGAAACAATGCGAGCGTTCTTTCGCAACATATTAAGGCAAATGTTCTTTGCTATGGTATAAAGCCAATTAAAGCCGTTTTCACCTCGGTATTTATCTATGTTGCGCACGACTGTCAAATAGGTTTCGGATAGCGCATCCTCGCTGTCGTGATGATTGTGCGTGTATGTATAACAAAGAGAGTAAAGCGGTTTTGCCGTTTCCTCGTACAACGGGTCTAAGGCAGAGCTATCGCCCTGCCTTATCTTAGTCAAATATTCATCTACTTTG
>SVSL01000103.1 GCA_015064315.1 Oscillospiraceae bacterium
AAGAAATCAGACTGGAATTAGTGGGCGATAACTGTAAAGCTCTCAGTGAAGTCCTTGCTAAAGAAGAAATACGCGAGGGCGATAGAATTACTGTAAAATGCTCAACGTGGATTTATATGGATTCAACATTTTACTATGTTGCCGAAATAAAAAATCAAGATAAAATATTTTTATCATTTGATGATGGCTTAAAAAACATCACAAAGTATGTTAACGATAATAAAGCTTTATTTTGATTTGTTATTGCGAACCGTATAACGCACCTTTTTGCGTTTTTACCTACACTTACGCACCGTTTGCGCGCTTTTTCGCAACACAAAAGAGAGATGCTTACGCATCTCTCTTTTGTGTTGGTGGGCGATTTTGATTACGAGAAATTATTGTTTCTTTCCCGCTCCCCGAAGGGGCGGCACGTAGTCCAATTCCTTGATTGCTACCTGCCCGATCAGCACCTCTCCGTATTGAAAGGTGTGCTTGGCAGGGAGTCTTCCGCTGACCGATTCTTCAATCTGGAAAATGTTTTTGTAAACGCCTACGATTTTTGCGGGCGAGGCTTCTACAAGGATTCTCGGACGCATGCGGTTGACGCTGATATGAATATCAGGATTCGTTTTGTAAAGCCTTTCAATTTCACTTTTGATGTAATTCAGCTGTTCCATGCTGCTTTTTGTTCCTCCTCTCTCGATATCGTCATCCGGGCAGAACCGACAGAATCGTAATACAGAGAGGCACGAGCGAAACAGAATGTTTGAACCAATCCGGCTGCCGCAGACAGGAACAGGCAACGTCGCTCTCTTGATAGAATATCTACCACTTTATTATAGCATATTTCTTTCAAAAATGCAAGCAAAACTTCGTAAAAAAGATCAGAAGATTTGAATGCTGTTCTTTTCGTTTTTCAGAAAGGTAGGGAAGAAGCACTTTTTCAATAGGCTTCTTCCCCACTTCTTTTTTACAACTGCTTTCTCATCTTCTCCAGCGCTCCTTTTTCAAGGCGCGAGACCTGGGCTTGAGAAATGCCGATCTCGTCGGCGATTTCCATTTGAGTCTTGTTGTTGTAAAAGCGCAGATTGATGATCTTTTTTTCGCGCTCGCTGAGGACCTTCATGGCTTCGCGAAGCACGATGTTCTCCAGCCACGCCTCGTCGCCTCCCGAGGTATCGGCAAGCTGATCCATGAGATAGAGGGAATCTCCTCCCTCGTTGGTCACGGGCTCGTAGAGCGAGATCGGTTCTACGATCGCCTCCATGGCGTGAAGCACCGCCTCGCGCTTTTCTCCCAGCCTTGCCGCGATCTCGTCCACCGTGGGCTCGCTTTCTTTTCTGGCGATCAGCTCCTCACGCACCTGCATGGCGCGGTAGGCAAGGTCTCTGACCGAGCGGCTGATGCGAATGGCGTTGTTGTCTCTCAGGTAGCGTCGGATCTCTCCAATGATCATGGGCACCGCGTAGGTGGAGAATTTGACGTCCATTTCCACGTTGAAATTATCCACCGCCTTGACAAGTCCAATGCACCCCACCTGAAAAAGATCATCCATATTTTCTTTTCTGTTCGTAAAACGCTGGATGATCGAAAGCACAAGACGCAGATTTCCGCTGATCAGCTCCTGCCGTGCGTTTTCGTCTCCGCTTCGGGCGCGCAGAAGCAGCGCGTGCTTTTCTTCATCGGTCAAAACCTTGAGGTCCGACGTATTCACGCCGCAAATTTCAACCTTATTATAATACATTCCCATACTCCGTTTTTTCTTACAAAAAAAGTATTGCCGCAAGGGAACGTAGGTTATTCAAGGCAGATTCTGGCAGGATCTTTTATAAGAAAAAGCGCCTTTTTGAAAAGCCAAGCCTTATGGCTACGCTATTTCCTGAAAAATTTTACCATACACGTGTAGGGACAGGCGTCCTCGACTGTCCAAGAAGCATGTTTTTTGCTTTGTATATGGCTACATATATCCATAGCCGTACAAAAAGCAAGCCTTTTTTCTTCTCGGACAGTCGAGGACGCCTGTCCCTACAAGTTTTTCTATATTTTAAAGAGATAGCGTAGCCGTGAAGATTATGTTTCAAGGCAACGCTATCTCTAATGAATTTTTATTTATGAGATCAGATCAGGGACACAATCCACTCTGCCGCGAGCATGATCACGGGCAGGGTGACGGTGGAAAGGATGGACGTCATTCCCACGGTTTGCGATGCGTATGCAGGCTCGATATCATAAAGCTCGGCAAGCATGGAGACGCTTGCGCCGCAGGGAACTGCCGCCATTGCCGTAGCAAGCAGGATCAGAAGCTCGGGGAGCCCTATGACCGTAGCCAGCACGCAGACTGCCAGAGGGAAGAGGATCAGCTTCAGAAGCGAATGCAGATACAGCTTCCAGTCGGTGAACATCCGGCGCAGCGAGATGGTTGCCAGCAGTGCTCCGGTTACCAATACCGAAATAGGTGTGCAAAGATTTCCCATATAATTCATGAAATTCCCTATAAAATCGGGGGCCACGAATATTGGCTTGAGGAAATAGAGCAGCACGCCGATGGCGCAGGGAACCGTTCCAAAATTGAGAAAGATCTTCTTGGGGGTCAGCTTGATGTCGTCGCGTCCGCGGGCGAAGATCAGAATACCCCAAGTCCAGAAGAAGAGATGGAAGCTGATGACGTAAAAGGCGCCGAGAAAGCTTCCAAAGCCCTTTCCCAAAAGCGAATCGAGAATGGGGAAGCCGATGAATCCGCAGTTGCCGAAGACCAAGGAAAACTCAAAGATCTTAGCCTTGTTAAAGTTCCGCTTGATCAGCTTACAAAGAAAATAAGCAAAGCCTGCGACAAAGATATGAAGACCAAAGCCCAAAAGCGTCACCTGACCCGCAAGCCTGAGGTTTTCGGGGGAGTATTCGGCATTGTTGAGGGATGCGATGATCAGCATAGGCTGTCCGATGGACAGAATCAGCTTGGAGAGCTTTTTGGACGTCGCAGTATCAATAATGTCCCAACGGCGGCAGAGCCAGCCGCAGAGGATGAGCAGAAAGAGTGTGAGATTGATGGAAAGAAGCGCGGGGAAATTCATAGTCAGTCAAGATCCTTCCATTCATCCAGCTTTTCCTTGATCTTTTTCATATCCTCCAGCATATCCTCTTTCTTGCGAGGATCGCGCAGAAGCGCCGCGGGGTGATAGACGGCGGTCATGAGAAAATTGCCCTTTTCAAACCATTGACCGTGCTCCTTGGTGATCTTGAAATCGGGCTTGATCAGCTTCATTGCCGAAATGCGTCCCAGACAAACGATGATCTTGGGACGGATCAAGCGCACCTGCTCACGCAGATACCCAATGCAAGCCTCCTCCTCCTCGGGAAGGGGATCGCGGTTCTTGGGCGGGCGGCATTTGAGAATGTTTGCGATGTAAACGTCCTTGCGTTCGATGTCTACGGCGTAGAGAAATTTATCCAGCAGCTGTCCCGCGCGCCCCACAAAGGGAACGCCCGAAAGATCCTCCTGCTCGCCGGGAGCCTCTCCCACAAACATCAGGTCGGCGTTGGGGTTGCCCGTACCAAACACAAGGTTGGTACGGGTAGCACCCAATGCGCATTTTTGACAGCTCTCACAGGTCTTTTTTAAATGTTCCACGTGTCAGTTCTCCTTTGCGGGCATATCGGTCATCCCGTCACGCTCGGCGGCGGGACCTTGGCAGATCAGCGTATAATTCCCTTGCTTCAGAATTTCGATCAGCTGCGTGACCGAGGTGATCGGCTCGCTTGTCATAATCCCCCCCGCCGGTTGTTGCGTGGGATGGTGAAAATCGGTTCCCGAGGTTTTGATCAGACCGTAGCGGTTTGCCAGCTCGTTGGCAAGATAGTTCTTGGATTTGTGCGAGTAGTGTCCGTTAAAAGCCTCAACTCCATCGAGCAACCGAGGATCGACCATGGTCATACGGTTGCGGAAGGGATGCGCCTGAACAAGCAACAGCCCGTGCTCCTTGGCAAAGGCGGAAAAGGATTTGAGCGACATTTTATGAAGCTCGGGGTGTGTGTGGAGAAACTCTTCGTCCATGCCGAACACCAGATAGTCGTTGCAGTTTTCCAGAAAACGAAGCTCACATCCGAGAAGGACGTTGAACGTTCCGCGTGCCGCTTCCTTCATGGCGCGATAGCCCGAAAGATAATGCTCCATCTTTTGTGTCCAATCCGCTCCCGCGTTATCAATGACGAGGTCGCAGTAGTGATCGGTCACAACCACTGTGGAATATCCGGCATCCGCATAGCGTCGCACAACCTCCTCCAGCGGCGTATCGGCACAGGGGCTGACAAGCAGGGTGTGGGTGTGCAATTCGGTTTTGTATTTCATTATTTTACTTCGATGATGGATTCATCCCACATTTCGGGTGCCTTGTAGCCCATCATGTTGACCGTGGTAGCGGCGAGGTTGGAAAGACCAAAGCTGCCGTTTGTCTTTACGGTGTAGTGCTCCTTGGCATCGGTGTTGTCGTAGATGATGCAGGGAACGGGGTTGAGGGTGTGGCTGGTCTTTGCCTTGAACTTGCCGTTCTTGTCTGCCTTGGGCTGACCCGACTTATCCATTTCGTACATTTCATCGGCGTTGCCGTGGTCTGCGGTGATGAGAGCCACACCGCCAAGAGCGTCCACAACGGGCAGGATTCTGCCAAGCTGAAGGTCAAGAGCCTCCATGGAGCAACGGGTTGCCGCAAGAGAGCCGGTGTGACCTACCATGTCACCGTTGGGGAAGTTGACGCGCAGATACTGGTACTTGCCGCTCTGCAGGCACTCGATGAGCTTATCGGTGATCTCGGCACACTTCATCCAAGGACGCTGCTCAAAGGGAACCACGTCGGAGGGGATCTCAATATAGGTCTCCAGCTCCTCGTTGAACTTGCCGGACTTGTTGCCGTTCCAGAAATAGGTTACGTGACCGTACTTCTGGGTCTCGGAGATGGCGAGCACGGGAATACCGGTGTTTGCCATGAACTCGCTCATGGTGTTGGTGATCTCGGGAGGAGATACCAGATACTTGCTGGGAATGTGCAGGTCGCCGTCATATTCCAGCATGCCTGCGTATACAACCTTGGGAACGCGAACGCGGTCGAACTTGTCGAACGCGCCTTCGGGAGCGTCAAAGGTCTTGGAGATCTCAATGGAGCGGTCGCCGCGGAAGTTGAAGAAGATCACGCTGTCGCCGTCCTCAACGGTGCCAACGGGCTTTCCGTTCTCTGCAATGACGAAGGCGGGGAGATCCTGGTCGATGACCTTCAGCTCTGCGCGGTAGGTCTCAACAGCCTCTGCTGCGGAGGAGAAGCATCTGCCGTCACCCAGCACGTGGGTCTTCCAGCCTGCCTCAACCATTGCCCAGTTTGCCTCGTAGCGGTCCATGGTAATGGTCATACGTCCGCCGCCGGATGCGATCTTGGCGTCAAAGGAAGCGTCGTTCAGCTCTGCTAAGAAGGCTTCAAAGGGATTGATATACTCCAGCGCGGAGGTCTCACCAACGTCACGGCCGTCCAACAGAATGTGCACGCGAACCTTTGCGATTCCTTCTGCCTTTGCCTGCTTGATCATTGCCTTCAGGTGATCGATGTGAGAGTGTACGTTACCGTCGGAGAAGAGTCCGAGGAAGTGCAGGGTAGAGGCGTTGCTCTTGACGTTTGCGGTCAGCTCCTGCCAGGTGGCGGAAGCAAACATCTTGCCGCTCTCAATGGAGTTGGATACCAGCTTTGCGCCCTGCGCGAATACCTGTCCGGCACCGAGAGCGTTGTGTCCGACCTCGCTGTTACCCATGTCGTCGTCGGAGGGAAGTCCAACGGCGGTTCCGTGAGCCTTCAGAGTCACCATGGGATAGTTTGCCATCAGAGCATCCAGGTTGGGGGTGTAAGCGCCGGCAACCGCATTGGATACCGTGTCGGGGGCAAGACCTA
>SVSL01000104.1 GCA_015064315.1 Oscillospiraceae bacterium
GTGGGATCAACCATGGAGGAGTTGGGCGAGCTACCCCGCCGCGCGGTGGAAAAGGCACTCTCCAAGATCGGGGCTGACACCGTGGAATCGGGGAAATACAACGTCGTTTTTGTGGGCGAGCAGTTCCGCCAGTTTCTTTCTACCTTCTCCTCGGTCTTTTCTGCCAAGAACGCACAGCTCGGCCTTTCCCTGCTGGCGGGCAAGGAGGGCGAGACGATCGCCGCACCCTGCATCACCGTGACCGACGATCCCCTCCGAGAGGGTTACTCACTGCAAACTCCCTTTGACGGCGAGGGCGTTGCCACCTATCGTAAGAACATCGTGGAAAATGGTGTGCTCAAAACCCTTCTCTATGACCTCACCAGAGCCGAAAAAGCAGGCAAGCGCTCCACCGGAAACGGCCAGAAGCACGGCTATGCCTCCTCGGTCTCCATTGCACCCTATAGCTTTTCCATCAACGAGGGGGACAAGACGCTTGACGAATTGATGGAGATGGCAAAGGATGGCATTCTCATCACCGAGTGTAAGGGCTTCCACGCGGGTGCGAATCCCGTCACGGGGGATTTCTCCATTGAGAGCGCAGGCTTCCGCATCCGAGACGGCAAGCGCACCGAGCCCATCAAATCCTTTACCGTCGCCGGTAACTTCTTTGATCTGCTCAAATCGGTTTACGCCCTTGGAGACACCGTTCGCTGGTCTCCCCTGGGGGGCTTTACCACCTTTGGTTCGCCCGACCTGCTGGTTCTCGGCATGAGCGTTGCCGGAAAATAAATATGCAAACAAAAGGCGCGCGATGCGATGGCATCACGCGCCTTTTGTTTATTCCTGATCTGCTTTAATCATCACCGCCAGGGCATGCGCCATGGCTTTGATGTCGGTACCGGCAGTGTTGAGGCAAATATCGTAATTTGCGGGATTCCCCCAGGCTTGCCCGGTGTAGGAGCGGTAGTATCTGCGTCTGTTGCGGTCAACCGCAAGAATTTTGCGTCTGAGCTTTCGCTCGCTCGCGACCTCATCTTTTTGCCCGCGCTCGCGGCATCTCGCCATACGAAAATCCATGTCTGCATACACAAAAATGCGAAGCGGCTTTCGGTCACGAAGAATGTAATCGGCGCATCTGCCCACGATCACGCAGTCGGAGCGCTCTGCCAGCTCCCGAATGACGTTGGTCTGCTCTGCGTAGACCGAGGCATACTGCTGCATCAGATAATCCGACGCGCCCCCCTGGAGTGTTCTGCCCACCGTAATGGGAAAATGATATTCGGGACGTTGCTCCACGATGCGGTGAACGTATTCCTCTGCCAATTCAGTCCGCTTTGCAATCTCCGAAATGATCTCGCGGTCATAATACGGAACGCCAAGTTCGTCCGACAAACGCTTTCCAAGCTCTCTGCCGCCGCTTCCGAACTGCCTTCCTACGGTGATGATCCGACTCATTTTCAGGCCCCCTTTTCTTCCTCTATTTCTATTATAGCACCTCACGCCAAAATTGTCAAGGGCGATCCCCTCCCTCTTTTTTGACCGTAGCACTTGATTTTTCTGTTCGTTTTTGGTATAATGAAGGCATATTCCAACCAACCGCCGCACAGCGGCAGAATGGAGACTGTTATGACAAAAGACCAAACCGTGCTCGCGCGCTGCAATCTGTTTGGCGTGTTCGGCGCGATTCCCGAGCTTCTCAGAATTGACGACAGGGCACGCGATCTTGTGAAAAAGCATCGCATATCCATCGGATTTCTTATCAAGGGCGGTCCCACCGCCACCCTCCGCTTTGACAAGGGGGAGGCAACTCTCACGGAGGGCTGTCGGGGGGTGACCATCAAGCTCTACTTTTCCTCCGCAAAAAAATTTAACGACATGATTGACGGGAACGGCATGCCCATTCCGATCAGCGGCTTCCACCGCCTGGGCTTTTTGCTCAAGGAATTCATGCAGCTCACCGATATCCTCACCGCTTACCTCCGTCCCAAGGAGGGGGCGCTCGACGATCCCGAATTTCTCAAAAAATCCACCAAGCTCATGCTCCGCGTGATTGCGGGGGCAGTCGTGCAGATCGGAAACAACGATCCTGTGGGCAAATTCTCGGCGTCCAACATCGTGGACGGCGACATTCTGCTCAAGATCGGTGATATTGAGGAAGACGGCACCGCCGCGGCAGTCAATGCCAAGGATCACACCCTCACGCTCCTCGGGGAGCTTCCCAAAACCGTATTTTCCGAGATGCAATTTGCAGATTACGAGACGGCGCGCGCGCTGTTTGATGGAAAGATCAATGCCGTGGCGGCGGTCGGTACGGGACGGGTTCGGATCAAGGGCATGATCTCTCAGATCGACAACGTCAACCGCATTCTTGACCGCGTGTCCATCTATCTGGCGTAAAGGAGAAACCAAATGCGAAAGATCAACGATTACAGCAAGAGCCATAGCGAATTTCTTCGCGCGGAGAAGGTGATCCCCTCGGGTATTTACGGTCATCAGGGACCTGCCGAGGGCTGCTACGTGCCCGTGGAGGCATTTCCCCTCTTTTCCTCCCGCGCCAAGGGCTCCTACCTCTGGGATCTGGACGGAAACCGACTCATTGACTACATGTGCGGATACGGACCGAACATTCTCGGTTATCACGACCCTGACGTGGATGCCGCAGCAGCGCGTCAGCGCGCCATTTCCGACTGTACCACTCTCCCAAGCACTCTCATGATCGATTTTGCAGAGCTGATGGTGGACACGGTTGCAAGCGCCGATTGGGCGTTCTTTGCCAAAAACGGAAACGACGTGACCACCCTTGCGGTCATGGTGGCGAGAGCCTACACCCACCGCAAGAAAATCGTCTTCTTCAAGGGCTATTATCACGGCATCTCCCCCTGGACACAGAAAATTGACTACGCAGGCGTCATTGAAGAGGACGTCATGCACAACATCTACGTGGACTGGAACGATTACGAAGGGCTGGAGGCAGTATTTGAGCGCTACAAGGGCGAGATTGCGGCAGTCATCAGTCAGCCCTATATGCACGGAAACTTCCAGGACAACATTCTACCCGCAAAGGATTTCTGGCAGAAGGTTCGCAAAAAATGCACCGACGAGGGCACCGTTCTGATTGTGGACGACGTGCGGGCGGGATTCCGATTGGATCTTGCCGGCTCGGATCACTTCTTTGGATTCAAGGCAGATCTCATCTGCTTCTGCAAGGCGCTTGCCAACGGCTACAACGTCAGTTGTCTGTGCGGTCAGGACTTCCTCAAGAACACCGTGTCGTCCATGTCTTATACGGGCTCCTACTGGCTCTCCGCCGTTCCCTTTGCGGCAGGAATTGCCTGCATTGAAAAGATGAAGCGTATCAACTGCCCCGCCCTCCTGCATGAAAAAGGAGTCAAGCTCCGCGACGGACTGATCGCGGCAGGCAAGCAGTACGGCTTTGATTTGCACGTCACGGGCGCACCTTCCCTGTTCTATCTGCGGATCGCCGACGATCCCTCCCTGTGTCTGCATCAGGAATGGATTGCCGAGTGCGTGAAGCGCGGAATCTTCTTCACCAATCACCACAACCACTTCATCAATGCCTCTCTTTCCGACGAGGATATTCGTGAGACAATCGAGGTGGCAACCGAGGCGTTTGAGGTCATTCGTGACCGCCATCCCCTCTAAAAAAGGAGTACGGTATGAAGCTTTTGATCGTTGTGGATATGCAAAACGATTTCATTGACGGCGCTCTGGGCACGCCCGAGGCGGTCGCCATTCTGCCCCACGTAAAGGAACGCATTGAAAACTTTGACGGCAAGGTGATCTTCACACGCGACACCCACCTTGAAAATTATATGGAGACGCAGGAGGGCGCACACCTTCCCGTTCCCCATTGTATCAAGAACACCCACGGCTGGCAGATCCGCGCCGAGCTGGACGCTCTGCGAACCACAGATCCCCTGGACAAGATCACCTTTGGTTCCAGGGAGCTGGTGGACGTGATTGGACGGGAAAAGGACCTGGAAAGCATCACCTTCCTCGGACTTTGCACCGACATCTGCGTGATCTCCAACGTCCTCTTGACCAAGGTGTTCTATCCGGAGATTCCCCTCTTTGTAGACGCTAAGGGTTGCGCGGGCGTGACACCGCAAAGCCACCGCAATGCCCTTGACGCCATGAAAATGTGTCAGATCGCGATCGAAAACGATAACTAAACACCAAAAAAGGAGAGCCGAAGGTCCGCTACTTTGGCAGTAAATTTGAATAGCCTTCCCCAGTGGGGGAAAGGGGGACCGCGTTAACGGTGGATGAGGTGTTTTTCAAATACGAAAAAGGACTCCTCATCCGTCAGCCTTCGGCTGCCACCTTCTCCCACAGGAGAAGGCTTTTTTGATACGCAGAAAGCAAAGAAGAAGCCCCGCGCGACACGAGACAAATTTTTTATTCTATATTACGTGTGTTTTTCTCACTAAGCTTTTGATTGATCAATTTTAAATTCTGTTGTTCGATCTTATCCGCAACATAATATGCAAATACAGTAACCATAATACAAAGCAATGCTGTAATACAATAAATGATCAAACTCTTAAAATCCAAGTGAATGCTATCCCATATACATCCGCTTGCAAACAGGACTAAAAGGCTGAAGGATATTACTATCGTACGCCTTATCCAAATATGTTTTGAGAAAAGCTTAAGCTCAAATGTAAAAAAAGAAAACAAATGCACTGGGATTCCAACGCCAATCATATGATAAAGATGTTTTATATTAATGGCTTCAGACCAAATAAGCGACAGTATAATAAATAAAATCAACACCTCTCCCATCGCATATATAAAAGAACGAAAATAGTTTTTAAACATATCTACACCCCCAATTTTTTCTTGATTTCTGATACATACTGCCTTGAAACAATAAGTTTTTCTTGGTTAACAAGGGTTGCCACAAGACGACTGTTTTCCGCTTTTCTTATACTCAACATTTTTTCCAAATTGGCAATTACGGTTTTGGATATTCGAGAAAATTGCAAATTTTTCAAGTTTTCTTCAATTCTATAAAGCTTACCCATAGCTTCATACATTTCATTTTCCGTATAGAAAAACACATTGCCGTCAACCGATTCAAAGTAAAAGATCTCTTTTATTGGTATCAAAAACGTTTCTTCATCTTTTTTTCCTGCTACAGTTTGCCCGACGGTAGATATCTTTGAATAAATGTCGTTGATCTCGTTTGTTATTCTGGCACAAATGATAGATATTTCAGTTTCCTTTATATTGGGGTCTTCAATAATTGTAACCTTCAAAAAAACATCTCCCTTCCTTTGTTGTAGCTTTATTATACAAGTCTTAAAAATAAAAATCAAGCGGTTTTTCTTGTCTTGCAAATCTACGAGGGTAAGATGCATATTTTAAGAGATTTTTATTGGTGTTTAAAAAAGTTCGGCGCACCTGCTCTATCGCAGGTACGCCGAGCAGCTCTCCTTTTTTCGTATCATTTGAGGAAAAAAGTCATAAACTTTCTCATACGGTGAAAACGGGAGAGATAACCTGGCAATCCTATTTGTATGAGGGGGTGTTTTTTTGAAACAAAAGAATTTATGGATCGCGCTGGGGGTTGGGGCAACCGTCGGCGCGGTGGGTGTTTGCGCATCGCGCGCGACCACCAACTATCTTATGAAAATGGCGCTTGACCGCGAGGCGCCAAAGCGAATGGCAAAGAAAAAGATCCGCGGAACGGAGTACGGAGAGGAAGCGGAAAACATGCTTGCGCAGGCAGCACAGGCATTGGAGGAAAAGGTGATCGAGCAGGTAG
>SVSL01000105.1 GCA_015064315.1 Oscillospiraceae bacterium
TGTTCGGAGCTTGCAACGGACGTGTGGGAGGCGTGCTTCGTTTTTTTCACCGTCAGAAGCAAGCTCCGAACACAACCGCCCTCCCTCCCGCATCTCCCACCGCAGAGCGCAAACGCCTGCAAAAAGCGTTGCAAGATGCCAAAGCAGAGATCGCCGCACTGCACAAGCGCACTGCCGAGGAGCTGGGCGAGAGCGAGGCGCAGATCTTTGAGATCCACACCATGCTTTTGGAGGACGAGGATTTTACCGAAGGACTGGAGCACGCGATCGCCCACGGAAGCCGTGCCGAGGACGCCGTTCGTATCACCGCAAGGCAATACGCCGAAATGCTGGGCGCCTTGAACGACCCCTATCTTGCCGCTCGCACGGCGGATATGAAGGATATTGAAGGGCGACTTCTGAGGCTTCTTTCGGGAGCATCCGAGAATCCCCTGCAGGATCAAGCGCAGCCATACATTCTGGTTGCCGACGATCTGACCCCCTCCGAGACCGTCACGCTGAAAAAGGAGCTGATTCTCGGCTTTGTCACCTTTGGGGGCACGCCCAATTCTCACACCTCGATCTTAGCCCGTGCCATGGGCATCCCCGCCCTTGTGGGCGTTGGGGAGATCGACGTCGCTTACGACGGAGCCTATGCTCTTCTCGATGCGGCACAGGGAGCGTTGACCCTCTCGCCCGACGAGGCGCTTACGGCAAGCTTTCAAAAGAGCCTGCAAAACGAAAACGAGATCGCGCGTGAGCACGACCGTTATTTGCGAACACTGCTCAACAAGCCCGCCGTTACCCGAGGCGGACGCCGCATTCTCATCTACGCCAACGCAGGAAACGAGGCAGAAGCCGAAGCCGCCAATCTCAACGGTGCCGACGGGATCGGGCTTTTGCGAAGTGAATTTTTATATCTCGCCCTCAACCGCTACCCCACCGAGGACGAGCTCTTTGACGCCTACCGGGCAGTTCTTGACAAAATGAAGGGCAAGCGCGTGGTGATCCGAACCCTCGACATTGGCGCAGACAAGCGGATCGCCTATTTTGATCTTCCCGAGGAGAACAACCCCGCCATGGGCTTTCGCGCCGTGCGCATCTGCCTTGCACGCGAAGCGCTTTTCAAGACCCAGCTCCGCGCCATTCTGCGCGCCTCGGCACTGGGAAGCGTTTCGGTAATGATCCCCATGATCATCTCGGTGGAGGAGGTGCGCCGTTGCCGACTGCTTCTGGAGGAATGCAAAAAGGAGCTCTCCCAAAAGGGGACGGAATTTGACGCCCAGATCGAATTCGGTATTATGATCGAGACCCCTGCCGCCGCGGTAATGAGCCGAGAGCTTGCCGCCGAGGTGGATTTCTTCTCGGTGGGAACCAACGATCTGACCCAATACACCCTTGCGGTGGACCGTCAGAATCCCTTGGTATCGAGTCTTGCCGAAAAGAACCGCGAGCCGGTTCTGCGTCTCATCGAAAAAGCCGCCCACGCCATTCACGAAACAGGTGGCTGGATCGGCATTTGCGGCGAGCTGGCGGCAGATCTTCATCTGACCCAACGCTTTGCCGACATGGGAATCGACGAGCTGTCGGTCTCGCCGCCTTACCTTCTCGGCGTGCGGGAAAAGGTGACCGAATGTAAATAGGAAAAGAAAGGATCACATCATGAATATGTTTCAAAAAAGCAACTCTTTACTCGCCGTTTGCAACGGAAACGCCCAAGCACTTTCCAACGTGCCCGATGAAGCCTTCGCCTCGGAAATGCTGGGCAAGGGCTTTGCCATCGAGCCCTCCGACGGGGTCTTCTATTCCCCCGTGGACGGTAGGATCGAAAGCATTGCGGATGCCCTTCACGCTTATACCATTCTCTCCCATGACGGCCACGATATTCTGGTCCACATTGGCGTGGACACCGTGGAAATGGGAGGAGAGGGCTTTGAGCCGTTGGTCAAGGTGGGACAGGAGGTTCAGGCGGGAGCCCCTTTGGCAAGAGCGGATACGAGCCTGATCCGTCAAAAGGGCTTTTCCGCCATTACCTCGGTGCTCATAACCGATGCCGATACCGTTGAACGGATCGAATACCGATTTGGGATGGTATCCGGCGGAAGCGACACCGTCATGACCTACCGCAATCGTAAGAAAGGATAAAATCGTACAAATGTCAGCAACAATCGCAAAAGAAAAAAGAGGGAGCGGATTCTTCAGCGTCCTGCAACGCGTGGGGCGCGCCTTTATGCTCCCCATCGCCCTGCTCCCCATTGCGGGACTTTTATTGGGACTTGGCGCATCCTTTACCAACATCACCACGCTGGAAACCTACAAGCTTATGGGCTTTATGGGTCCCGGAACGGTGCTGTACTCGGTCTTTTCCCTCCTTGCCTCGGTGGGAAGCGTCATCTTTGACAACCTGCCCATCATCTTCGCCTTGGGCGTAGCCCTTGGCATGGCAGAGCATGAAAAAGCCACGGCAACCCTTTCCGCCGCCATCGCCTTTTTCGTCATGCACAAAACCATCAATACCCTGCTCTCCATCAGCGGAAAATTAGATCCCGGCGTGATGCAGGAGGGCACCATTGCCAACGTGGTGGGCATTGAATCCCTGCAAATGGGCGTGTTCGGCGGTATCATTGTAGGGCTTGGCGTGGCTTGGCTCACCAACCGCTTTTACAAGATCCGTCTACCCAACGTGATCTCCTTCTTCGGCGGCTCACGCTTTGTTCCCATCATCTCCACCACGGTCTATATTCTGGTAGGCGTGGTCATGTTTTTCCTCTGGCCCTACGTGCAAAGCGGCATCTACGCCTTGGGAGACCTGGTGCTTCGCTCGGGATATGCGGGAACTCTGATCTACGGCTTTACCGAGCGCATTCTCATTCCCTTTGGATTGCACCACGTGTTCTATCTTCCCTTCTGGCAGACAGGTGTGGGAGGCTCGGCACTCATCGACGGCGTCATGGTCTACGGCGCGCAGAATATCTTCTTTGCCGAGCTGGCGTCTCCCAACACGGTAAGATTCTCGGTGGAGGCATGCCGCTTTATGAGCGGTAAATTCCCCCTGATGATCTTCGGTCTGCCCGGCGCGGCGCTCGCCATGTATACCTGCGCCGACAGTAAAAAGAAAAAGACCGCCGGCGGACTTCTTCTCTCGGCGGCGCTGACGGCAATGCTCACGGGTATCACCGAGCCCTTGGAATTTACCTTCCTCTTCGTGGCACCCATTCTGTATGTCATTCACTCGATCTTCGCGGGACTTGCCTATATGCTGATGCACCTCTTTGGCGTGGGCGTGGGCATGACCTTCTCGGGAGGCATCATTGACCTGACCCTTTTCGGCATTCTCCAAGGAAACGCCAAGACCAACTGGATCATGATCCCCGTGGTGGGCGCGTTCTATTTCATCGTCTATTTTCTGCTCTTCCGCTTCCTCATCCGCAAGCGGAACTACGCCACCCCCGGACGTGAGCCCGACGGCGAGGATACCAAGCTCTATACCCGTGCTGACTACAATGAAAAGAAGAATAAGGGAGGCGCCGACAAGGACGAGGTCTCCAAGCTGATCCTCGAAGGTCTTGGCGGCAAGGAAAATATCGCAAGCCTCGATTGCTGTGCAACCCGATTGCGCGTGTCTGTGAAAGAGCCCGAAAAGGTTTCGGACGCACTCCTGAAGCAAAGCGGTGCCAGCGGTGTCATCCGCAAGGGCATTGGCGTTCAGGTGGTCTACGGACCGCAGGTGTCGGTCATCAAGAGCGAGCTGGAAGATTATATGAAAACACTTTAACAGAAAAAATCCGTCTCCCCAAGGATATTTTGCGCAAAGATCCTTGGGGAGACCTCTTTTCTTCGAAAAAAACACAAAAAAGCCGAAAACTATGATATAATATAAAAAAGTTTTCGTCAGTGTGTAGCGTGGAGGGGATTTTTCCCGTTCTTTAGGGTGAAGGGCCTTCAAAAGCACACGAAAGGAGTGTGAGTTATGGAAGATAAGCAGATCGTAGATCTATATTTTGCGCGCTCGGAGTCTGCTATCACCGAAACCGACAAGAAGTACGGACGGTACTGTCATTACATCGCATATCGCATTCTCGAAAATGACGAAGACGCAAAGGAGATCGTCAACGACACCTATCTCAAAGCCTGGAACACCATTCCGCCTAATCGTCCCGATCCGCTGAAGCCATACGTGGGGATGATCAGCCGTCAGCTCTCCCTTGATCGCTATGAGGAATACCACGCGCAAAAGCGCGGCGGACAAATGACGCTTGTTCTTGACGAGCTTGCCGAGTGTATTCCCGATAATAACCATCAAGAAGACATTGGTGAGAGTATTGCCCTGCGGGACGCGCTGAATCGCTTTGTTTGGTCGCTTTCCCACAAGGCGCAGAAGGTCTTTGTACGGCGATATTGGTATACAAGCTCCATATCCGAGATCGCACGGGAATACGGCATGAAAGAAAGCAATGTTACCGTCCTCCTGCTTCGCACCAGAAAGAAGCTAAAAGATTTTTTACAAAAGGAGGGCTTTGACGTATGACGAATAAAAACATTTACAGGAATCTGGGCAATCTTGATCCCTCGCTCATCGCAAAGGCGGCACCTGCCGAAAAGGTGATCGTCAAGAAAAAGAATGCTTGGGTGAGGTGGGCATCCCTTGCGGCGTGCTTTTGCTTGATAGTAAGTGCAATCATCGGTATACCAATGCTGCGAGATTCAGGAAACAACCCTATAATAAATCCGCCCAATAGTGATATTCCGTCGATTTCTACGATGATAAGCGGAAATAAGATTACAGGTAAGCAAGAGCTTATATATGGAGATCCTTCGTCCGGAAGTGAAGGAGATGCGGCTATGATTGCTCCCGGTTTTGAAATACAGACAGTAATAGAAGCGGAAGTAATTGAGGTTCTCCCCGATATCTATTATTATGCTGCTTCATATTATGAGCCTTTCCATGTTGCTAAATTGCGCGTTGTCGATCAGATCCGTGGCGATGGACTTCCCGAAGAAATCTATTTGTGTTATCCGTATTATGACACAACCGTATTTGATGGATATGAGTGTTTTATTATGTCACTTGAGCAAGTCGGTGTGGAAAATTATGTGCTTATCAATGAAACACAAAGTCGAGTAGATTATTTTTCCAATATGTTTGAAGTAAGATTAACAAGAGATCTCGGCTATGGTTCTGTTATTGCTTTCAACGATGGAAAGGTTGACGATAGCTTTTGGGAGAAAACCGATTATCTCGTTTCAAAAGTTAATATAGGCAAAGGGGTTTTTGACCATATGTTAGATTCACCAAGCGCTAATTATTTTCCTGCATCCAGAAATACCGCTATCGCAAAGGTAAAATCTAATATCATTGAACTTGCAAACGATGAAGATAATTGGCACGTTTCAACAAGGAGATATAATTACGTTACGGTTGATGATGTATTCATTTCAGATGAAGCAAAGGAAATCAAAAGCTATTTAGAGCCAAGCGACACCAATGTGTTTATTTACTATCTTACACTCGATGAAGAGCGTGTAATTGCAGAATACACACGTATAATCAATGGATTTAGAACTGATGAGAGAATTGTTATCAATGGGTATAACGGCGAAAATGGCAACGTAAGCAGGGACGGTGGAATCTATACCGAAGATGCTCTTGCGAAGATTCCCAATATTGGT
>SVSL01000106.1 GCA_015064315.1 Oscillospiraceae bacterium
TATCCCGCTTGCCTCTTTCCTGCGGGGACGGTGTGGGCATTCAGCCCTATTGGTACCGTGGAGGCTGGCAGGACGCTCCCGTGGTGTTCTGGAATGAGTTTTCCTCGGGCGCGCCTCTGAAAAATAGGATCTATACGGAAAAAGGCAAGCGGGATACCTGCTCGGTGACCAATACGCTTATGCTCGGCGCCAAGGAGGAGGGATGTGCGCGATTTTTGCTTTCGTGGAACGTCCCCAACTGCTACAAATACTGGGGAAGCAAGGAACCGCTTGAGGAAAAGCAGAAAAAGAGATGGAAAAACTACTACGCCACGCAGTTTGAGAATTCACCGGCGTCGGCAAGCTACTGCATGGAGCACTGGGATTCGCTCAAGGAACGCACCCTGCGCTTCAAAAACGCCCTTTATTCCACAACGCTGGATGAAAAAATCCTTGACCGTATCGTTTCCAATCTTGCGGTGCTCAAAAGCCCCACGGTTCTGCGGCTTCAGGACGGCTCCTTCTGGGGCTGGGAAGGCGTTCACGAGGAATCGGGCTCCTGTGAGGGAACCTGCCAGCACGTTTGGAATTACGCTTACGCCCTTTGCTTCCTCTTTCCCGCATTGGAGCGCTCTATCCGTGAGCTGGAGCTGAAATACAGTACGTCCCCCGAAGGAAAGATGGATTTCCGCTTTGCGCTCCCTCCGGGCGCTCCCCGATATGACAAGCGCGCCTGCGTGGATGGACAGATGGGAACCGTTATCAAAATCTACCGCGATTGGCGGATCACGGGAGACGGTGAATGGATTTGCAAAAATTGGCAGACCGTGAAAAAGATCATCGCCTTTGCATGGAACGCGGAAAATCCCCACGCGTGGGATCGCGATCACGACGGCGTTCTGGAGGGCAGACAGCATCACACCCTGGATATGGAGCTGTTTGGACCTTCCTCGTGGCTCGAGGGCTTTTATCTGGGCGCCCTCAAGGCGGGGGCTGAAATGGCGGAATTTGTTGGTGATGCGGATGCTGAGGCGGAATATCGGGAACTCTTTGAAAAGGGCTACGCGTGGACGAAGGAACATCTTTTTAACGGCTCGTATTTTGCCCAAAAGGTGGATCTTTTCGACAAATCGGTTCTTGACCGCTTTGGCTGTGCCGATACCTATTGGAATGACGAGAGCGGCGAGATCAAGTATCAGATCGGGGAGGGATGTGCCATTGATCAGCTCTGTGCCCAATGGCATGCCGACCTTGTGGGACTTGGCGACCTTTTTGACAGGGAACAGGTGTCGGTGGCGCTTGGGAATCTTTACAAGAACAACTTCAAGGAGGAAATGCGGAAATTCACCAACCCGTGGCGAATTTTCTCACTCAACGATGAGAGCGGCGCGGTGATCTGCGACTATCCTGCGGGCGCAAAAAAGCCTGCCATTCCCATCCCCTATTGCGAGGAGACCATGACGGGCTTTGAATATCAGATGGCGGGGCTTCTCATCAGCCGCGGATACGCGGAAGAGGGAAAACGTTTGGTGTATGCGCTTCACCGTCGCTTTGACGGCGAGCGTCGCAACCCTTGGAACGAGTTTGAATGCGGAAGCAACTACGCCCGAAGCATGGCGTCCTTTGCGCTGCTTCCCATTTTTGCGGGGCTTTCCTATGATCTTGTTCGGGGAAGGATCGGCTTTGATCCCGTGGAGAAGGGGGACTATACCACCTTCTGGAGCCTTGGAGAGGCGTATGGAAGCTTTTCGATTACCGCAGACCGTGCCGAGCTGAAGCTTTGCGAGGGAAGGCTTGGCTTAAGATCCTTCCGCCTGCCTACCGACAGAACCGTCAAATCACTGCTGTTGGACGGCGTCGAGACGCGTTTCGACGGGGGCGACGGCGTGCTGACCTTTGAAGAGACGATAATCGCTGAGAGGCTTGAGGTTATTTTCAAATGATATCAAAACAGGAAAAAGTCTTTGGTTTTTTCCTGTTTTTGCTTGACAAAAAAGGCTTTTTATGGTATCATCAAATCAACAGAATTTTTATCCCGAAAGGATGGATCGCCATGATCGAATTGAATTATCACAAATCCTTGGAGCATCTGCACGTGGGCTGTGAGAAGCCTCGCGCTTATTTCATTCCCTATCAGTCGGAATGTGCGGCAAAGACAGGAAACCGCGCCGAGAGTGATCGCTTTGTTTCTCTTTGCGGCGAGTGGAATTTTACCTACTTTGCATCGGTGAACGATCTGCCCGATTTTACCGCAGATGACTATATCGCAGATGATTGTGATCGTATTCACGTTCCCATGAGCTGGCAGATGATGCTGGGACGCGGCTACGATAAGCCCCATTATACCAACGTGAACTATCCCTTTCCCGTGGAGCCTCCCATCGTTCCGAACGATAACCCCTGCGGTCTTTACGAGAGAGATTTCTTTGTGGATGCCGAGACTCTTGAAAGCCGCGATATCAAAATGATCTTTGAGGGCGTGGATTCCTGCTTCTACCTCTTCATCAACAACCAATTTGCGGCGTACAGTCAGGTCAGCCATCTGACAAGTGAGATCTCGGTCGGGAAATTCCTCAAGGCGGGGAAGAACAACCTCAAGGTGCTGGTGCTCAAATGGTGCGACGGTTCCTATCTGGAGGATCAGGATAAGATCCGTCTCTCGGGCATCTTCCGTGAGGTCTATCTGCTCCTGCGAGACAAGGTTCATATCACCGATCTCTTCGCACGCCCCGAGCTTCCCGAGACCCTGGACAGCGCAAAGGTATTCCTGACGGTCAACACCAACGCCAAAACCGAGGTGAAATATTCCTTCCGCACGCCCTGCGGTGAGGAAATTGCCAAGGGGAGTCTTGATGTGAACGGCGAAGAAAAAGTCACACTTGACGTCGCTTCTCCCATGCTCTGGAGTGATGAAACCCCCGTGCTTTACGAGCTTTATCTCGCCTGCGGTAACGAGGTCATCCGTCAGGAGATCGGTCTGCGCCGCTTTGAGGTGAAGGGCAAGATCCTCTACGTCAACGGACAAAAGGTAAAGGGCAAGGGCGTCAACCGCCACGACAGCCATCCGCAGCTTGGATCTGCAACGCCCATGGATCACATGCTGAAGGATCTCTATCTTCTCAAGCAACACAACGTAAATATGATCCGTACCAGCCACTATCCCAACGATCCTCGCTTTATGGAGCTTTGTGACCGCCTCGGATTCTACGTTTGTGACGAGAATGATATTGAGACGCACGGTATGAACCCCGCGGGCGACTGGGACGAGCTGACCAACAGTCCCGAATGGAGCGAGGCGTATCTCGATCGCATGGAGCGCACCTTCGAGCGTGACAAAAACCACGCCTCTGTGCTGATGTGGTCGGTGGGCAACGAGAGCGGAACGGGTCTGAACCACCGCCTGATGTACGATTATCTCCATTCCCGTTATCCCGGCTGTATCGTCCATTGCGAGGACGCAACACGCCGTTATACCGGAAACTATAAGAGATGCTCGGTGCTTGATGACAAAGAAAAGCTCAAGCACTTGGATCCCGAATACGTGGATATTAACAGCGGTATGTATCTGATGCCCAAGGTTTTGGAGCACAATTATCTGACCAACAAATACACCAAGCTTCCTTATTTCCTCTGCGAATACAGCCACGCCATGGGCAACGGCCCCGGAGACCTGGAGGAATACTGGCAGCTGGTCTACAAATACGATTGCTTCTTTGGCGGTTGCGTTTGGGAAATGACCGATCACTCGGTGGATATCGGCACGGTTGGCAAGCCTGCCTACATCTACGGCGGTGACATGGGAATCTATCCCCACGATTCCAATTTCTGCGTAGACGGTCTGGTTTATCCCGACCGACGTCCCCACACGGGTATGATGGAGCTCAAGCAGGTGCTTCGTCCCGTACGTGTGGACAACGTGAATTTTGAAAAGCAGACCGTCACCCTGAAGAATCTGCGTTACTTTACCACCCTTGCCGATCTGGATCTGATCTGGACGGTGGAGAGAAACGGACGCGTCCTCCGGGAGGGAAGAGTCTGCGGCTTGAATATTCAGCCTCGGCGCCGTCGCACCTATCATTTGGAGCTTGGCGATCTTTCTGCCCTTGACGGCTTCTGCTATCTCAACCTCTATTTCCGTTCCAATAAGTCTACTCCTTGGTCGGAGGTTGGCTTTGAGGTTGGCTTTGAGCAGTTTGAAATGGCTTCTTCCGCGATGCCCGTTGCCGAGAAGAAGGCGGACGGCAAGGCGATTGAAGTCTTTGAGGATGCCAAGATTATCCGTGTGACCGACGGAGATTGCGTTTACACGGTTGACCGCATCCACGGCTTGATCGCTTCCATCATTGGAAACGGCAAGGAGCTGCTGGCGTCTCCTATCGCGCCTACCATCTGGCGCGCGCCCACCGACAACGACCGCAAGATCAAGCTGGAGTGGATGAAATACGGCTATGACGCGATGCAAATTCGTTGCGATTCCTGTGACGTGACCGAGAAAAACGCCGATGGCGTGACCGTGAGAGCCGCCCTTGTCATGGGCGCCAAGAGATACCGTCCTCTGCTCCGCATGAACGTCGATTATCTCTTCCGAAAGGGAGAGGGCGTGACCCTGCGCGCGGACGTGACCTTTGATAAGATCCGCACCTCCTGGGATTACCTCCACACCGAGCAAAAGACGTCTGAATTACCCTTCCTGCCGCGCTTTGGTATGGAGTTCAAGATGCCCGCCGATTGCGAGAGATTGACCTACTTCGGCAGAGGCCCCGTGGAGTCCTATATTGATAAGAGATGGGCGTCCCGTGTCAGCCGCTACGAGACCACGGTCACCGATCACTTTGAGCCTTATATCCGTCCTCAGGAGAACATGGCGCACACCGAGACGCGCTGGGTAGAGATCTCCTCCTTCGCGGGAATCGGACTCTTAGCCACCAACACCGAGGATGCCGAATCCTTCAGCTTCAACTGCGCCCACTATACGGCAGAGCAGCTGACCAACACGGCACACGATTACGAGCTGGAGCCCCTTGCCGAGACGGTAGTCAATCTGGATTACCGCCACAGCGGCATCGGCTCTGCCTCCTGCGGAACCAAGCTTGCCGATCAGTATAAGCTGGACGAATCCCAATTTACCTACTCGGTTCGCCTGCTTCCCGTACTCACGGGCGACGTTTGCCCCTTCCGCAAGACGGTGAAAAAGTAATTTGAGCATAATAAAAATCCACCCGTCGGGTGGATTTTTATTATGCTACATCAGCAAAATATATTTGCCGTATTCAGTATACTCCTGTTTATAGATATACGATGTTTCATAATCTCCCAACATTTCAAGCAAGGTATCTCTATCAACGGGTCTGCATTCATTGGAACCGTATTCAATGACGTAGTACGCATCG
This sequence comes from Oscillospiraceae bacterium, assembly GCA_015064315.1. Taxonomy (GTDB): domain Bacteria; phylum Bacillota; class Clostridia; order Oscillospirales; family CAG-272; genus UMGS1865. The sequence continues at coordinate 5,370 of SVSL01000106.1, forward strand.
TCATAGCAATCGCGGTCACCGTCATTATATTTCCAATTCACACGGACGATTCCCAGTATTTCGGTGTCTGTTTTGGCGTACCAACAAAAGATACCGTTAGACTCTTCGGTCATTTCCATGCAATTATACTATCGTAGGAAAATCTTTGAATAAAATAATCGTCACCGATCACTTCCCTTAACTCGTCTCTTTCAACGATTTTTCCATTGCCATTCTCGTCGTAAAGATAGTACATATCGTCC
>SVSL01000107.1 GCA_015064315.1 Oscillospiraceae bacterium
GCTGGGATGTCATACCTCCTTAGGTGTTTCCAACGTTTCCTTCGGCTTGCCCGCACGCGATGCCATCAACGGCACCTTCTTTGCGCTGGCGCTGGAGAATCAACTTTCTGCCGCCATTATGAATCCTTACTCGGCGGATATGATGAAAACCTACTACGCTTACCGCGCGCTCAAGGGGCTGGATCCCAACTGCGAAGCGTATATTCAAGCGTCTGAGAGCTTTGCAACGCTTGCGCCTGCGGCAACGGTTGCCACAACTGCGACAACTGCGTCGGCATCGGCGTATGCCAGCGAATTGCAACACGCCATTGGAAAAGGACTTCACGAAAAGGCGGCGGAGTTGACCAAGAGCCTTCTGCAAGATACGCCTCCCATGGAGATCGTTCAAAGGGAGATCATTCCCGCCCTTGACAGTGTGGGGAAGGGCTTTGAAAACAAGACCGTTTATCTTCCCCAGCTTCTGATGAGTGCGGAGGCGGCAAAGGCGTCCTTTGAGGTGATCAAGACCCACATGACAGCGTTGGGCGGTGGCTCGGTGCGCAAGGGAAGCTTTGTCCTTGCCACGGTGCATGGAGATATTCACGATATTGGAAAGAATATCGTCAAGCTGCTTTTGGAAAACTACGGCTTTGAGGTCACGGATCTGGGCAAGGACGTTCCCGTGGAGATCATTGTGGAGACCGTTGTTGCGCAAAAAACACCCTTGGTAGGCTTGAGTGCTCTTATGACCACCACGGTTCCCGCCATGGAGGAGACCATCAAGCAGCTGCGGGAAAAAGCACCTTGGTGCAAGGTGATTGTGGGCGGTGCGGTGCTGAATGAGGAATACGCGCAAAAGATCGGTGCCGATTATTACGCCAAGGACGCCATGGAGGCGGTTCGCTATGCCGAGACGTTCTTTTCCAAATAAAGGCTGTACCTATTTTATGATAAAAAGAGGTTTTTGAAACATGTTTTACAAGGCGATCAGAAATGCATATCGCGGTATGATCTATCCCCGAGCCGATGATAACGGAGCGGTATTCTATTTTTCTGCCGATGATTTTGAAGGTCTTGCGCAGGAGCCGTTTTCCTTTTCTTCCTCGGACGGACATTTTCTGCAGGGGTATTTTTATTCTTATCCCAACGCCAAGGCAGATCGCTTGATCGTTTTTGAGCACGGGATGGGATCGGGACACAGAGGCTATCTGCGCGAGATCGAGCTTTTGGCAAAAGAGGGCTATTTGGTGTTCGCCTACGATCATACAGGATGTATGGAGTCAGGGGGCGAAAGCACCGGTGGCTTTGTGCAATCTCTCAAGGACCTGGACGACGCTTTGGTTGCCCTCAAAGCCGAAAAAGCGCTTCATGACCGCAAGATCTCGGTGATCGGACACAGCTGGGGCGGATTTTCCACTCTGAACATCGCGGCGCTCCATCCCGATCTGCATAGCGTGGTGGCTCTTTCGGGCTTTCTTTCGGTGGAGCAGATGCTGAATCAATTCTTTGGCGGCATCCTTATGCGCGGAGTGGGGAAGAAGCTTCTTTTGGAGGAGTCCCAAGCCAACCCCAACTGGATCTCCTGCAACGCCATTGACGCCCTTTCGGATACTACCGTCAAGGCGCTGGTGATTCATTCCGCGGATGATCCCGTGGTCAAGTGTGATCAGCACTTTGACGTTTTGCAAAAGGCGCTGGAGGGCAAAGAGAATATCACCTTCTTGAAGGTGAACGGCAAGCGTCACAATCCCAACTATACCGCCGATGCGGTGGCGTATAAGGATGCATTTTTTGCCATCTACAAGAAAGAACTTAAGAAAAAGCATCTTACCTCCGATGCCGAAAAGGCTTCGTTTGTAAAACGCTTTGATTGGAAGCGCATGACCGAGCAGGACATGGCGCTTTGGAAGACGATTTTTGATTTCTTATCCTGAATCACACGCGAAAGGATGATCCATGATGAAATTGTGGAAGCATTTTGCAACCATCACAAGGCATCGCCATAGAGTCATTGCCCATTGCTTTCGGGCGGGCATTGGATGGCACGGGCTTTTTCATGACCTTTCCAAGTATTCCCCCACCGAGTTTATTCCCGGGGTGAAATACTATCAAGGAACACGGAGCCCCAATGAGCGCGAACGAGAGGTCTTTGGATACAGCGCCGCATGGATGCACCACAAGGGGCGCAACCGACACCATTTTGAGTATTGGAACGACATCAATCCTGCCACCAAAATGTACGAGTCGGTCCCCATGCCCATGCGCTTTGTAAAGGAAATGTTCTGCGACCGTGTTGCCGCCAGCAAGATCTATCAGGGAACAAATTACACCGATGAGCATCCGCTGATCTATTTCAGACGCGGAAACGCCCGTAAAAAGATGCATCCCACCACCGCCGATCTTCTCGAAGAGTGGCTTGTCATGCTTGCAGAGAAGGGCGAAGCCGAAACCTTTGCCTATATCAAATCGATTCCCAACAAAACCGCATATTCAAAAAAGACGGAAGAATGATTTTTATGCCGAAAGAACGCAATTTTTATCAATCATCATCGCCCCAAAAGTAGTATAATATGTCTGTAACATTACATTGGATGAAGCAGAGAGGCGGGGAAGATATGGAATCGCGTATTCGGTGTGTACTGAATTATATTGAGGAACACTTAAAGGATGATCACCAGGGTGTCCTCGATAACGCCACCCTGGCTAAGATTGCAGGGTATTCGGAATTTCATTTTCTCCGTCTTTTTCGTACTGTTGTTCACTTGACACCTGCCGATTACATCCGCAAACGACGACTTTCAGAGATTGTTCATTGCATTGGGAACAGCAACCGACCACTTTCGGATATTGCGTTTGAGTTTGGCTTTAATTCCAAGGAGAATTTTACTCGTGCCTTTAAAAAGGAGCATGGGATTTTACCTACCGAATTTCGTACCGCAGGATGCAGTTTGCGGCTATACGAGCCTTTTTCTTTTGAGCAGGCTGATCCAATGCCAACCGTGTCTCTCGTTTATATCAATCGTTTTTCTCTGTTTGCATATCCAAGCGACCAAAAGGAACCACCCCTGTTTTGGAATCGGTATAATTCCCAAAAAAGATCGCTTGTTTTGTCGGGCGGAAGGGTGACGGAGGATTTTGGTGCCATGCGGTGGAATGCCGACACCCAAAACCTGGAGTATTATATTGGGGTTCGTTCCACCGATGCGCAGGGAGATATTTCGGGAGCGGTTGCGTTGAATATTTCAGATGGCTTATACGCCATGTTTGAAACCACGCCCGTCACACAACACGATTTTGTGGCTACCATACGGAAAACCTGGGATTGGATCTATCGGGTATGGCTCCCTCAAAATGGATATTTGCGAGGTGACGGCTTTGAATTGGAATGTTACGTGGAAACCAGTAAAAAATACTCGGAGCGCATCTATGTTCCGATCAAAAAGAAGGAGTAAGCAATGGCAAGTATCGTAAAAACATTCAGAGAAGAGATCCCAGCAATGCGTTTTATCGGTAAAAAATACGAGGGCTTTGGTCCTTGGTGGGGCGAGTGGTTCGCAAACGGCTGGTTCAATGAAATCGAGAAGGCCATGGGAGGCACCGATGCGATCCTGAAAATTTGGGAAAACGGCGGTGGCTACGTGGGACTGGAGCGCCGTGCGGCAGATCAGCCTTTTGAATATTGGATCGGTATGTTCACGCCTGCCGATACGCCTGTTCCCGAAGGATTTTCCTGTGTGGATTTTCCCACCATGGGTTTGGGTACTTGTTGGATTCAAGGAAGTGAAAAGGAAGTCCATAAAACCAAGGCTTGCAAGCAGACAATAAAGGATGCCGGCATGACGATCTGGAAGGATGAAACCGGTGGCAAGTGGTCTTTTGAAAACTGTGTTTGCCCCCGTTACACCACCCCCGATGCCGAGGGAAATATCATTATGGATTATTGTTATTTTGTGGAGTAAAGGGCAAAATATTTTTGAAATTTGAGAAACAAACGAAAAAATTTATCAAACATTTGTAGAGACCGTCGTTCCCGACGATCCGAAACACACACATAAAATTCGGCAGAGAACTTGTTTTCTCTGCCGATTTGTGTTATAATAGAGTTACATCGTAGGGCGGGGTAGCAAAGCGGCGCGAGGATCTTGAATGACACCACAGTGTGGTGTTAGACTCCGAGCGTGACCGAGCCCGCAGGCGAGACCTTGCTCCCGCCGGACACCCCATTATACCAAAAAGACGGCGGGAGTAAACCCCCGCCCTACATGAGGACTAAGCCCGAAGCATTTGTAATAAAAATGCGAAACAGGCGATAAAATAAAACGATAATTTAGAATTTGACGGAGGGGCACCTATGAAATGCGTGTGGGAGCATAATGGTAATGATACCTTGCTATATTCCGTTGATTATATTGGAGCATACACGAGAGGAAGCACTCTTGAAACAGCAATATCAAAAATGAGTGCAGAAATAGAAGCATATTCCTTGTGGCGTGGTCAAGAATGCAAATGCGATACTGATATTGAAATCGTCCAAGAGAAAGATTGCGATTTGCAGGTAGCAGATGCGGATTCTGATATTCTGTTTGATACCGAGAAAACAGCACTCTCGCGAGCGGAATATGAAGAACTAAAGGCACTTGTTTTGAAATCGGCAAGGGATTTTTATGCCCTGTATTCCTCTATCTCTAATAAGAACGAGAGTTGTTTGCCGCAGAGGATGACATTTTACGGAGCAGTGCCACGGACTGCACAGGAGATGTACGAGCACACCAAAAATGTAAATTCCTATTACTTTGCGGAAATTGATGTTGATGTTGATAATGAAGGCACGATATACGATTGCAGAAAAAAGGGATTTGAGCGTTTGGAGCAAAGGCCTGACTTCTTGGACAATGCTGTCATTGAGGGGAGCTATGATGAGCTTTGGTCACTCCGCAAAGTGATGCGCCGCTTTTTGTGGCACGATAGGATCCATGCAAAGGCTATGTATCGGATGGCAGTTAAAACATTCGGTGCATTGGGGGTAGACAATACATTTAAGTTTGCCATTAACTAACCCAATTCCGATTTATCGAATAGCAAACGCCGACAGATTTTTGAAGTCTGTCGGCGTTAATTATTTGGTTACTGCGGATCATTTTTGTTCGCAGAGGAGACCGGCGGATTTCCGCGGGCGATCAATGATCGCCCCTACAGATAAACAAATTTGATCCGCAGAAAACAAAGATGAACCCCGATAGATTTTTTACAATCTGTCGGGGGTTATTTTATTCTGTTAGATAAATTTGGACTGGCTTATTCAATTTCTGTACGGATAGTAAATACATTAGGAAGATTGAAAATATCCTTTTTCAAGAACAGTGGGTAAAAATACTCATCTTTCAATCTTTCAAACCCTAACCATTCAAAGGTGTGGGT
>SVSL01000108.1 GCA_015064315.1 Oscillospiraceae bacterium
CCAAGGGGTCCCCGTCATCGGCATAGGTGCGGGGAATAAAGCCGTAGTTGGCAGGGTAGTGGGTGGAGGTATAAAGCACGCGGTCAAGCTTCAGGAGTCCTGTGTACTTGTCAAGCTCGTATTTGCATTTGCTTCCCTTGGGAATTTCAATGACTGCAACAAAATCGTTCTTGGATACCTGCGTAGGATCAATGTCGTGCCAGATGTTCATAAAAATGCCTCCTTATTTTGTTTTCATGGTGTAATAATGAACAGATGTTTTGTATTACAATCCCTCCGCCTCGTTCCTCGGCACCTCCCTTGTGCAAAGGGAGCTGTCACCGGAGGTGACTGAGGGATTGTCTTTTTTGAGGGTTTCACTGTGTTGTTTTATTTTACGTAATCAAACTCAAAGTCGTAGATCGAGACCGTGTCGCCGTCCTTGCAGCCCTTGGCCTCCAATGCTTCAAAGACGCCGCTTCTTTGGAGGACTCGCTGGAAGAAGTTGAGGGATTCGTAATCCTCAAAGTTGACCTGTCCCACAAGATTCACGAGCCACTCGCCCTCCACAAAGAAGGTGTTGTTCTCGCGGCGGATGATCGTCTCCTTGCCACCGCCCACGTAAGCGTCCTCGGGGGCGTATTCCTGCTCGTAGACGCGCATGGGGGGAAGCTCGGCAAGTCGCTCGGCTACCAGCTCGATCATCTCGGCAATGCCCTCGCCTGTGATGGCGGAGATATAGAGAAGCGTCCAGCCGTTCTCGCGGACGTAGCGTTCAAAGGCTCCAACGTCCACCAATTCGGGATCAAGGGAATCGTGCTTGTTTGCCAGAATGATCTGGGGGCGTGTGGCAAGCTCGGGGCTGTAACGCGCAAGCTCATGGTTGATCTTTTGAATATCATCGACAGGATCTCTGCCCTCAAAGCAGGAAATATCTACCACGTGCAGAAGAAGTCTGCAACGGTCCACGTGACGGAGGAATGCGTGACCAAGACCCGCGCCGTCGGCGGCACCCTCAATCAAACCGGGAATATCGGCGGCAACAAAGCCGCGCTCACCCTTGGTGCGAACCACGCCGAGATTGGGGGAGAGGGTAGTGAAATGATAATCCGCGATCTTGGGCTTTGCCGCGCTGATGCGGGCAAGAATCGAGGATTTTCCAACGCTGGGATAACCGATCAGTCCTACGTCGGCAAGCATCTTCAGCTCCAGAATGACCTCTTTTTCCTGTCCCTTGGTGCCGCTCTTGGCAAACATGGGAACCTGACGGGTGGGAGTCGCGAAGTGTCGGTTGCCCCAGCCGCCTCTGCCGCCCTTGCAGGCGATATAGTCGGCGCCGTCGTTTTCGGACATATCGTGAATGACCTTTTCGGTTTCGGCATCGCGGATCAGAGTTCCGGGGGGAACCATAATGATCAGATCGTCGGCGGTGGCACCGTGGAACTTGGAGCCCTTTCCGTTGCCGCCGTTCTGGGCGATGAATTTGTGCTTATAGCGGAAGGCGAGCAGGGTATTGGTGCCCTCGTCCACGCGGAAGACGATGTTTCCGCCGTGACCGCCGTCTCCGCCGTCGGGACCGCCCGCGGAGACGTATTTTTCGCGGTGGAAGGCTACGGCACCATTGCCGCCGTCTCCCGCTTTGATATAAATTTTAACGTGATCTACGAACATAAGAAGCTCCTTAACAGTGTGAAGGTTTTGGTCAAGCTTTTTCAAAAGCTTGCGCAGGTGGAGGGCGCGAAGCCCTCCTCGTCGCCCGCAGGCGACGAAATATCCCCTACGGCGTTTCTTTTTTGATAACTTTTTTCTTTGCGCCAATGGTGTCAAAGAAAAAAGTGGCTACGGAATAAGCACTTTCTTTGGAATAGCCAAACGCTTACTCCGCATCCTCGCCCTTTTGACGAATGATCAGCTTGATGGGCGTGCCCGCAAAGCCGAAGGTCTCGCGCAGGCAGTTCTCAATAAAGCGCTGGTAGGAGAAATGGAAGAGCTCGGCATCGTTGCAGAAGATCACAAAGGTGGGCGGAGCCACGGCGATCTGCGTCATGTAATAGATCTTGAGGCGCTTGCCCTTGTCGGACGGGGGCTGAACGCGGATCATGGCGTCGCCCAGCACGTCGTTGAGCATACCCGTGGAAACGCGCATGGTTGCCTGATTGTGTACGTAGAGGATGCGCTCGAAGAGATTGTTCACTCTCTGTCCCGTCTGTGCCGAAACGTAGAGGATGGGGGCGTAGGGCATATACGCAAGCGCCAAACGGATCTTGTTGTTGAATTCGTTTACCGTGGAGTTGTCCTTTTCGATCAGATCCCACTTGTTGACCACAATGATCACGGCTTTTCCCGCCTCGTGGGCAATGCCGGCGATCTTTTCATCCTGCTCGGTAATGCCCGTGGAGGCATCGATCATGAGAAGACATACGTTGGCACGTTCCACCGCCATGTGAGCGCGGAGGACGCTGAAATGCTCGATCTTGTCATTGATCTTGGATTGACGGCGGATGCCCGCGGTGTCGATGAAGGTGAATTTTCCGTGTTCGTTCTCCACCTGCGTGTCCACCGCGTCACGGGTGGTGCCTGCAATGTTGGAGACGATGAGGCGGTTTTGTCCGATGAGCTTGTTGATGATGGAGGATTTGCCCGCGTTGGGCTTGCCGATAACGGCAACGTGAATGCTGTCGTCGTCCTCTTCTTCTTCCGTCCACTCGCCAAGAGCTTCGATGCAGGCGTCGAGAAGGTCGCCCGAGCCGCTTCCGTGAATCGAGGAAACGCCAATGGGCTCGCAATCAAAGCCAAGCTCGTAGAATTCATAAAATTCCATGGGAGGTCCGCCCACGCTGTCGCACTTATTGATGCAGGGAACAATGGGCTTTCCGCTTTTTTTGAGCATGATAGCGATGTCGCGGTCGTCGGCGGTCAGACCCGTGCGTACGTCGCACATAAAGATGATCACGTCGGCGGTGTCCACGGCGATCTGCGCTTGCGTGCGCATCTGCTTGAGGATGATATCATCGGTCTTGGGCTCAATTCCGCCGGTGTCGATGAGAACGAATTTCCGTCCTCTCCATTCGGTCTCGCCGTAGATACGGTCACGGGTCACACCGGGGGTGTCCTCCACAATGGAGCGACGCTCACCGATGAGCTTATTGAAAAGGGTGCTTTTTCCCACGTTGGGGCGCCCTACGATGGCAATCACAGGTTTTGACATTTTTGTTCTCCTTTCATTTTGGGAAGGATGGTTTATACGCCCAACAGGGTCTTGATCAGCTCGGCGCCGTCACTGCGGCAGGCGCGGAGCGGAATGCCTCCAAGGGCTTTGGAAAGCTCGGTGGGGGTCATATCGTCAAGGAAGATCTCCTCATCCGCCTTGAGCATGACTGCGGGATAGATCAGCTCCTCTCCAAGAGGCTTTTCCTTGAGCTGCGCAAGAACGTCCTGCCCCGTGAGCAGTCCCGCCACGGTGACGCTTTCACCAAAAAAATTGTTGACAATGCGATGGACGGTGATCTCCAGTCCCTCCACACGCGCTTCCAGCTTTTTGCAGAGCGATGAAAGATGCTCATACGCCGCGTCTCCCGTAATCAGAGAGACCTTGCGCGGAGCGTGGAAATCGGGGAGGTAGTCCTCCAGATAGTCCAATTCAAAATCAAATTCCGAGGCAAGGGAGGTCAGCATACCAACGCCGTTTTCGATCTGAGAGTAATCCTCGTAGTAGTCCTCGGGTGGGAGGGGGCGACCTGCGCGGATATAGAACTCATCCGAGCAGTAGAACAGGCGCGAGCCGTGTGTTTTCAGACATTCATCGCCAAAGGCGTTGACTTGATCAATCACTTTTGCGCAGTCCTCAGGGGTAAACGCCTCCAGAGGGTAGCATTTTTCGCGGTGCTTTGTCAGTCCCACGGGAACGATGGCGCAGGAGCGCAGAGCAGGGGAGTAGGAAAGAAGATCCCGCATGGAGCGTTCCAGCTCAGCCCCGTCATTCAGCCCCTTGCAAAGAACGATCTGGGTACAGAGGGCAATGCCGGCGTCGGCAAGGCGGCGCAGATAGGAGAGAACCTCGCCCGCGCGCTTGTTTTTCATCATTTTGACACGCAATTCGGGGTTGGTGGTATGCACCGAGACGTTTACGGGGGAGATGTGCATGGCAATGAGGCGGTCGATGTCCTCGTCGGAGAGATTGGTCAGGGTTACGTAGTTTCCGTGGAGGAAGGAGAGCCGATCGTCATCATCCTTAAAGTAGAGCGACTTGCGCATCCCCTTGGGGAGCTGGTCGATAAAGCAGAAGACGCACCCGTTGGCGCAGGAGTGCTTCTTGTCCATCAGAGGTGTTTCAAATTCCAAGCCAATGTCGTCGTATTCCCCCTTGCGGATGGAGAGCGAGAGCAGCTCCGCGCCGCGGTGAAGGTCAAGTCGAATATCGGTGTCGGTGAGATAAAAACGGTAGTCCAGCACGTCGTTGATGCGGTGTCCGTTGATGGCGAGGAGAATATCCCCCCCAAGAACCCCCGCCTTTGCGGCGTGACTGCCGGGCGTAACGTCAAGAATCGTTACCACTTTTTCTCACTTCCTTTCCGTAAATTGGTTTTTATCATATTATTCTACCATATTTTTTGCAGAAAGTCAACAAGATATCGGCCATTCCTGAAAAAATGGTGACTTTTTTCGGATATATTTATCTACGTTTATTTTTATGTCGTTAAAACAAACAAAAAAAGGAGATCAAAAATGTGCAATATGGAGAAAACGTCAAGTATGGTTTGTTTTTTGATGCATGAGTGTGATTTTTTGATAGTAATCAAAGGAAAAATAAGGTATAATAACGGAGAATAAGGGTTGGGGGAACTATGCTTACTCCTATCCTTGTAAAAAAACTCAAGAAAGGAATGTTTGAAGTATGAAGAAACTCTACGAGACCCCCGTTTGCCAGACGGTTTACACGGCTGAAGAAGATATCCTGACTGCTTCGTCTTTTGTCGAATTCGTCAAGGGCGGCGAAGGCAGCTTTGATCAGGGCGGCGCCGTTATCGAGTGGTAAACAAAAACTTCGAAAAAAACAGAAAGGAAAGAAACACAATGAAAAAGTTAATTACAATTGCTCTTCTTTGTGCTATGCTGCTGTCCTGCTTCGCAGGCTGCGCTATGCAGAA
>SVSL01000009.1 GCA_015064315.1 Oscillospiraceae bacterium
CGCGTTCTGACACCACACCGTGGTGTCATTCATTACGCTTGCGTCGCTTCGCTACGTCGCCCCCTACAAGCAAAATGTTTAACCGCATCAACACGGCGTTTGCGAGATAAAAACCATTATTCTCGGACAGTCGAAAGGCTATCGCCGCCGGTCCCTACAAATGTATTGTGGTAATTTTCAAGAAATCGCGTAGCCGTAAAGCTTGACTGTTCAAAAAGAGGCTGAGTCGTTCTGATGACTCAGCCTCTTTGTTTATTACTGTCTCTTGATCAGCTTTGCCTTGAAGCCGTTGCCCACGCCTGCGGCGTTGGCATCATCGGTGTCGATGTGCATTTCCAAACGGAAATCCTTATGGACGCGGATCTGCACGTCGTAGAAAAGGCTTCTTCTCTCGCCTGAAAGCTCTACGTCAACGTATTTGTTATCCACAACACCAAAGGCTTTGCCTTCCTCCTCACTCATGTGAATGTGGCGGTTGGCAATGATGCAGCCTTCCTTCAGGGTTACAATGCCCTTGGGGCCGATGATGGTAATGGGAGACGAGCCCGCGATGTCGCCCGACTCGCGTACGGGGGGCTTTACCTTGAGCACGTAGCTGTCGGTTCGCGAGATCTCCACCTGAGATGCCTTTCTCTCGGGACCCAGCACGCGGACCCCCTCAATGGCGCGCATGGAAGGTCCTACAATGGTAAGCTGCTCCTTGCAGGCAAACTGACCGGGCTGGGAGAGATCCTTGAGCTTGTTGAGCGTATATCCCTTTCCAAACAGGATATCCACGTGCTCGCGGGTCAGATGGATGTGGCGGTTGGAAATACCTACGGGAATCTCTCCCTCGGTATTGCCGCCAACCTGCACGGCTTCAATGACCTTGCTCACCAGCGCCTTTAATTCTTGTTCCGTATAGTTCATGCTTGCTCTCCTGTCAGATGATTCTGAAGTTATCCGCCATGACGCATCTGCGCTTTCTGGTAAAGGAGCGCGCCGAGGTAATGCCCTCGCCCGTGGGACCCGCAATGGTGAAGGTGGTGTGTCCCTCGCCGCCAAAGCCGATTCCGGCATAGGAGGGGGCGTTCTTGACGAAAATGGTGGTCTCTACTGCCTTTGCAAATGCAGAGAGGTGATCGATGTTCTTGGAGTGCATATGCGCGGTATGACGGTTGCCATGCTCTGCCTTCACGGCAAGCTCAATCGCCTGCTCAATGTTGTCCACGCGAACGATGGGAAGAATGGGCATCATCAGCTCGTGCTGAACGAACTCGTGCATAAAGTAGGTCTCACAGATGATGCAACGAACGCTCTTGTCTACGTGGATGCCGATCTTTGCAAGGAGAACGTCGGCGTCGCGACCTACGCAGTCACGGCTGACGGTCTTGAACTTGACGCCCGCCTTGTTGGTCTTTTCCTCAAGCACCACGCCTACAAGCTGATCTGCCTGCTCCTGGGTGATGAGGTATGCGCCGTTCTTCTGCATTTCAGCGATGAGCTGATCGGCAATGTTGGAGAAGGCGAAAACTTCCTTCTCTGCAATACAGGGCAGATTGTTATCAAAGCAGCAGCCGTCAATGATATCCTTGCCTGCCTTTTTGATGTCGGCGGTATCGTCTACGATAACGGGAGGGTTGCCCGCGCCCGCGCCGATGGCCTTCTTACCGGAGGAAAGAACGGCTTTGACAACACCGGGGCCGCCGGTGCAAACCAGCAGCTTGATCTTGGGGTGGCTCTGCATAATGCCGGCACTCTCCAGCGTGGGCTTTACCATGGAGCAGACCAGAATCTCGGGTCCGCCTGCGGCGGCAGATGCGCGGTTGACCAGGTCTACCGCATAGTTGGAGGTTGCAATGGCATTGGGATGGGGATTGAACACCACGCCGTTGCCTGCGGCGATCATGCCAATGGAGTTACAAATCACCGTCTCGGAGGGATTGGTGCTGGGGGTAATGGAGCCAACCACGCCAAAGGGAGCCATTTCGGTTAAGGTAAGGCCGTTGTCACCCGTTTTTGCCTCGGAAACGATGTCCTCGGTGCCGGGGGTCTTTTCGGCAACCAGAATATGCTTGAGCTTCTTGTGCTCCACCTTTCCCATTCCGGTTTCGGAAACGCCGATGGCAGCCATAATGGGAGCCTCGGCAACCGTCAGCTTGCGGATTTCGGTAATGATCTTTTCTCTCTGCTCAACGGTCATGGCGCGAACCGCCTTGTAGCCGCGCTCTGCGGCATCAATGGCATCGTTCATATCGGCGTAAATACCGATGAGCTTTCTGCCATCGTATTCTGTGGAGCTGTATTTCAAATGATTAGAGGCAACGCTTGTGCCCTTGATAATGCTTTCAACGATCTTTCGGATCTCAGCTTCGGTAATGTTAGCCATGCTTCAGGATCTCCTTTTTATTTGCTTGCCAGTCTTTGGGTGTCAATGGCGATCATATATTCTTCGTCGGTGGGGATGATCCAAGTGGATACCTTAGCCCCCTCCTTGGTGATGTCAAAGGGAATGCCGCGGGTAAAGCTTGCGTTCTTTTCGGTATCGATCTCAATGCCGAGGTAGCTCATGTTTCCGCATACCATTTCGCGGATGTTATATTGATTTTCACCAATGCCTGCGGTGAAGACAATGGCGTCAAGGCCGTTCATCTCGGCGGTGTAAGCACCGATGAGACGCTTGATGCTGGTGATCAGAACGTCAATGGCAAGCCGGGCGCGCTTGTTGCCCTTGTTTGCCTCGTCTACCACGTTGCGCAGGTCGTTGGAAATGCCCGAGACGCCCAAAAGACCGCTCTTCTTGTTGAGGATATCCTCAACCTCTTGTGCCGAGTAGCCCTTGGTCTTCATCAGATAGGTTACAACGGTAGGATCAAGGCTACCCACGCGGGTGCCCATAACAACGCCCTCCTGAGGAGTGAAGCCCATGGAGGTATCGATTGCCTTGCCGCCCTGTACGGCGGTAATGGAGGAGCCGTTGCCGAGGTGGCAGGTGATGATCTTGAGGTCTTCAATGGGCTTGCCCAAAACCTCAGCCAGCTTTGCGCTGACGTAGCGGTGAGAGGTGCCGTGGAAGCCGTAGCGACGGATCTTATCGTTTTCGTAGAACTCGTAGGGGAGCGCGTAAACGTATTTGGATGCCTCAACGGTGGAGTAGAAGGAGGTATCGAATACGGCTACCTGAGGAACGCCTGGCATGAGCGCAAAGCAAGCCTTGATTCCTGCAATGGCGGGAGGTCCGTGCAAGGGGTTGATGGGAACGATGGTCTCCAGATATTTGATCACGCTTTCGGTGATGACAGAGGATTCCTTCAGCATCTCGCCGCCGTGGGCTACGCGATGACCGACAGCATCGATCTCAGCGATGGATGCGATCACGCCGTATTCCTTGGAAGAGAGCAGGGAAAGCACCTTTTTAAGGGCTACGCCGTGATTGGGGAAGTCAACCTCCTCGGTGTAGCTTTTGCCGCCGCGCTTGTGGGTGATAAAGCCACCCGCGCCAATACGCTCACAGGTGCCTTTGGCAAGAACCTCGGAGCTTTCCATTTGGAAGAGCTGATATTTCAGGGAAGAGCTTCCCGCGTTGAGTACAAGAATTTTCATGGTGATCATCTATCCTTTCAATTTTTCATTTCAGAGAATTATTTTCGTAAATCAGACCAATGGACCTTTCCTCGCAGAAGCCGATCCAGCGTTCCGCGGGAGCCGAGTCGGTGACGATGAGATCCAGGTCGGTGAAATCGCAGACCTTGACAAAGGATTTTTTGTCGAATTTCTCGGCGTCCAGTGCCAGGATCCGTCTCTCGGCGGAGTGGAGCATGGCTTGCTTGATCAGCGAATCGTTTTCATTGGAATCGGTGATGCCGAGCTCGGTGTCAATCCCCTTGCAGGAGCAGATGGCGGTGTCCACGTGATAGGAGTGGATCATTTTTTCTGCGGAGGAGCCTGTGAGGGAAAGGGCGTTTTTCTTCAGATTTCCGCCCGTGGAAAGTACCGTCCAGTCGGGCTTATCGGCAAGCTCCAAAAGAACCTTGACCGAATTGGTGATGATGGTTAGATTTTTCTTTTCCTTGATCTTTTTGATCACGTAGAGCGCTGTGGAGCTGGAGTCCACCATAACGCGCTCGCCGTCCTCAATGAGGCCGGCAATGATCTGTGCGATCTTTTGCTTTTGAGGCACGTTTGCACTTTCGCGGACGTTGTAGGGAAGGTCAATGGCAGAGCTGTGCTTGGAAACGGCACCGCCGTAGGTCTTGGAGACCAAGCCCTCCTTGTCCAGCTTTTCCAGATCGCGACGGATGGTTTCCTCGGTCACGTCAAAATCCTTTGCCAGCTCGGCGACCAGAACCTTTCCGTTGGCTCCGAGTCTTGCAAGGATCTCTCTTCTTCGTTCAATGGCAAGCAAAGGATTTCACCTCACTTTTTAAAGAATGCTTTCCCAAAGTCTTTCATCGGGACCTGCGATAATGGAGGTATCCAAGAGGAGTCCGTCCTCCACACCTGCCTTGGCGCGCTCAATGGCGGCACTTACCGAGGAGACGCTGCCCGTGAGAATGATGTAGGATTTTCCGCACATTCCCTTGGCAAGGCGAACCTCAACCAGCTCTACCATAGCCGTTTTTGCCGCGGTGTCTGCTGCCACAACGGCAGAAGCTGCCGTAAAGGTTTCCAGAATACCGATGGCACTCTTGTTTTGAATTTCCAGCGCACCGCAAATGGCGGGCTGAACCGATTCGTGGGGATTTCCCAGAATGAATTTATCAATGAGCATGGCGGAGTTAAAGCGTTCCGCCGCATCGATGGCTGCCTTTACCGAGCTGATTTCGCCCGCGATGGTGGCAAGATATTTTCCGGGACATACGGGATTTGCCTGAACCACCTCAACGTCTGCTGTTTTGAGCATGATGTCGGTTGCGGTAATGCCCGATGCAACGGTTTTGAATTCGATCATTCCAAGCGCTTTTTTCATGTATCTTGATTCCTTCTACCGCTTGTGCGGTGATTTTTTATTTTGTGATCTTTACGTAGCTTTGGGTAACGGCGCTGACTTTTCCGCTGATGGAGGCGTGAATATTCACGCTGAGCGTACCCTCCTTGGCACGGGCGATCACGTCGCCCTCCTTGACCTCGTCACCCTCCTTGACGGTGGCAACTGCGGGGGCTCCCAAATGCTGAGAGAGCAAAAGCTTGACGGCTTTTGTCTCAAATTCATAGGAGATCGGCGCGGGGACGTCGTATTTCTTGAGTCCCAGGCGCATGGTCAGACGTTCCACCGAAACCTTCTTGAAGGCGGCGTCCTTAACAAGGTCGGGCTTGATGTCGTCGGGAGGCTTGTAGCCTTGCGCTCTCGCCATGGTTTTCAGCTCTGCGATCATGGCTCTGGGAGAGAGTCCTTGCGGGCAGGAGTAGGTCTCGCAAAGACCGCAGCCCGAGCAGAACATGGAGCCTGCCAGCGCCTCGACCTTTCCCTTGCCTCCGTTGGAGAGCACGCGCATGACCAAATGGGGATATACGGGATAGCCCAGCACGCGGCGGGAGCAGAGGTCGGTACAGCTTCGGCATTGACAGCAGACCGACATGGTGCGGCGCAGATTGACCGAAGAATTCAGCTTTTTATTCATGATCACCGTGTGATCCTTGGGAAGCACGATGATGGCATTGGTGGTCTTGGTGACCGGCTGGTAAGGCGTGGTGAGTCTTCCCATCATGGGGCCGCCGCAAAGATATTCGGGCTCTTCCACCGTAGTGCCTCCCACTGCCGTGATCAGCTCGGAAATTTTGGTTCCCAGCGGTACGTAAAGGGTAGCGGGGTGAGCGACCTCGCCTGCCACGGTGACGAATTTATGGGTGACCGGCTTTCCCTTTATGGCTTGATGGACGTTGTAGACCGATTCCACGTTGCAAACGGTGACGCCCACCGAGAGGGGAAGCTTGCCGGGATCCACCACTCTGCCCGTGACCTCCTTGATGAGAATGATCTCGTCGCCTGCGGGATAGACCGCGTCCAGCTTGTGGATCTTCAGCGCGGGATAATCTCCGATCTCGCTTTCCAGCGCAAGGAGTGCCGAGTGATAATGTGCCTTGATGGCAACGATCCCCTGCTTTGCGCCCGCCGCCGTAACCAATTCGGAAAGGGTGGAGAGAATCTCGGCGGTATATTCCTCAAGAACCTGCCGATGCACCTTTAAGAGCGGCTCACATTCGGCGCAGTTGAGGATGATGGTATCGACCTTGTCCGAAAGCTTGGCGTAGCTTGGGAATCCGGCACCGCCGGCACCCACCACTCCCATCTCTCGAAGGAGATCTTTTAACGCATTCAGTTGCATATTTGAATCCTTATACGATACTTTATCAGTCGGCGTTGATGCCGGTTCCGCTATCGATGATACCAACAATGGCGGCGTCAATGGGAGCGCGCTCCTGGTCGCATCCGATGCGTGCGGCACTTCCGGTGGCAACCAAAACAACCTCGCCAATACCTGCGCCTACGTTGTCAACGGCAACGATTCGCTTGGCGCTTCCCGTGCCGGCACAGGGCTCTACGATCATGAACTTACTGCCAATGAGCTTCTCATTCTTTCTGGTGGAAACAACGCTTCCAACGATTTTTCCGATCAACATATCTTTTTCTCCAAATTATATACAGATTTTTTGGTGTTTATTTTCCCAGCAACAGGTTTTGCGGGCAAAGCCCATTGCTCGGAAAATAAACCACGCTTTGAAACATGATTTATTTTCCGATGTCCTGACAGAGATCAGTTCAGAGAAGGAAGAATCTTCTCAACGTCTGCATGAGGACGGGGAATTACGTGAACTGCTACCAGCTCGCCAAGGGAAGAAGCGGCAACGCTGCCTGCCTCGGTTGCAGCCTTAACGGCTCCAACGTCGCCTCTTACCATAACGGATACCAGACCGGAGCCGATCTTCTCGGTGCCGATGAGCTCAACGTTTGCAGCCTTTACCATTGCGTCAGCTGCCTCGATAGCGGCAACCAGACCGCGGGTCTCAACCATTCCAAGTGCTTCGAGTGCCATAGTGGATTTACCTCCTTATAAAATTTTCATCAGTTCAGAGAAGGAAGAATCTTCTCAACGTCAGCATGGGGGCGGGGGATTACGTGAACTGCTACCAGCTCGCCGAGTGCGGAAGCGGCAACACTGCCTGCCTCGGTTGCAGCCTTAACGGCTCCAACGTCGCCTCTTACCATAACCGATACCAGACCGGAGCCGATCTTCTCGGTGCCGATGAGCTCCACGTTTGCAGCCTTTACCATTGCGTCGGCTGCCTCGATAGCGGCAACCAGGCCGCGGGTCTCAACCATTCCAAGTGCTTGAAGTGCCATAATAGATGTACCTCCGTTTATTTTTGATTTTTGATTTTACTTTTTAGTTCAGAGAGGGAAGAATCTTCTCAACGTCTGCATGAGGACGGGGAATTACGTGAACTGCTACCAGCTCACCCAGTCTGGAAGCGGCAACGCTGCCTGCCTCGGTTGCAGCCTTAACGGCTCCAACGTCGCCTCTTACCATAACCGATACCAGACCGGAGCCGATCTTCTCGGTGCCGATGAGTTCAACGTTTGCAGCCTTTACCATTGCGTCTGCAGCCTCAATTGCTGCTACCAGTCCTCTGGTTTCTACCATTCCAAGAGCTTCAAGTGCCATGATTTAAAATCTCCTTCAAATTATTGATTATCGTTATTATTTTCGATGGGGGTCTCCGTGATCTCGGGGATCGTGATTTGCTGAGGCTCCTCGGCTTTTACCGCGGATGCCTTTGCCGCTTTTTTCTGCGGCTTTGCCTTTTCT
This sequence comes from Oscillospiraceae bacterium, assembly GCA_015064315.1. Lineage (GTDB taxonomy): Bacteria > Bacillota > Clostridia > Oscillospirales > CAG-272 > UMGS1865. The sequence goes on from SVSL01000009.1 coordinate 7,788, forward strand.
TTGGCTTGTGCCTGCTTTTCCAGGCGCTTTGCGGAAAGCTCTGCGAGCCTTACCGTTTCGGGGTGGGGGTTGGCGATGACCGCGCTGGCACAAGGCTTTTTAATGCATTGTGCGCAGGCACTTTCTACCGCCGCCGTAACTGCCGACACGCTTCCTGTGACAATGAGGGTAACCAAGCGTCCGCCGAGCTTTCGCTCCCAGCTGACCAAGGATACGTCCGCGCTTTTGCACATAATGTCCAGCGCATCAACCGCCGCAACTACTCCGCTCACCTCGACAAATCCAAGTGATTTCATAGTGCCTCCGTGAGTGCTTTGTGTTGAGAGGGATCAGATCAATCCAAAGAGGGGAGGATCTTCTCAACGTCTGCGTGAGGACGGGGGATGACGTGAACGGCTACCAGCTCGCCCAGCTTGGAGGCTGCGGCACTGCCTGCTTCGGTTGCGGCCTTAACGGCTCCAACGTCGCCTCTTACCATAACGGATACCAGTCCGGAGCCGATCTTCTCGGTGCCGATCAGGGTTACCTCTGCTGCCTTTACCATTGCGTCTGCAGCCTCGATCGCTGCTACCAGTCCTCTGGTTTCTACCATTCCAAGAGCTTCAAATGCCATTTTCTTTATTTCCTTTCAATTATGAATCAAATTATTTTTTATCAAATGCGTTCAGCTTGAGCATTTTTTCGGTGGATTCCTCGGTATTTGCAATCACGTGCTTGGATACCGTTCCGCTCACACCGTTTGCCGCGATCTCCGCCGCTTCGACTGCCGCCTTGACGTCCTCTACCGATCCTCTGAACTTGATGCAGATGATCAGCGGAACGGGAAGGGCATCGGCGTTACCGGGCTTGTTTTTGTCAAGGGTCTCCACGGTCACGTTGGCGGCTTTGCAGCCGGCGTCCACCGCTACAAAGGCGGCGGTCAGACCAAAGACCTCAATAAAACCTGTGGCTTTTCCCATATCGGTCACCCGTTATTACTTGTTGACGATGGCGATCTTGAGACCTTCCATCTTCAGGTTGGTTTCGAGGGCCTCGTTGATCTGTTCCAGCGGATACTTGTGGGTGATCAGCTTGTCAAGGGGAATGCCGATGGCTTTCGCACGCTTGAGGAAATCAAAGGTGGTTGCGTAGTCACGCAGGGTGTATACCCAAGAGCCCACGGTGGTGATCTCCTTGGAGCAGATGTCGAAGTGGGGATTGATGGTGGCGTCGCCGCCGTTGATGAAGAAGCCAAGCTCGCAAAGTCCGCCGCCGTTGCGGATGAACTTGTAGATGTTGGCGTGAGCGATGGGAGAACCGGTGCATTGGAATGCGAAGTCGGCAAGGTAGCCGCCAAAGGCATCCTTGACAGCACCCGCAAGCGCCTCAACGCCCTTGTGCTCCTTGAAGTTGACCGTTTCGGTAGCGCCCATGAGCTTTGCAAACTCCAGTCTCTTTGCCTCGCCGTCAACCGCAACCAGATTCTCGATACCCATGGTGCGGAGAACCGCGATACAGATCAGACCGATGGGGCCGCATCCCTGTACCACAACACGGGAGTTGAAGCGGAGGATTCCGGTGGTCTTAGCTCTTTCCACTGCGTGGATGAGCACGGCGCAGGGCTCGATGAGGATTCTGGAGTCCAGATCCAGATCGCTGACGTTGAAGATGGTGGAGCCGCCCTTGACCACAAGGTAATCGGCAAACCAGCCGTTGAGATGCTTGTCGTCGTCGGGAAGCAGACCGTAAACGTCTGCGCCTCCCACGTTCTGCTTGTTCAGGTCGAACATGGTGATGTCGGGATTGTCCTTGAAGATCATGCAGGTAACTACCTTGTCGCCAACGGCGAGGGGCTTGCCTGCACTGTCTACCTTGACGTTCTTACCCATCTTAACGATCTCACCGGTGCCCTCGTGACCGAGAACAACGGGGATGAGCGAGAAGGGGTCGCGCTTGAATTCATGAGCGTCGGTGCCGCATACGCCGCATCCCTCCACCTTGACCAGAATATCATCGTCGCCAAGAGCGGGGATGGGATATTCCTTGAGATCAAAGTGCTCCAGCTTGGTGAGCATTGCCACGCGAGCCGTTGCGGGAACCGATGCAGAAGAGGTCGCACGCGCGGGAGCGGAGGAAGAGCCCATGCTTTCCAGCACCTGACGCACGATCTTTTCAATGTCTGCGGATTTCATATCCATTTTATCTATCCTTTCGTGTATCTGCGAAGTAATCAAAATTTACAGCTGTCTTTCAAAATACGCTTTTCCGAATGCCGAGAGAGCAGTGTCCTGTTCCTCGGAGCCTCCGCTGACCCCCAGACCGCCAATGATCACGCCTTTTTCGTTGACCAACGGGTCGCCGCCGCCGAAGATCACGATCTTACCCTGATTGGTAAACTGGATCCCGTAGAGCGATTCGCCGGGCTGAGCCAACGGCTTGAGATCAATGGTTGACATCTTGAGAGCCACCACGGTAAAGGCTTTGTTCACCGCCACGTCGTAGCTGGCGATGTATGCGTCATCCATGCTTTTGACAAGCCTTGGATGTCCCCCCGCGTCGCTGACGCAGACCACTGCCTTGACACCGATGCGCTTTGCCTCGGCGAGCACGGCGTTGGAGAGCTTTTCCGCAAGGGAAAGTGTCATGACCGACTTGTCGGCTTTGTAATTGGAAATGGTATTTTGAACGATCTTTCGAATCTCGGATTCGTTCATAGAATCAAGAGGGAATTATTTACCCAGCTGCTCCAGAACCAGCTTGGTAACCATTGCGATGGTGTCTGCATCGGCAGAGCCCGACTTGCAGTGACCGCCGCAACCGTGACAGCTGGGCTTGCCTGCCTGTACGTTGGGGCAAATGTCTGCGGGATGCTTGCCCTTCAAACCAAACTGACGGCGGATCTCGTAAAGTCTTTCAACCTGCGCGTCGGTCAGCTGCTTGGGGCCACCCAGCATCTTGGACTGATACATCAGCTGTGCGTAGAACTCCAGAGATTCCATCTTGTGGTATGCGTTGAGGAGGCTATCGGAGAAGGAAAGTGCGCCGTGGTTTGCAAGCAGAACTGCATCGTAGTGCTGCAGGTACTTGGAAATTGCGTCGGGAATTTCCTCGGTGGAGGGGGTGCCGTACTCAGCGATCGGAACACAGCCCAGTGCGATGACTGCCTCGGGCATGATGGGCTCGGTCAGCGGAATGCCTGCGATGGCAAAGGAGGTAGCGTAGAGAGGATGTGCGTGAACGACGGACTGAACGTCGGGACGCTCGCGATAAACTCTCATGTGCATCTTGATCTCGGAGGAGGGCTTGAATCCCTTGTTTGCCTGCAGAACCTTACCGTTGGCGTCTACCTTACAGATGTATTCGGGGGTCATAAAGCCCTTGGATACGCCCGTGGGGGTGCAAAGGAATTCGTTGTCGCTGATCTTTACGGAAATGTTACCGTCATTGGATGCAACCATACCCTTGTTGTAGATACGCTTACCGATCTCGCATATCTGTTTCTTGATTTCATACTCGTTTACCATTGTTTTGTTCTCCTTGATATGTTAATTATTTTTGATTTTGAATTTTATTTCTGCTTTCGCAGATGATTTTTTAGTGCTTCCACGCCTTCACCGGAGTGGGAGTTGATGGGGAAGATCCTTTCGCATCCCGAAAGGCGAAGCCAATTTGCGGCGCGCTCCGGGGAAGCGCGATCGATCTTTGTCACAATGCCGATCACCTCGCGGTTGACCATGCAGGTGATGTTTGGGGGAAAAAGGGAGTAATCGTCGTCTGCTGCAATGAGCAGCGCCACAACGTCGGCTTCATAGGCGTAGATCGCCAAAGCCGCTCCCAAGCCGTGTACCTCGGCATATTCGCCGGGGGAATCGATGAGCCAGTCACCGTAATCCATAAACTGGGTTTTTACGTATTGGATCTTTTCTCCGCGCAGGGCTTGCTTCAGGGTGGTTTTTCCCACGCCGTGCCGTCCCACGAGGAGGGTCTTCTTCATCAGGTTTTTGTGATCTTGCATACCGTGAATCCAAGCGTGCCCTCGGCGTAGTCGGTGACCGCCTTGAGGGAGGCATCAACCTCCGAGTAGGTTCCCGTGAGAATGACGGTTCCGCTGAAGCGATCCACAAAGCCGAGCTGTGCGCCCGAAGCCTTGATGGCAATGTCTCCTGCGATGATCGCCGTTTCCGCGGGGCTGAGTGTCAGGATGCCGATGGCGGACTTGGAATATTCCACCGCGGGATCAAGTCCCAGCTTTTTATACAGGATCTCGTCGGGGTTGGCGATAATGTGCGCCAGCGTGATCTGCTTACCCGGAACCAGCTCTTGTATAATGCGTTGCTTTTCTGCGTAATGTTCCATATTGGTTGGCTTTTACCTCCTTTAACCGCCGATGCTTCCCATCAGACCCGTGGCATTGACAACCTCCAGGAGGGCTTCCATCTGTTCTCTTGTGGGAGGCGAGACGTGTGCCATGGTGTAGGCTCTTCCCAAGCCTGCGTACTTGTCCGAGCCGATGCGGTGATAGGGAAGCAGGTGCATTTCCTTGACACCGTCAAGGCTCCTTGCAAATTCCGCAATCGAGCGGATCTCGTCGGGAGAGCTGTTGAAGGTTGGGATCACAGGGGTTCTGATGATCAGATTCTTGGATTCTCTTGCGATATGCACAGCGTTCTCAAGAATCAGCTTGTTATCGCGCGTGGTAAATTCTTTGTGCTTGACGGGATCGGTGTGCTTGATGTCCATGAGCACCGTGTCCACGTAAGGGAGCAGTCGGCGGATCACGTCCATTTCGGCGTATCCCGTGGTTTCAATGGCGGTGGAGATTCCGTATTCCTTGGCGGCTTTGAGAAGCGCCTCGGAAAAATCGGGCTGCCACAGGCACTCTCCTCCCGAGAGGGTCATGCCTCCGCCGCCTGAGCGGTTATAGTAGACGCGGTCACGAAGGATCTCTTCCATGACCTCTCTTACGGTCACGTCCCGTCCCACCGGCTTGGAAACGCCTGCCGTTACCATGGTTTCTTGCTTCCATTCCTGGGATTCGGGATTGCAGCACCATCGGCAGCGCAGGGGACATCCCTTTAAAAAGATGATGGTTCGGATGCCGGGGCCGTCGTGGATCGAGAAGCGCTGGACGTTGAAGATCCTGCCCGTTGTCTCTAAGATGCTGTTTTCCATTTGCTGCTCACACCTCCATCGAATCAGAAGCCTTGCTGCTCGGTTCGATTGATGATGTCCTCCTGCAGTCCCTTGGAAAGGGTGGTGAAGAGGGCGGAGTAGCCGGCTACGCGAACCACCAGAGATTTGTATTTCTCGGGATGCTTTTGCGCATCTCTCAGGGTTTCGCGGCTGACCACGTTGAACTGCATATGGCTTCCTTTTTGATCAAAGTATCCGCGCACCAGGGCAACAAAGCTTTCCAGTCCGCTCCGACCCTCCAGTGCCGAGGGGTGGAACTTCATGTTAAAGAGGGTGCCGTTGGAGGCGATGTAGTGATCAAGTCGGGAGACCGAGTTTGCCGCCGCCGTGGGACCCTTAATATCCCGTCCCGCCGCAGGCGAAACGCCGTCGGCAATGGGGGTGTAGGCGAGTCTGCCGTCGGGGGTGGCACCGGTCTGTGCGCCCAGCGGTACGTTTGCCGACACGGGGTAAAGACCTGCTTGGAAGATACCGCCGCGGGGGTTTTTGTACTGCTCCATGGGCTTGGTGTAGGTGTATGCGATCTCGCGTGCGAACAGGTCGATCTCGTCGTCGTCATTGCCGAACTTGGTCAGAGACGCAATGTCTGAGAGAAGCTCGCCGTATTTCTTTTTCGCATCCTCGCTCGCGGGATTGTTCTTTACGGTGAGGTAGATGGTCTTGATATCCTCCTCGGTGGGCATTTTGCCCGATGCGGCAACCGATGCGGCGATCTGCTGTGTCAGCTTTGCTGCCATGGCGGAATCCATATCCTTGCCGTAGTTATGCTCCAGTGCCTCCTTGAAGAAGGGGAGCGTATATTTTTTGTCTTCAAAGACCAGCTTTTTGATGGCGTAGAGCGCGTCGGTCACGTTGGCGATGCCAAAGCCCTGAGGTCCTGTGAAGTTGTAGAGGGCTCCACCCTCCTGCAGACTCTTGCCGCGTCCGATGCAATCCTCTACCATGCAGGACTGGAAGGGCAGGGGACAGCGCTCACCGTGTGCCACGTCAATGGCGTTATCGGCGTTGACCATCAGCTCGATGAAATAATTCATCTGCTCTCGGTAAGCGGTTTCGAATTCCTCGTAGGTCTTCATGGTGGCAACGTCCGAGGTTTTGGGACCGATCTGCACGCCCTTGTCCATGCCTTGGGAGAAGACCATCTCCAAGGGTCTGCACATATTGAAGAACGCGGCGTCGTGCCATCCGTCGGTTTTTGCCGCCTTTTGAGGCTCTACGCAACCGATGATGTTGTAGTCTCTTGCATCCTCCAGGGTGAGTCCTCGGCTTTGCAGAGAGGGAATGATGACTTCATCATTATAATAGGCGGGGAATCCGATGCCCGTACGTGTCAGCTCGGCGGCGCGGATGAGGAACTCGTGGGGAGAACCGTTCCAGACGCGGACCGAGAAGGAGGGCTGGGGCAAAAAGACATGCTCGGTGGCGGTGACTGCCATGAACGAGAGGTCGTTGGTGGCGTCTCGCCCGTGCTTATCCTGACCGCCTACGATGAGGTTTTGGAAGAGGCTGTATCCCGCAAAGCCCTCGGCACTTGCGGCATCACGAACCTTGTTCAGGTCGTTGAGCTTGACCCAAACGCAGTCCATCAGCTCCTGCGCATCCTCGCGGCTGATCTTGCCCGCATCCAGATCCTTTTTATAATAAGGATACATATATTGGTCAAAGCGACCGGGGGAGATGGAGTGTCCGCTGGATTCGATCTGCAAAAGCATTTGGATGAACCAGAAGGATTGGCATGCCTCATGGAAGCCTTCTGCGCCGTTTTCGGGAACGCTTCGGCAGATTGCCGCAATGCTTTCCAGCTCTTTTCTGCGACCGATGTCGGAAGCCGTTTTTGCCATGCTTGCGGCGAGCTCGGCGTAGCGCTTGGCGTATTTGATAGCAGCCTCACAGCTGATCACCACCGCATCCAGAAAATGCTTTCTCTTGGCGTAATCGGCGTCGCCCGGGCGGAGCTTTTTCAGCTCTGCCTTTACCTCCTCCAAGATTCCGCGATAGCCTACCGCCAAAACCTTGGGGTAATCCACGGTCAGATGTCCGATGCCGTTGTAGAAGTAGTTGCCGGGGGTGAACATTCCGTGATCGATAGCGAGCTTTGCTTCGTCCGACATATAGGAGGTGGCAAGCTCGGAGGTGGTTTTGCCCTTCCAGTATTTGTAGACCTCGGCAAGGGTTTCCTTGGTGTCCTCGGAGATGTAGAAGGGATCCGCCACGCGGGTCTCCACCGTGTCAAACTCGGATTCCAGCCACTCAAAGGAATACTCGGGGAATACCTGGCAGCCTCTGGGGGCCACGGTTGCCGAGCCTACGATCAGCTCGTTGTCACGGATGATGATGGGAATATGCTCGAGAATATGCGCAAATGCTTTTGCGCGTCTTGTGATAATGGGTTCTCCCTCGGTTGCCTTGTAGGACTCGGTCAGAAGAACGGCTCTGTCTGCCTCAATACGGGGCATCTTTTCATACAAAGCCTCCACAAGCTTTGGGATTCTCGGAGATTTTGCAATGGGTTCTGTATAGAACTTCATATCAAGCCTCCTTTGTGATCAAACAAAAGCGATTTTTTTGCAAGAATTGTGCTTTGTATTTGCCAAACGAACGCAAAACAACATTATAATTGCGAAAAAACATACTTTTCTGCGTACATTGTATCACAATGCCGTTGATTTGTCAATAGCTTTTGCGAAAATATTTTGGTTTTTAGTGGTTTTATGTTGGATTTGTTTAGGTCTTGCGACCTACCGCGGTGTCTTGAGATACTGAAAAAGAAGTTTTTATTACAATAATTTATTGTATATAGGTGTGGAATCAAAACAAAATTGTTTGGATTGTTGTTGTTTTTGGTTTGGTTTTGCTTTTTTTGTGAGAAAACAAAAAAGAAAAGCGGCGAACAAGCCACTTTTCTTTCAAAGCAAGAATGGAATGAATTTTACGGAATCAACCTTCCTTGTTGCCCTCGCGCTCGATCTTTTTCAGAGAATCCTCGCGCAGGACGTCGCGCAGATGTCGGGTCCATTCCGACCACTCGGCGTTTTCCTGCCCGTAGACCAAATTCTCGGTGTATTCCAGAGGGATCCAGGTGGAGATGGGCGCCTCGTTGTGAGAGATCACTGCCTCCATGTTGTCCAGAGCCTTGAAGAGCTTTGCCTCGGGCGTTTCCAATGCCTCCATTTCGGCAAAGAGCGCGGCAAATTCAAGCGCTGTGTCCTGGGGAAGCAGGGAGAGGATCCTTTCAATGGCGTGATCCTCCCTTGCCTCGTCGGCATCGGTCTTGTAGAAGGAGGGAATGTCTCCTGTCAGCGCCTCTCCAAAATCGTGGATCAGACACATTTTGACCACCTTTTGGATGTCTATATCGGGGTATTCGTCGGCACAGAGCAGAGCCATGACCGTGAGCCGCCAGGAATGCTCGGCAACGCTTTCGTGGCGTCCCGTGGAGGTCCAGGAGTGACGGGTGTGGCACTTCAGCTTCTCAACCGTGCCCAAAAAATCAATGTATTGACGGGGATCCATGGGAATCTCCTTTCTTCTTTGGAAAAATTAAAAACAACGAAAATCCAAAAGGATTGGTGTATGATTTTTATCAAAAATTAGAACGATAATTGTTTTTGTTCTAAAAAATCAAACGATCTGGAAGATGAAAAATTTGAGATAATCGGTTTCGGGAACGTTCCAGAGAATGGGGTGGTCGGGGGCTTGCTGTCTCGCCTCGATCTGACGCAGACCAACGCCCGCATCCTCGGCGGCGTTGTGCAGCATCTGCTTGAAGTAGGTCTCGGTCATAAAGTGAGAGCAGGAGCAGGTGGCAAGATAGCCGCCTCGGGGGAGCAGCTTCATTGCCTTGAGGTTGATCTCCTTGTAGCCGCGGATGGCGTTTTTCAGGGTGTCGCGGCTCTTGGTAAAGGCGGGGGGATCGAGGATGATAAAATCGTAGTCGCTCTTTCCTTTCTCAGCCATGGATGTGAGGAGCTCAAAGACGTCGGCGCAGACAAAATCCATGCGTCCGTCAAGCGCGTTGCGCTCGGCGTTTTTCTTTGCCATGGAGATGGCATCGGCGGAAATATCCACCGAGGTCACGTGGGAGGCGCCTCCCATGGCGGCGTTGAGCCCAAAGGAGCCCGTGTGGGTGAAGCAATCCAGCACCTTGCGACCCTTTGCGATCTTGGCGATGGCGGCGCGGTTGTATTTTTGGTCAAGGAAGAAGCCGGTCTTCTGTCCGTTTACGTAATCCACCTCGTAGACGATGCCGTTTTCGGTGATGTGGGTGATGCCGTCGGTGTCGGTCAAAAGCCCTTCGCCGCGCCAAAATCCCTTGTATTGCTCCATACCCTCCAGCTTGCGGATGGGAGCCTCGTTGCGCTCGTAGAGAACCGATATGGAAACGCCAAAGTCCTCGCGGAGAATGCGGATCAGGGAGGCGTAGAGCTGTTCCTTGATGCGTTCCATGCCAAGGGAAAGCACCTCGGTGACAAGCACGTCGCCAAAACGATCCACGGTAAGTCCGGGGAAGGCGTCGGCTTCGCCAAAGATGAGACGGCAGCAGGAAAAATCGTCCTCGCCCATGACGGTGCGGCGGTAATCGAGAGCCCAACGGAGCTTTCTTTCCCAAAAGGCGGTGTCAAATTTGTCGTTGGCGTTTTTGGAGACCACGCGAACGCGGATCTTGGAGTTTTGGTTATAGAAGCCTGTGCCCAGATATTTGCCCTTTTGGGAGCGCACGTCCACAAGGGAGCCGTTCTCGGGAGCACCTTCGAGATTCGTGACCTCGTCGGCAAAGACCCAGACGTGCCCGCCCGTGAGCATTTTTTCGCCCTTGGGCGTGATGGTAACAACGGGATATGTTCTTGGCATGGGAATGCCCCTTTCTGATGCAATCTGATGAAAACAGATGAAATTTAACGATACGTCCCCCATATTATAGCACGAAACGGGGGATTTGTAAAGAGGGGAGTGCACGAAAAAAGAACGGCGATTGCTCGCCGTTCTTGGAAAATTTTAAATTACCACGCCGTGGGAATACCGTCCACGTATCTCCAATAGTTGCCAGAGACGGTGGGCTGAGTTGAGGAGTAAAAGTAACAGGTAGGGTGGCTGTCAAGAATATGGTTTTCCAAAACGACTATCCGCTCCCATTCCTCTAACGTGCCACCGTAGTAAACGGTTGCAAGATTTTCACATTCAAGGAAGGCGTATTCGTCGATTTCAGTAACACTGTTTGGAATGACAACGCTTGTCAGAGCGGTGCAATTTTCAAACGTCGCGCCGAAAATTTGTGTAACACTTTCGGGGATTGTAATGCTTGTAAGGCTTGTGCAATTTCCGAATGTGCCGGCGAAGTAGGAGATGCTGTTGGGGATGGTAACGCTTGTAAGTTGCGTGCAGTTGCGGAAAGCGTTGTAGTCCAGAAAGACCGTATCTTCATGAACGACAACCGAGGTAATGCTTTGATCGACTGCTTGAAGCAAATAGAAGTAGGGGTTTTGGCTGTTTCCCAGATATTTTGCGTTTTGATAAACCGTGCCAACGATATTCGGACATCCCCCAAACGCACTGTAGCCAATGCCTTCTATGCTGTTGGGGAGGGTAACGTTGGTCAGAGCTTCGCAGTACGCAAACGCAAGTCCGTCAATCCCTATTACGCTATCGGGAATGGTAATCTCGGTAAGAGCCTTGCACCCATCAAACGCATGGGCGCCGATTCTTGTCACGCCGTTGGGGATGGTAACGCTTGTCAGTTCTTCGCAGTATTGAAATGCGTATCCGCCAATCAGCTTGGTGCTTTCGTGAAGATTGGCTGCGGTGATTTCACGGGCGTTTGCTCCCTTGGCGTACAAATAGGGATTGTCTCGGCTTCCCAAATATACTATTTTTTGATGCGTTGTTGTGGCAAGCTTATCGCAAAGCACAAACGCGTCGGGGGCAACGTCGTAAAGGCTGTTGGAAAGGACAAGGCTCTTTAGCTTGGAGCAGTGCAAGAATGCCTCATAGGAGATTTTCGTGACGCTGTCGGGCATGGCGAGGTCCGTAATGCTCTCGCAATCCTTAAAGGCTTGAACTCCAATCTCTGTTACGATATATCCGTTGATTTCTTTTGGAATTACGATTTGGGTATCGGTGCAGGTTCCGATTCCCGTAATGGTGCAGGTTTTTTCGTCCTCATTGACTTGGTATGCCAATCCCACCGATTCGGGGAGGGCATCGGGATCGAATTTTTCTTTTTCTTTTCCTTTTTCCGGACTGTTCTTGCTGCAACCTACAAGAAGCATCATGCTGAACAACAAGAGCGCCGCAAACAAAAACAGGGAGCGTGTGTTGCTTTTTTTCATAAAGAAATCCTCCTTGGGATGAAAGAGCGGTGATCCAAAGCTCTTTTTAAAGCCATAGGTCGGCTGACGGTTTCATTTTACCATAAAAATTTTCTTTTGTAAATAGATTTTCTCAAAAAATCCTCGTTCACAGAAAGTTAACATCGGAAAATGTGCCGGAATCCTTGCATTTTGTCAAAAAAAAGGATAAAATAAAGAGAATCCTAAATATATAAAAATATAGGCAAGGGTTCTTTGAATATAGATTTCAACAAAAAATTCATCAAACAGGAAGATAAAAGACTATGTTAGAACTCAAAAATTTATCCTACAAGACAGAGGATGGCAAGGAGATTCTCCGCAACGTCAGCCTCAAAATAGAGGATCGCTTCGTAGCGGTCACGGGCCCCAACGGCAGCGGCAAGTCCACTCTTGCCAAGCTCATCGCGGGCATCTACACCCCCACCTCGGGACAGATTCTGCTCGACGGTGTGGATATTACCAATATGTCGATCTCGGATCGCGCCAACAACGGCATCAGCTTTGCCTTTCAGCAGCCGGTTCGCTTCAAGGGAATCACGGTGAAGGATCTCATTTCCATCGCCGCAGGCAAAAAGATCTCGGTCTCCGAGGCTTGCCAGTATCTCTCCGAGGTGGGACTCTGCGCCAAGGACTATGTCAACCGCGAGGTGGACGGTTCTCTCTCGGGCGGTGAGCTGAAGAGAATTGAGATCGCCATGATCAATGTGCGCGGCACCAAGCTCTCGGTCTTTGACGAGCCCGAGGCGGGAATTGATCTTTGGAGCTTCAATAACCTCATACAGGTCTTCAAAAGCATGCACGAGCGCACGCGCGGAACCATTCTCATCATCTCTCACCAGGAGAGAATTCTTGACATCGCCGACAAGATCGTTGTGATCGCGGGCGGCGAGGTAACGGCATACGGTGCCAAAAATGACATTCTTCCCGAGCTTCTCGGAGCCCGGGCGGGATGCAGATTTACGGCAAAGGAGGCGCAGGTATAATGGATCAGATTCAAAAGCGTCTTTTGGAGGAGGTCGCAGATCTCCACGAGGTTCCTCAGGGAGCCTATTCTCTGCGAATCAACGGTCAGCTGCACGGCAAGAACGATTCGGAGAACATTACCATTGTGAAAAAAGAAGACAAGCCCGGTATTGATATTTACATTCGTCCGGGAACCAAAAACGAGAGTATGCATATTCCCGTGATCCTCTCTCAGAGCGGTCTGAAGGAAACCGTCTACAACGATTTCCACATTGGCGAGGACTGCGACGTGACCATTGTTGCGGGCTGCGGTATTCACAACAGCGGCTCGGGTGAGAGCGAGCACAGTGGCATTCATGCCTTCTATCTCGCCAAGAATGCCAAGCTCAAGTATGTGGAAAAGCACTACGGCGAGGGCGACGGAAACGGCAAGAACGTGATGAACCCCACTACCATTGTGGTGATGGATGAGAACAGCTACATGGAGATGGAGACCGCGCAGATCAAGGGCGTGGATTCTACCGAGCGTTCTACCACCGCAACTCTTGCATCGGGGGCTACGCTGATCGTTCGTGAGAAGATCATGACCCACGGCGAGCAGTTTGCAAAAACCGACTTTACCGTGGATCTCAACGGTGAGGATTGCGGCGCTCACGTGGTGTCGCGTTCCGTGGCAAAGGATAACAGCCGTCAGAGCTTTTTGTCCCACGTGCGTGGAAATAACAAGTGCTCGGGGCATACCGAGTGTGACGCCATCATCATGGATGACGCGCAGGTGATTGCGCTTCCGCAGATCGAGGCGAATCACGTGGATGCTTCCTTGATTCACGAGGCTGCCATCGGCAAGATCGCGGGTGAGCAGCTTATTAAGCTCATGACGCTGGGTCTTTCCGAGCAGGAAGCCGAGGAGCAGATCGTCAACGGGTTTTTGAAGTAACAGAAAATAAAACGGCACGCAGTCGCAAAATTTGGGGCTGCGTGTCGCTTTTTTATTGACAAGGTATGGAAAAAATGTTATAATAAAATCCAATAAAAAGCAAGGAGGATGGGATGGATATTTGTCTTGCGCGTGATCGACTTTTGAAATTGGCCTTGGAAATGGAACAGAATATCGGCGCGTCGGTGATGCAAAGGGATAGCCTTTTGATTGAGGCGGTGTTGAAAAACGCCGAGATTGACATCCCCGAGGACGCTGTTTTTACGGGAAGCCTTGCCCATTTGGACGTGATGAAGGAGATCGTTGAAGCGCGTGCCGATGCGCTGGGCGAGGTGCTTCACCAAAGGGATGCGCTGAAGCCTCATTTTGCGGCGCAGGAGATCCGCGCCTATACGGGTGCTTATGACTTCGGACACACCTCGCCGGACTGGGAGAACGTCTACCGACTGGGGCTTCCGGGGCTTTTGGAGCGCTTGAAAAAAGCGCAGACGGATGCTGCCGAGGCGGAGGAAAAGGAGTATTGCGCCGCCGGTGTACGCGTGTGGAGCGCAGCGTTGGAATCCGTGGAGCGTATGGCGAAAAAAGCACACGTGTTAGGGAAAATCGATATGGCAAGCGGACTTCTGGCACTTTCCCAAAGACCTCCCGAGAGCCTGTTTGAGGCGATGCAGCTCTGCTTTTTGTACTATGATCTTCAACAGAACGTGGAAAGAAGCCTTGTGCGTACGCTGGGAAGATTAGACCGCTTACTCTACCCTTATTGGAAGCGTGATCTTGAAAAGGGAACTCTCACAGAGGCGTCTGCGGATGCCCTGATCGATGCTTTTCTGCGCGCGTGGGATGAAAGAAGGATCACCGCCAACGCTCCTTTTACCGTTGGCGGCTCCTTTGGAGAGACGGGGGCGTGTGTCAATGCGCTCTCCTACCGTCTTCTTGCGCGCCACGTTGCGCTGGGCTTGCCCAACGTCAAGGTGCATATTCTTTACACCGAGAACACGCCGCGGGATTTTTTGAAAATCGCTTTTTGCGGCATCCGTGAGGGGTCTAACAGCATTGTGTTTCTCAATGATCAAAGGGTTATTCGTTCTCTTTCCGCGCTTGGAATGGCGTACGAGGATGCCTGCCGCTACGACGTGGTGGGATGCTACGAGCCCTCCGCCAAGGGGGAGGTTCCTTGCTCCTGCAATGGGCGTGTGAATCTCGCGCGGGCTGTGGAGCGGGCAATGGCGGATTGCTTGGAGAAACAGGAAGAAGAACTCTCCTTCGACCTCCTTTTGGAGCGATTCTACCGTCACGTGGCGGATTTTTGCTACGGATCTATGGCTTTGGTGGATGCGTGGGAGGAGAAGCTTTCTCTGCTTCATTCGTCGCCTTTCTTTTCTGCCACCTTTGATCACTGCATTGAGAAAAGATCCGACGTGTATGCCGGAAACGGTGCGAAATATCACAATTCCTCCATCAATCTGGTGGGGCTTGCCACGGCGGTAGACTCGCTTTTGGCGATTCGAAAGGCGGTGCTTGAGGATCGAATCTTCACGCTTGCCGAATTTTCTTTGATTCTTCAAAGCAACTGGCAGGGGAATGAAGCTCTGCGACAGCGCATTCTGAAGAAATATCCCAAATACGGAGCCGGCGATCCCGATGCCGATCGGATCGCGCAAGAGACCGTAAGGCGTGCCGCTGAATGTGTGAACCGAAAGCCCAATCGCAAGGGCGGTATCTATCGCCTTGGCGCGTTCTCCATTGATTGGCGCATTGGCTTTGGCAGACGGATGGGGGCGAGCGCGGACGGAAGACTTGCCGGAGAGCCGCTTTCCAAAAACCTGTGCGCTTCCACGGGGGCGAGCCGAGACGGTGTAACGGCTGAGATCCTTTCGATTGCTTCTCTTGACGGCAATGCCATGCCCAATGGCTCGGTGCTGGATCTGGTGCTTCATTCCTCTTCGGTAAAGGGGGAAGTGGGATTGGAGGCACTGGAGGCGACCTTGCGTGCCTACGTGGGACAGGGAGGCATGGCAATCCAGTACAGTGTATTGAATGCCGAAGAGCTCCGTGAGGCGCAGCTGCGTCCCGAAGCGTACCAAAATTTGCAGGTTCGCGTGTGTGGCTGGAACGCGCGGTTTGTGTCGCTTTCAAGGGTGGAGCAGGATGAGTTCATTTTGCGCTCCGAGCATTGAAAAAACGGAAAAAACAAAAAAAGCAGGAAAAAACTGGAAAACAAGGTAAAAACAGAGCGAAAAAATCGAAAAAATATAATTTTTGTGCAAAATGCGCAGATGTAGAAAAAAAGCTTCTAAATTTGTGCGTTTTGCACAATTTTTAGGTGGGGTAGGTGGAGGATATTACGGTGGCACACCCTTGAAAATCGGTAAATTAAATTTACTTTTTCAAAAAGTCAAGAGAAAAATGAAAAATATTTGATGAAAAAATAGACAAAAATGCAGGGGAATGGCGGTCTTGTTGAGAAAAACGCCGTAAATTATATTTACTTACTTGAAAAATAGGGGAAATGTTCTTGAAATGTTCAAAATTTGTCCATGGTCTTTTTTGGAGGCGGATTTTCAAAAAATGGGGATTTTTGCCGTTTTTTGGCAGGATCGGACAATCTTTTTCACATTGTTTTCCCTTGACAAATCCGCGGTTTTGTGGTATGATATATTGTATCTAAATGGGGTAATTCTGCCCAAATGCGCTTGCAGGAGGGAAAATGACCCGATTTTTCGACCTTTCAAACGCTTTTTGACCGCGCAAAGGCCTTGTGGCTTCTGCGGGGAAGAGGAGTGCGCGAGGGTTGAGCTTGTACGAAACGTAACAGAACTTCTTTCGGGAGAGGGGACGTTGCCTGAGTACCCACTAAATCGGACTCGGCTCAGGTCCGAAATGATTTGCAGGAGGAAACGCAAATGAGAAACACAAAATTCACAAGAACCCTTTGCCTGATCTTGGCGATGATGACTCTTGTGAGCGGCTTTGTCGTATCTGCCGGCGCAAGCGGCAATCGAAAGTACGAGAATGCCACCGACAAGTCGATCAGCGACTATGCTGATAAGCTGAACACCATCTCCTACGAGGAGTATATGGCGGTCCCCGAGCATCAAAAGCTTTTCTCGGGTGACAAGAAGCCGGTGTCCATTATCATCGATTTTGATGCGTGCTCAAATTGGAGCTTCCGTAACGGAAGCGGAGACGTGATCACCTACATCGACGGTAATTGGCTGCTGACTCGTAAGAGCGATGGCAAGATCTTTACCTTTGAGGAAGCTCTGAAAGAGGGCTACCAGAAAAAGGATCTGGTCTACGTTGATGAAAACGTCGACGGCGTCAAGGCACTCTATACGCCCAGTCTTGGTACCACCACCTGGACCATTGACCTGGCTTCGTACGGTGTTACCGAATCGGCTCTGTTCAACATTGGATTGGAGTATTACCCCGTAGAAGGCAAGTCTGTTGCCATTGAGCGTGAGTTTTACATCAATTCCGAGGCTCCCTTTGCTGAGGCGCGCGCACTGACGCTCGCAAAGATCTGGGGACTTCGTGCAACCGACGGTGTGTCCGAGCTGATTTGCAAGTATGAGCTCACCAAGGATGACAATCTGGATTCCATCCTTGAGGAGGCTGCGGAAGCCGGCGTTGAGGTTGTTGAGGTTGCAGAGGATGGCAAGAGCGTTTCTCTGAAGCAACCCAAAATTATCAACGCTAAGGTGAATGCTTTCGTTGACAAGTACGAGCTTCGCTTCTTTACCGTTGATAAGAACAAAAACGAGATGCGTCCTTCCATGGTACAGGATCCCTGCTGGACCTACTACACCATGCACGACAGTAACGGATATTTTAGTGAAGATTTTGGTTTCGTGCTGACTCCCGATGCAAACGGCGACGTTCGCCTGATGCTGGAGGGTATCAACGAGCCTATGGCGATTTCCCGAATCGTTCTCACGCCCTATGCCGAGATGATCTCCTACGAGGAGTACATTGCTTCTATTAAGAATAAGGTAGGCGACGATGAAGGCGATGACGTGGTGAAGATCGAAACCGAGTATCCCACCAATACCTCCACCAACACCGTGTATCCCATTGAGGATAGAACCTCTCCTCTGACTTCTCCCGTGGATCCCGCAAGAACCATTCTCAATACCATTGGTTCCGAGAAGTGGGCAACCGCAGGACAGTGGGTTGAGTATCAGTTCACCGTAAACGATTCCGGCTTGTACGATATTTACGCACGCTTCCAGCAGAGCTACCTGGACGGTATGTACGTAAACCGTGTAATGAAGCTGTATACGAATTATGCGGACATTGCCGCTTATAAGGCTGCCATCGGCAACGATGCCGGCTACTACAACGGCGTACCCTTCGCAGAGGCTGCTCGCCTGAGATACAACTATTCCTCCGGCTGGCAGGTAACCGGACTGAACTCCGGCGAAGGCGAGGATTACAAGATCTACCTTGAAAAGGATGTTGTATACACCATTCGCTTCGAGGTTACCCTTGGTAGCATGAGCGAGCTGGTTCGTGAGATCGAGGATATTCTGAACACTTTGAATAATGACTACCTCAGCATTCTGAAGTTGACCGGTACCTCTCCCGACAAAAACCGTGACTACGCCTTTAACCGCTTGTTGCCCGACACCATGATGAGCATGATGGATCAGGCTGTCAGATTGGAAAAGGTTTCCGCGGAATTGAAAAATACCTCCGGTGATGCTTCCACCTACACCGGTATTTGTGATAAGCTGGTTGCTCTGCTCAGACGTATGGCAACCGACGAGGATCAGGTTGCAAAGAATCTGACCAACTTCAAGAACTACGTTGGTTCTCTCGGTACCTTCTTGACCGACGCAAAGACCCAGCCTCTTGAAATGGACTACTTTGTGATCCAGTCCTCCGAAAAGGAACAGCCCAAGGGCGCTGCAGGCTTCTTCAGATCTCTGTGGCACGAAATCCTTTGCTTCATCCAGTCCTTCTTCCGTGACTACAACCACATGGGTGCTATGGAAGATTCCGATACCGACAAGACCATCAGCGTTTGGGTTCCTTACGGACGTGACCAGGCAAACGTTATTCGTAACCTGTCCACCAACCAGTTCACCGCAGATACCAAGATCGCGGTTGACTTGAAGCTGGTTACCGGCGGTACCTTGCTTCCTTCGATTCTTGCAGGCATGGGTCCTGACGTTTACATGGGTCTGGCGCAGGCGAGCGTAATCAACTACGCAATCCGCGGCGCGCTGATCAACGTGGAAGAGATGGATGGCTTTGGCGAGGTTGTTAAGAACTTTAACGACGCGGCAATGGTGGTTCTTGGAACGCAGGATGCGGATGGCGTGACCCACTACTACGGTCTGCCCGAGAACCAGGAATTTGCAATGATGTTCGTTCGTATAGACATTCTTGCAAGCCCTGCCGTTGACATTGAGATCCCCACCACTTGGGAGGAGCTTTACGTGGCTCAGTCCAAGCTGGAGACCAACAACATGGAAATTGGTGTTACCACCAGCTATAAGATGCACCTCTACCAGATGGGCGGTGAGCTCTTTGCGGATGACGGTATGAGAATCAACCTCGACTCCGTGGTTGGTCTGAAGTCCTTTGAGACCATGTGTAACATGTTTACGCAGTTCTCCTTCCCCTACAAGTATGATCCTGCAAACCGTTTCAGAACCGGTGAAATGCCCATCATTATTTCCAACTATACGTCTCTTTATAATAAATTGAAGGTTTTTGCAACCGAAATCGAGGGTAGCTGGACCATGGTTCCCGTTCCCGGTTACGAGTATCAGGACGAAAACGGTGAGTATTACCTCAACAACCAGTCGGTTGCAAACGTGGACGCAACGGTTATGATCGCCGGTGTTGACGACGAGAGCGCCGCTTGGGAGTACATCAAGTGGTACACCGGCGCTGCTTGCCAGGTTGACTACGCAAACGAAATGGTTGCAATCATCGGTGACTCCGCAAAGCATCCTACCGCAAACCGCGCAGCTCTTGAAAGTATGCCTTGGACTCCCGACGAGTACGTTGAGATTCAAAAGCAGTTTGAGAATCTTGCATCGGTTCCCAACTATCCCGGTTACTACATCATCGACCGTTATACCGACTTCGCATTCCTGTCGGCTTACAACGATGATGCGGATCCCAGTGATGAGATCTTGAGCTACATCAACACCATTAACAAGGAAATCACCCGTAAGCGTGAAGAGTTCAAGCTGGAGACCCTGGAGATCGGTCAGACCAAGGCCGAGAAGAGAAGAGGTCAGGTGCTGAAGGCTATGACCGCTTTGGATTCGATCAACGGATCCAAGTACGAAGCCGCAATTGAGGCTGCCAAATACGCCATTGCAAACGATGATATCGTACAGCTTTCGGCGATTGCAGAGACTTTCTCCGCATTCCTTTCCTACGATTACCTTGCTGACAAGCGTGTCATTGAAAACGAAGACCTTAGTGCCGCTGCAAAGTCTGCTAAGATTGAGCAGTTCAACAAGGAATTGAGAAACAAATACGAGAACGAATTCTTCGTTTTCGTTACCAAGCAGACTGCTGAACCCAAGAATGGCGGTTACAAGATCGAAGATCTGAACGAGAAGCAGCTGGTATTCTTTATTTCGGTATGCTTGGATGACATCGCGAAAGCACTCGCTTCTTACTGATTCAACACTCTATATTAATAATTAAGGAGAAAGAGCAATGGCAAAACAATCGGCTGCATATAAAGCTGTTGCCAGAAAAGACCTGACGTACCGTCAATGGATCTGGAAAGAGATGAAGCGCAACTGGGTTGCATACGTTATGATCGCACCCTACATGCTTGTGTTCTCTCTGTTCACCATTGTACCGGTTGTCCTGTCCGTGGTTATCAGCTTTACAGACTTTAACATGCTTCAGATCCCGAATATCGTTTGGTTCGAGAACTACATCAACCTGTTCTTCGCGGATGATATCTTCCTGATCGCATGTAAGAACACGCTTATTTTCGCCGCAATCGTAGGACCTGCTTCCTACTTGATGGCATTCCTCATCGCATGGTTCATCAACGAGCTTAGCCCCCGTATCCGTGCGGTTATTACCTTGGTATTCTATGCACCCTCTATTTCGGGTCAGGTTTACTTGATTTGGGCTACGCTGTTTGATGCCGACTCCTACGGTTGGGTAAACGCAACGCTGATGGAGCTTGGCTTGATCGATAAGCCGCAGGAGTGGTTTAAGGACGCGGACTACGTTATGCCTCTGTGTATCATGGTTGCGCTTTGGACTTCTCTTGGTACTACCTTCCTTGCCTTTATTGCAGGTTTGCAGGGTATTGACCGCGCACAGTACGAGGCAGGCGCGGTGGACGGTGTTAAAAACCGTTGGCAGGAGCTTTGGTACATTACGTTGCCCAACATGAAGCCTCAGCTGATGTTCGGTGCAGTGCTTGCAATTACCAACGCGTTCGGATTTGGCGGTGTCGTTACCGCTTTGGCAGGCTTCCCCTCGGTTGACTATGCGGCGCATACCATTATGCACCACTTGGATGACTACGGCGGACAGCGTTATGAGATCGGTTATTCCTCTGCGATTGCGGTGGTGCTCTTCATCATCATGGTCGGATCGAATATGCTGGTACGTAAAATGCTCTCAAAGGTAGGTACGTAACATGGCAAAATTAAGAACAAGAAAACATAAGGTCGTCCTCTCCCGCTCTGCGGGAGGTGACGCCGGCATCGTAGTATTGCTTGTTATACTCGGAGCATTTATGTTCCTCCCCATGCTGTACGTGGTGATGCAGTCCCTGAAGCCCCTGGATGAGTTGTGGAACTATCCTCCTCGCTTCTACGTAGTAAACCCCAGCTTTAAGAACTTCCGCGACCTGTTCATTCTGATGAATGACTCTTGGGTTCCGTTCTCCCGTTACATCTTTAATACCATCTTCACCTCTGTTGGCGGTACCTTCGGACACCTGTTCATTGCATCTATGTGTGCATATTCGCTGGCAAAGATCAAGTTCCCCGGCGCAAAGGGAACCTTTAAGCTGATCCGTACCTCGCTGATGTTCCACGCAACCGTTACCGCAGTTGCAAGCTTCATTCTGATGAGTGCGTTCCATATGATCGACTCCTACTGGGCAATTATCATTCCCGCATGGGGCGATACCTTGGGTCTGTACCTGATGAAGCAGTTTATGGACTCCGCTGTTCCGGATACCGTATTGGAAAGCTCCCGTTTGGACGGCGCGAGCGAGCTGAAGACCTACTGGGTTATCGCAATGCCCATGGTTAAGCCCGCATGGCTGACGCTGATCGTAGAGTGCTTCCGTAAGCTTTGGAACGCAGGTTCTTCCATTTATATTTATTCCGAGCAGTTGAAATCCTTCAACTACGCAATCGGTCAGATCACTGCCGGTGGTATCAAGCGTGCGGGTGCATCCGCGGCAGCTACCGTGCTGATGATGATCGTTCCTATTATGGTATTCGTCGTTTCTCAGTCCAACATTATTGAGACGATGGGATCCAGTGGTATGAAAGACTAAGGAGGGCAATATGAAAAGAATTACATCTGTTTTGCTGATTATATTGTCCCTTGTGATGGTGGCATCGGCATTCACCATTGGTGCTGGCGCATCCTCTGCGTACCAGACCTACACCTACTCCATCAACGGAGACGCGCTCTATTCTCCTGACGCGTATTCCGCAACCGGAACCTACGATTATTTGGCAATGGGTCTGGATCTGAACCTTGATAACCCCGGTGACATGATTACCGACGAAAGAGGAAAGGTTTACATTGCAGACACCAACAACAACCGAATCATCATTTTGGACCCCTACTACAAATTGGAGTTCATTATCACCACCTTTATCAATGCGCAGGGTAATAACGACGCATTGGCAAAGCCTCAGGGCGTGTTTGTAACCGAGGATTCGATCTGGGTATGCGATACCGATAAGAACCGCTTGGTTGAGTTTGACCTTGAGGGTAACTTCAAGCGTATTCTGGACGCCCCCGAAAGCCAGCTGTTTGACGATGACGCCGTTTACAAGCCTGTTGCAATGGCAATCGACCAGTACGGCAGAATTTACGTTGTTTCCTCGACCACCTATCAGGGTATCATCGTAATGGATAACAACGGTGGATTCGTTGGATTCATCGGTGCGCAGGCGGTAACCGCAAGCGCATGGGACATCATTTGGAAGAGATTCCAGACCGATGAACAGAAGAAGCAGTCTACGGCTGCCGTTTCCACTGAGTTTAACAACATCGCAATCACCGAGGACGGCTTCGTTTACGTAACCACCTCCTCCATCGAGGAGAAATCGGTAAGAAGCGCGATCACCGGTAAGCAGACCAGCGGTAAGTATATGCCCGTTAAGCTGCTGAATCCCGCAGGCGACGAGATCATGAGACGTAACGGCTTCTGGCCGCCCGCAGGTGAGATCCAGTTTACCACCGATACTACGCAGGAATATTCCGGCGTTTCCACCGTTACCGACGTAGCGGTTGGTCCCGAGAAGACCTGGTCGATCATCGACTCCAAGAGAAACAAGATCTACACCTACGACTACAACGGTAACCTGCTGTTCGCTTTTGGTGACAAGGGCGCAATGCTGGGTAGTATTTCCAACATCGAGGCTGTTTGCTATCAGGATACCACCATGTTGGTTCTGGATAAGGGTAACAACAGTATCGTTGTTTACGAGCGTACCGAGTACGGTGATCTTTTGATCAAGGCAATTGCAGCAGAGAACTCCCTGGACTACGATTACGCAATCGAGTGTTGGGAAGCAGTTCTGCAGAGAAACTCCAACTTTGACGCCGCTTACGTTGGTATCGGTAACGCACACTTCCGTAACGGTGAATACGAAAAGGCGCTGGGCTACTTCGAGGACGCATACGATACCGAGGGCTGGTCCAACTCTTACAAGGAAGTTCGTAAGAACGCCATGTCCGACTGGTTCCTGCTCATCGTTGGCGCAATCATCGTATTGGTGATTCTGGTGGCTAAGGCATTTGCTTGGGCTGCTAAGGTAAACAAGCGCGTTGCTACCGACGGTAAGGCAAGAAAGACCTTTGGACAGGAATTGCTCTACGGTTTGTACGTTATCTTCCATCCCTTCGATGGCTTCTACGACCTCAAGCATGAGCATCGTGGCTCCGTAAGAGCTTCCATCGTATTTGTGGTTTTGACCATTCTCTCCTTCTTCTATCAGGGCATGGGTCAAGGCTACGTAATGAATCCCACAGGAAGGACCACCACCATTATGGCACAGGCGATCTCGGTACTGGTACCGCTGTTCCTGTTCATCTTGGCAAACTGGTGTCTGACCACCTTGTTTGAGGGTGAAGGTAGCTTTAAGGATATCTTTATCGCGTCCTCTTACTCTCTCGTTCCCCTGATTCTTTTGACAGTCCCCGCGACCATCGGCTCCAACTGGGTAACCAATACCGAAAAGGGTCTGATCACCATGGTCAGCACCATCGCCTTTATCTGGACGTTTGCGTTGCTCTATTTTGGCACCATGGTAACACACGATTACTCCATGTTCAAGAATCTGATCACCATTGCGGGAACGTTGGTGGCAATGATTTGTATCATCTTTATCGTGCTGTTGTTCAGTATGCTTCTTACAAAACTGGTAAGTCTGGTAAGCAACATAGTTACTGAAATTCAGTACCGAATGTAAGGACAGATAGGAGGTTATAATATGAATTTTCAAAAAAGAATATTTACGACACTCTTAGCTGTTATCATGCTTCTCGGTGCTTTTTCCGGGCTTGGTATTAACGTAGGAGCGGCTGAAGAGGAAGTTTCCATGGAGGACAAGATCAAGAACACCTACCTGGGACAGTCCTACAACACCCCCGAAGAAAAGCTGGCATCCATGACCATGATGCTGGAGCGTGACGGCTATCAGCTCTGGGTTGATCCCCTGAGCGGTGAGGTCGCTACCAAGGAGCTCGCAACCGGTAACATTGCGTTCTCTAACCCTTGGGACGTTACCGGATCTGATATGGACATTCAGAACGAGACCAAAAAGACCGGTTCTCAGTCCACACAGATGCAGGTGCTCTCTCAGCTGGTTGTTCAGTACGTGGACAACGGTACCACCAAGTATCTTTACAGCTTTGAGGAAGCAGCGCTGCGCGAGCAGATCTCTATCGTAAACATCAAAAACGGTGTGCGTATTGAGTACACCATTGGACGTGAAGAGTCCAGAAAGCTGGTTCCCAGATGGATCTCCGAGGAGAACTTCATTAAGTTCATTCAGACTCCTTTGGCAAACGCCGTTACCAACGGCGAGCTCAGCGACTTCTTGTATAGAAAGGTTGTAGAAAGCTTCTATTTCGAGAAGAGCTTGGAGAATGAAAAGACGCAGAGAGCGAAGGATCAGCTGCTTCAGAACTATCCGATCTGCGCAGAAATGGATATTTATGAGTTTGCACCCGACGCTACCTCCACTGAGGTAAACCTGGTTGAAACTTATATCAAGACCTACTGCGAGGATTATAGCTTTGAACAGATGGACGCCGACCACGAGGAAACCGGTTACGAAGCAACCGATGAAAAGTATCCCGTGTTCAAGATGGCTCTGGAATACTCCTTCGACAACGGCGGTTTGATCGTTCGTCTGCCTTGTAACGGTCTGCGCTACGATATGACCACCTACACGCTGGAAAATCTGTCGATCCTGCCTTACTTTGGTGCAGGTAACAGCAAGAATCCCGGCTACAACTTCTATCCCGACGGCTCCGGTTCGCTGTTTGATTTCGAGCAGCTGAATACCAAGGCTACTACTACCATTAAGGGTAAGGTTTACGGCTCCGACTATGCTTACCATACGCTGACCGGTACTTACCAAAAGGCAATTCGTTATCCCGTTTACGGTACAGTTGCCACCGAGACCATTTACTCCTTTACCTGCGTTGACGCAGACGGAAAGCCTCACAGCATTTCGGTTTCCAATACCGTTATGGATCTGGATGAGATCAAGGAATGGCTGGATTGGGAAGCTACCTGGTCTTACGTAAATGCAAACGGTGAGACTGTTACCGAAAAGAAGACCAAAATGATGCTGACCTCCGAAATTACGGAGGAGACCTACAAGCGCGGTTACGTAGCGGTAATCGAGTCGGGTGATTCTCTTGCGGAAATCGCAACCTATCACGCAGGCTCTCTTAGCCCCTACAACACCATTATGAACTACTTCAACCCCAAGCCCAAGGACAGTTATGACCTTGCGGATGCACTTTCGGTAACCAACAACTCGATTATGACGGTTGTTTCCGACCGTAAGTACACGGGTAACATCAGAATCCGCTACCAGATGCTCAGCGACGTTGCAAGAGGTCAGGAGGCAAGAAAGTCTAATCCCGATTATAAGTTCTATGAGGCTTCTTGGTTGGGTATGGCTGAGGCTTACCGTGATTATCTCGTTGACAAGGGCATTTTGACCAAGCTGGAAGAGGATGACGTTCAGCCCGACATTCCTCTTTACATGGAGAGCTTTGGTGCGCTGGAGGTTCAAAAGGTTATTGCGACCATTCCTATGGACGTTATGACTCCTCTTACTACCTTTGAGAACGTTTCCTCTATGTATGAGGAGCTTTCCAATGAGGGTGTTAAGAACATCAATTTCAAGCTGACCGGCTTTGCCAACGGCGGTATGTATTATACCGTTCCTTCCGCTCTTGAGTGGGAAGACGCAGTTGGCGGCGAGGATGGCTTCCAGGAGCTGATCGAGAAATCTAAGGAGATCAATAGCCGTGGCGACGGTTCTCATTTGGGATTGTTCCCGGATTTCGACTTCGCTTATATCCAAGCCAATACCTCGTTTGACGATACCAACCTCAGAGATGATGCGGTTAAGACCATTGATAACCGTTATACCTCTTTGAGACAGTACAGTGCAACTCTTCAGACTTACGTCAGCTTCTATCAGCTGGCCGTATCTCCTTCCCGTTACAGCAAGTTCTATAAGCAGCTTCTGAAATCCTATCAGGAATACGGACTTGACACCATGTCGGTTGGTTCCTTGGGTTCTGCTTTGAACTCTGACTTTGATGAGGATGATCCTTACAACCGTGAGGACAACAAGGAGTATACCGAGCAGGCGTTCTCTTACCTCAAGAATGCGGGCTATAGCCTCATGACCGATAAGGGTAACGCTTACACTTGGGGCTACGTAGACCACATCATCAACGTGGATCTCGACTCCAGCCGTTACGTAAAGTCCAGCGCATCCGTTCCTTTCATTGGCGCTGTGCTTCACGGCTACATTGAATTTGCCGGCACGCCCTTCAACAAGGAGGGTGACACCGACTACGCTATGCTTCGTGCAATCGAAAACGGCTCCGGTCTCTATTTCGTTCTGTCTTACCAGAACACCGCAGAGCTGAAGAAAGACGTTTTCCTCAGCCAGCACTATTCGGTTCAGTACGACATTTGGCGTGAAGACGTAATTGCTTATTACAACGAGCTGAACAGCCTGCTCAAGGACGTTCAGACCAAGGAGATCATTGCCCATCAGTTCCTGGAGGGTGAGCGTGTTCTGGATCGCGACGAGCTTCTCAACGAGATCGAGTCGAGCCTGAAGGAAGCCATCAAGGAAGAGCTGAAGAAGCAAGAGGATCTTGAAAACTCTCAGATCGTTGCAGTTGGTGACGCTTGGCAGTCTGCCTTGAACGCAACCTCCGATATCGAAGCTTTGATCGCCCAGATGAACGCAAAGAATGACGAAATGCTCGCTACCTACAACCGTGTTGAAAGCTTGGTTACGCCCATGACCGGTGGTGCACAGCAGGCATTCAGCAGCTCGCTGCGTGCAATCTGGAGCGCAATCGACGGTGATGATTCTAACGGATCTATGACGTTGGGTGAGGCTGATATCGAAAAGATGCAGGAAATGTTCCCTGAGGCACTGGATGCAATGCAGTCCTATATTAACACTGTTAAGAATCAGGCAGCAGGCGTTTACAAGTGCTATGAGGAGCAGAAGATCCTTTTGAAGAAGATCTACGCTGTTATCGAAAACGTTGAAGCGGCTTCCGCTGTAATCGAGAACTCCGACCTGAGCGAAGACGTAAAGAAGAACCTGGTTGGTCACATTGCAGTATGCCTGGATGAGGCTAAGGCAATGATCCCCGGTGCCGAGGCATTGGTTGACGTTCACGTTGACCTGATGGATAACACCAAGTCTACTTCCGTTATCAACATTGCGCTGACTGCTCCCGATGCTGTTGCAGCGATTGACAGTAAGGAAACCGAGTGGTCTCCCTTCGTTTCTCACTTGAAGGATATCTACGACGGCTATGAAATCGATGGCGTCTTCTATGAAGGATGTACCTACTTTACCGCTGAGGATGTTCTTGCAGCCGTAAGACTGGATGAAGAGGACGTTGAGGACGAAGAGGTTGAGGATAGCATCTTCGACAGATATCACGTTGATAACAATCAGATCGTTGCCGTTACCTACGGTGACCGTGACTTCAACACCTACGGTGTAAAGACCGCTTACAAGACCTTTATTCTGAACTACAACACCTTCGCGGTATTCGTGGAGTACGATAACGTAAAATACACGATTCCCAGCGGCGGATACGTTGTGATCAATCACTGAGAAAGGGAGGAGCTTTAAGTTATGACAAAAGATATCAAGCTGGCAAAGCCTGCAGCTATGCCCAAGAAAAAGAAAATCGCCTCCCTTGATCGCAGAAAGGCTCGTTCCGGTTGGATTTTCGTTCTCCCCTTTATTCTGGGATTTTTGATCATCTATCTTCCCATGGTTTGGGAATCCATTACCATCAGCTTTACGCAGGTTACAACCCTGACAGCTCAGGGCGAGACCGGATATGCTACCGAGTTTGTTGGATTTACCAACTACAAGACCGCCCTGTTTAGCTACAAGGGCGGTCAGGGAAATCAAACCTTTATCCAGATTCTGGTAACGGGTCTTGGACAAATGGCGTTTGACGTTCCCGCAATTCTGATCTTCTCCCTCTTCATGGCAGTTATGCTGAACCAGAAGATGGCGGGAAGAGCCGCATTCCGTGCAATCTTCTTCCTCCCCGTTATTCTTTCCACCGGTATCATGCAGGGCATCGCCGCTGCCGATATTACCAGTGAGGAGATGGAGGGCGGAATTGATGACGGTTCCGGAAGACCCGAAGGCGAAGGCGAGGAAGACCAGTTGGTTTCTTCCATGGACCTTCAGATGCTGTTTGCCAACATGAAGGTTGGTGCGGGAATGGTGGAATACATTGCTGAGATTTTGAACAACATCTATGATATCGTAAACCGTTCCGGTGTACAGATGTTGATCTTCTTGGCAGCGTTGCAGTCCATTTCTCCCGCGATTTACGAGGCGTGCCGTATCGACGGTGCAACCTCTTGGGAGACTTTCTGGAAGATCACCTTCCCAATGATCAGCCCGATGATCTTGGTAAACGGTGTTTATACCATCGTAGACTCCTTCACGACCGAAAGCAACCAAATCATGTCTTACATTTCTGATGCTTATTCGGCAGCCCAAGGCGGTAGTGAAGTGAGTACGGCAATGTCTTGGATCTACTTCATCATTGTTATCCTGATCGTTGCAGTGATTGCAGGTATCCTTTCGGCATCCGTATTCTACAGCCGTAAGAATGACTAAGGGAGGAGGAAAAGAACATGAACGCACAAAAGATGAATGAAAAACCCGTTGTAAAGCGGGAGACCAAAAACAAAATTCGTGTGAGCTTTGACCGTACTCCTTTGAAGGAGCGCCTGAAGGCGAAGTTCCTGTCCTCCTACTTCCTCACCAAGGTTGTATTTGTAATCTTCAGACTGGTTTTGATGGTTGGTGTTTCGTACATTGTATTGTACCCCTTCTTGACCAAGTTCATGGGATCCATCATGGCTCCCGAGGATTTTGTAGACGTTACCGTAATGCTGCTCCCCAAGAACGTGACGCTGGATATTTACCGTGCCATTATCCTGGAGCTTGATTACTGGGGCGCGTTTGCAAACACCTTTACGCTTTCTTTCTCGACTGCACTGATTCAGACCTTTATCTGTTGTTTGATCGGTTACGGTTTTGCAAAGTTTAAGTTTAAGGGTAGAAACCTCCTCTTTATGCTGGTAATGCTCACCATGATCATTCCTCACCAAACCCTGTATTACTCCATGTTCCTGAAGTTCCGCTATTTCGATGTGTTTGGCATTGTAAAGTTTCTCAAGGGCGGCGGAATTGAGCTGTTTGGACACAATATTATGGAGCTTGGTGAAAAGATCGGCGGCGAGTTTGGCGCAAAGTTCATTGAATTCTTTGAGAATTTGGACGTATTGCCCGACTCCATCAAGTGGGGTGAATTCACCACTGCAAAGAACATTACCAAGTATAAGGTCAACATGGAAATTACTTCCGCGGGTATCAATCTGCACAACACCTATCTTCCCATGATCCTGCTCTCCTTGGGCGGCTTGGCATTCAAGAACGGTTTGTACATTTTCTTGCTCCGTCAGTTCTTCCGTGGAGTACCTGATGAATTGGAAGAATCGGCATACATGGACGGTTCGGGCACGCTCCGCACCTTCATTCAGATCATTCTTCCTCTGTCCATCCCCATGATGATCACCGTATTCCTGTTTGCATTCTGCTGGCAGTGGACTGACGAATTCTACGTCAATATGTTCTTCTCCAGCTCGGATATTAACATGTTGCCTAAGTTTGTTGGCATTCCTCCTTCCCTCAACACCGAGTTTGCGGGCGCGGAGCTTTACAACACGGCAATTCGAAACACTTGCGGTTTGATGATCATTGCACCGCTGGTTATCCTGTACGTATTCTGCCAGAACTTCCTGGTACAGGGTATCGAGCACTCGGGTATTGCAAACTGATTTGGTTTGTATCCTATATCAAAGGGAGTCGGCTCCAAGAGCCGACTTCTTTTGATTGAAAGAGAAGAATGAAAAAATGCATGAAAATGAAATAAAGTTCTTGACAATGGGGAAAGAATATGGTATAATAGGAACGTTCTGAGAAAAAGAACAGAAACTGAAAATTTTGGGGTATAGCCAAGCGGTAAGGCACCAGACTTTGACTCTGGCATTCGTAGGTCCGAATCCTGCTACCCCAGCCAGAAAAAAGCACACATTTGTCTACCGGACAAATGTGTGCTTTTTTCAACGAAATTTGCCCTGCGGGCAAGTGAAATAGCTTCGCTGTGAAATATTTGCTCCGCA
>SVSL01000109.1 GCA_015064315.1 Oscillospiraceae bacterium
GGGGCGACGTCCTCGACGCCCCTAAAACGAAGGGATTTTTGATTTGCATCCGGCTATGATTGGTAGCCGTATAAAAAGCAAAATTTGTTGCTTCTCGGGGCGTCGAGGACGTCGCCCCCTACAAGAGGTTTGAGGAAAATCGGACGAAAGAGCGTAGCCGCAAAATTCACGGTTGTATCTATCCTTGATCGTAGGGGCGATTCATGAATCGCCCGTTTTAAAAATGATCGAATCCGTATGGACGGGCGCTTCGTGAAGCGCCCCTACGGGTTTGTGCGTAATTTATCGTTTTCCGTGTCACCTCTGAGAAGGCTCGCAAGCTCGCCCCAAAATATCCGGTGGATGTTTTTCGGAGTCGAACCCGACCTTAGGGAGGGCAACGCCCTTGGCGTTGGGGTCTCCTAACGCCTTTTCATTTATCCATCGGCAGGGACCGGCGCCCTCGACAGCCCGGAAACGATAAGATTTTCGCTCCGTATCGGCGTGTCGATGCGGTTTGAATTTTTTTGCCTGTAGGGACAGGCGTCCTCGACTGTCCGGAAACAAAGGATTTTTGTTTTCTTTATGGCTATTGTTTGTAGCCGGAGACAAAACAAAATTTTTTTCTTCTCGGACCGTCGAAAGGCTATCGCCGCCGATCCCTACACCGATAAATTGAATTTTTCGGTTTGTCGTTTTATTCTGTAAATACAGGTATTTGTTGAAAAAACATTGAAAATGCTTTGAATAAGGGGCTTTCTTAATGAGACAGCCTCTTTTTTTGTGCAGTCAGACGTTCATGAGACCGCCTTTTCTTGCGTAAAAGGACGGTTCCGTTATTTCCAGCTTTGTGCCAGAAGGTTGATGTAGAATCCGCCCAGCACCGAGCGAGCTTGGAAGCCTGCCTGCTTGGCGTCATCGGTGTAATACCAGTCGGTGATCGGAACGCGGTCCTCGGTCTCCGAGATCATGCGAGCAATGGATTTGTAAACCGCCTCGGTATAATCCTTGCGGTCGGTCATCACGGTGGTCCAAGCCATCCAGTCCAGCTTGGTGTAGGTGTCGCGGCTGTCCAGCGGCACGCCGTAGTCGTTCATCTTGGAGAGGTATACTTCAACCTCTTCCTCGTAAACCGAAGCATCAAAGAGGTTCAAGCCAAGGAGCTTATCCCAGATGATGTTGTATTTCATGCTCCAGGTGTCGTCGTGGTCAAAGGTGAGTCTCCAGCCCTTGCCGTCCTGCTTCTTGGCATCCTTGATCCAGCGATCTGCCATATCCTTGGCGATCTCGCCATAGCGCACGTCACCCGTCATCTGTGCGTATGCACCAAGGGCAACGATTGCCTTCAGGCTCAGGTTGCAGTTGCGCGCAAGATGTCCCGCAAAGTCGTCGGTGCAGAGCTGGTTTTCGGGATCGTAGCCGTAGACCACCAGATAATCCGCCCACTTTTTGAGCAGATCGGCGTTGTCGTAGAGAAGCTCGCAGTTTCCGTCGGCGCGCAGAGCGGCAGCAACCGTGAGAATGGCGTTTCCGCATTCCTCCACGGGCATCTGTCTTTCCTCCGTCAGAACGCCGTCACGCAGGCCGTAGACCTGACCCGTGCAATGGGGATAGCGTCCGCAATCGTGGGGGGCGAAGGGATATTGCCAACGCTTGTCACGGGCGAAGGTGAACAGGGGGCGCATCATGGCGCGGACCAGCTCGGGATTGTAGAGAAGGAAGAGAGGGATGGAGGGATAGGTAACGTCAAGGGTAGCCAGACAGCCGTTGCTGAAGTTCTCCTTGGAGAGGAATTGGAGCTTTCCGTCCACCTCGATGAGCTTGTGGGCGGCGATGGCTTGACGGTAGGCGAGAGCGCCGACATCGGCGTACTCGGGAGAGATCTTCTCCATATCGGCAATCAGCTTTTGATCGAATTCGGCGCAGACCTTGCGCATTTCTTCGGCTTCGCTCACGGCGATGGGGAGCATCTTTTCAAAGCTACCGTACACGGTCTTGTAGTAGGCGTCGATCTGTCGGTCGCCGTAGAAGAGGATCGACTTGATATCGTCATAGGCGAAGACGAATACGTCGGAGAACTTGTCCGAGGTGGCGCACAGGATAGGGAATTTCTTATAGGAAATGGGCTGGTCGGGCTCAAAGACGTAATGGCGACTGCTTCTCTTGCGTCTCTTAAAGAAATGATGACGCCAGTTGCAGGTTTGAATGGTGGCGTTGGGATGCACCAGATGGAGGTATCCCCAGTCGATGCGGATGTCGTCGCCGTCCTTTGCCAGCACATCCTGCTCGGCGTTGCCCACCCATACGTGTCCCTCCTCGGAGCCGTGGGCGAACTCTTGCTCTCTGGCATCGCCCGAAAGCTCGGCAGAGGCATCCACGTAGACCCGGAAGGTATGTCCCTCTTCCTTGGGGGTGATCTCGTAGAAGAGATAGCAAACGGGACGGGAGAGGATCTCCAGACGGTCCATGAGCAGGGGCGAGAGGAAGGTGACCTTCAAGTCACACGCGGGATGAGAGAAGGTGTAGATGCTGGCGGTGGGGGTTACCTCCAAGGAGGTCTGCTCCAAAGCCTTTCCTTCGGGAATGTAGGTATCGGTGACGTTGCTCTTGCCCATAAAGCGGAAATGCTCGCCGTCCACAGTGAGGATGCCGCACATGGATTGGCGGTGTCCCGTCCAATGACGGGTGTGGTCGTCGGTAAGACGGTCGGCAAAGCTCCAAATGCTCAGGTAAGGATCGCTGGTGAGGAGCGGAACTGCTACGGGGCGAAAATTCTTTTGCATGATGTGTACCTTCCTTTGTTATTAACTGCTTTTTGTAATGGTATTTGAAATGAATGATCTTATCAGAGTCGTTTATGCGCGCGGGCTCCTTCCACCACCTACGGTGGTCCCCCTCCCTCCCGGAGGGAGGCCTGCGCACGGCTCTTGCTTTTCTAAAAGTCGATGATACAGAGCGATTGATGCACGATATGTGTCTTTCTTTAAGATACTGCCGGTTTTTAAACAACGTGATTTGAATCAAAGATTTGATTGAATGCCTCCCTCCGAGAGGGAGGGGGACCGCGATAGCGGTGGAAGGAGCCTGCGCAACTATAGCTGTGTAAACTCAAACGGAGAGCAGCTTCATTTGCACACAAGTTCGACTTTCACCACGCCGAAAGGTGTGTTGCCTTCCTTTCAGAGGGAGGCCTGCGCACGGCTCTTGCTTTTCTAAAAATTGATGATACGGATTATTGATTAAACGCATAGATCCGTTTTTCCAAAAGGGCGGCGATTTTTTCGTCGGAGAGCTTTTTGGTCATAAAGCGGATGTTGCCCCCTGTGTCCTCCACAAAGCGTGTGGCATCGGGGTTGGGGTATTTTTCGGGCTTGTAATGAAAGAATTCCAAATATCCCCTCTCGGTAAGTCCGTAGAGCTCGCCCTCGCCCTCGCAGGCAAACTGCACGGCGGTGAGGTCATAGGAGGGGTTTTTGTAATTTTCCTTGTTGGGATTATCCTTGGTGTAAAGCTGATAGGATTTGAAAACGGGGTTGCTTTCCTGTGTCTGCTCCATATCCTCGGAAAAGCCCGAGAGGATGGACGTTCCCAAATTGTAATCCGAGAGGAACATGGGCACGGGGCAATTTTCAAAGACGTTCTTCGCCGCGCGGTAGTCGCAAAAGACGTTGAACTCGCGCCCCTTTGGGAGCCTTGCCGCCATGGAAACCACGGCGTGCAGCTTTTTTGCCATCAATTCCTTTCCCGAAAGAGGGCTGTATTCATCGGGCGGACTGTTCAAAAGATCGGATACGCAGTTGAACATACCAATGGTGACGATGATCACACCGTCATCCGCGGCTTCTGCCAGCAGCTTGCGGTAAAAGGGAACGTGGGGAAGGGGATTGAGCGTTTTGCTTTGATATTTTTTAGAAAAACGCTCGGCAATATAGCGGTTGTATTTGCAGTACGGTTCGCCGTTCAAAAAGTCCTTTCCCGTATACGCTCCGAGAGGAATCTCGGGAACGCCGCAATAGTCGCAAAGAGCATCCAGCGTGGCGGTGCCAAAGGGATTGGACGTGCAGTTGCAGATGCCCAGAATGGGAAAGCTCAGCTCCTTGGCGTAGGAAATGAGGACGGCGAGGGCTCCCACGTCGTCACAATCGGGACCGATGTCGGTGTCCAGAATGACGCCGCGAGGCTTTTGCTTCAGACTCTCAAAAAGCATTTTTCAATCCTCTTTCAAAGCGCGATCTTAACGAGGATCTTTTTCACGGGCGAAGGGGCGCCGTTTGCCGCAAGTCCGGGCTTGTGGACGTCCTGCGGAAAGAAGAGTCCGAATTCTCCCACGTGAACGATGCTGACCGTGGGCGCCTCGTGCTCCGCAAAGAAGGCAACGTCCTTTTCGGCGTTGTACTCGGTAACGATGCTTGTATAATCGGGAGAGGAAAGCTCCATACGCTCGGCACCCGATTGAATGTACTGAATATCAATATAGCGGCGGTGACCTTCAAATTTTGCTTCCTCGGGAAGCTTGGTGGTATATTCCTGCACCGATGCGTAGAGTGCGGTTCCATCGATTTCGTATTTTCCTACGGGGAGATCCTCAC
The DNA here is from genome assembly GCA_015064315.1 of Oscillospiraceae bacterium. GTDB lineage: Bacteria > Bacillota > Clostridia > Oscillospirales > CAG-272 > UMGS1865. The sequence continues at coordinate 4,569 of SVSL01000109.1, forward strand.
GCACGGCGCGCTCCAAAAAATCAAAGGCGGCGCGAAAGCTCGGATGCATATTTTCGTATGCGGCACGGTTTTTCAGAGCATCAAAAATCATAATTATTTCTCTCCTTACGGGATTGATTGATAAGGATATTTTACAATAGAATGATAGGAATGTCAATAGCTTTCACGGAAAAAGCGAGGGTTGCTCCCGTTTCTTTTAAAATTCCCCATAAGAGCGGTCACTTTATTGACATTGAGGCAAAAATGTGGTATACTGATGCCTGCGGCAGGAGCTTACCTTCTGTGCAAAGAGTCAAGGAAGGAGACAAGCAAGACATGAAGCTGTATCTCTCTATCATCGGCATTGCCATGGCGCTGATCTCGGCGCTCAATATCGTTCTTGGAATCGAGACGTGGTACTACGTGATCGCGGAGATCAGCGCCATGGCAATGCCGAT
>SVSL01000010.1 GCA_015064315.1 Oscillospiraceae bacterium
ATCATTAAAGGAAAATAAAGAATTTTTCTGCTATAATCCTTTTTCATATTGTCAATGATTTTTTGTAAAAAAGCATCAATTTCCGGTTTCTCATCATACAGTTGGCGAAATTCCACAATATCTAAATGACCACTCAAAAAATCTACGATTGTTTGCTGTGCATATTCCATATAAATAGCTCCTTTACTTTTGTCGTTGAATTTCATAAATATCATACCATACAAGAGAAAGGCTGTCAATATAAAGCTTTTGGCGCACCTGCTTTATCGCAGGTGCGCCAAAGGAGATCCTTTTTGATAAACTGTTGATTACTGAGCCGCGTCAACGATTGCCTGGAACTTGGTAGCAACCAGGGATGCGCCGCCGATCAAACCGCCGTCTACGTTGGGCTTTGCCAGAAGCTCGGCAGCGTTCTTCTCGTTCATGGAGCCGCCGTACTGAATGGTGGTAGCCTCGGCAACCTCCTCGCCGTACATAGCAACCAGAGTCTTGCGGATTACGCCGCAGGTCTCTTCTGCCTGCTCGGGGGTAGCGGTAAGACCGGTTCCGATTGCCCATACGGGCTCGTAAGCGATGATCACGTTCTTCATATCCTCTGCGGATACGCCTGCCAGATCCAGCTTGGTCTGCATAGCAACTACCTCATCGGTAATGCCTGCAAGTCTCTGCTCCTTGACCTCGCCAAGGCAGAGGATAACCTTCATGCCTGCGGCAAGAGCAGCCTTGGTGCGCAGGTTTACGGTCTCGTCGGTCTCGCCAAAGTACTGACGTCTCTCGGAGTGACCGATGATAACGTACTCAACACCGCAAGCGGTGAGCATCTTTGCGGAAACCTCGCCGGTGTACGCGCCGCTCTCGGCAAAGTGTACGTTCTCGGCACCGATCTTGATGTTAGAACCCTCAGCTGCAGCCTGAGCGGCAGCGATGGTTACGTAAGGAGCGCAGAAAATCACGTCGCAGTTATCCTTGCCTGCAACCAGGGGCTTAACCTCGTTAATAAAAGCCGTTGCTTCGGCAGGAGTGAAGTTCATCTTCCAGTTGCCTGCGATCACGGTTCTTCTCTTCATAGGATTCATGATGATTTATTTCCTTTCTTTTTCTGCGAATATCGGTTGATATTCAACAGAGCGTTAGGGTGTGCAAATTTGTTAGCCACTTTTTCTTTTGACACCGCAGGCGCAAAAGAAAAAGTTATCAAAAAGAAAACGCCGCAAAAGGATTTCGTCGCCTGCGGGCGACGAGGAGGGCTTCGCGCCCTCCATCCGCGCAAGCTTTTAAAAAAGCTTGACCAAAACCTTCACAGTGGGTACTGCGAAAGCTCCTTTGTTTCGTTTTCTTACTTATCGAGCAAGCAAGCGATACCGGGAAGCTCCAGACCCTCGAGGAACTCGAGAGATGCGCCGCCACCGGTGGAGATGTGGGTCATCTTGGGACCAAAGCCGAGACGCTCAACAGCCTCTGCGGAGTCACCGCCGCCAATGATGGAAACTGCGCCGGAATTTGCAACTGCCTCAGCAACTGCCTCGGTACCTGCTGCAAAGTTCTTCCACTCGGAAACACCCATAGGACCGTTCCAAACAACGGTGCCTGCGCCCTTGATAGCCTCGGAGAAGAGAGCAATGGTCTTGGGACCAATGTCCAGACCCATCCAGTCGTCGGGAATCTTGTTGGAATCCACAACCTGGCTTGCGGTGTTCTCGTCGTATTCCTTACCCAGCTTGTTGTCGATGGGGAGCAGGAACTTTACGCCCTTAGCCTCAGCCTTAGCCATCATCTCCTTAGCAAGCTCGATCTTGTCGGTCTCGCACAGAGAGGTACCAACGCTGTAGCCCTTAGCAGCAAAGAAGGTGTAAGCCATACCGCCGCCGATGATAAGGGTGTCGCACTTCTCAATGAGGTTCTTGATAACGCCGATCTTGTCGGAAACCTTAGCACCGCCAAGGATGGCAACGAAGGGACGAGCGGGGTCAGCCAGAGCCTTACCCATCACGCCGATCTCCTTCTGGATCAGGTAGCCGCAAACTGCGGGCAGGTAATCTGCAACGCCTGCGGTGGATGCATGCGCACGGTGAGCAGTACCGAACGCGTCGTTTACAAACAGACCGTCCTCGCCTGCAAGGTCAGCAAGAGCCTTTGCAAAGTCGGGAGCGTTCTTGGTCTCGCGAGCATCGAAACGAACGTTCTCGATGAGCACGCAGGTGCCGTTCTCCATAGCGGCAATCTTTGCCTTTGCATCGTCACCGATGATATCGGAAGCGAATGCAACCTTGCCGTCAAGGTACTCGTTGAGTCTGTCGGCAACGGGCTTGAGGGTGAACTTTACGGGATCGTTCTTCAGAGCCTTTTCCTTCAGCTCTGCGGTAACAGCCTCGCGCTCTGCCTCGGGAAGCTCGTCAACCTTCTTCTGCTCCTTCTTATCCAGCTTGAAGTTAGGAGTAAAAATGGAGTGGGGCTTGCCCATGTGAGAGGAGAGGATTACCTTTGCGCCTTTTTCCATCAGGAACTTGATGGTGGGGAGTGCGCCTACGATTCTCTTATCGGAGGTGATCACGCCGTCCTTCATGGGTACGTTAAAGTCGCAACGTACAAACACTTTTTGACCTGCCTTGATGGCAACGTCTTCAATCGATTTCTTGTTGTAAGTCATGGTTTTGGTGTCCTTTCTTTCCAAATCATTTTCTATGGTTCAAAAAATCCCAGATAACAATATGATAACACAAATTGGAAAAATTATCAATAGTTATTTGTGAAAAAAATGGCAAAATCTCAACTTTTTTTCAAAAAAAGAGGAAAACCGGGGCAACTGACCAAAATTTTCCTCTTTATTGATAAAAATTACTCGTCGTCCTCGTCGGGATCGTCCGCAAAGACCTCGGCAACCGACAAGTGGTGCTTCTCCGCAGGCGCATCCTTGGGAACAATATCCCCCGCCTTGGTCAGCGCGATCTTGGTGAGCAGAGGTCCTACCAGCTCGTAGATCAGCACGCCGAACAGCACGATGTTGCGAACGGTGGTACCGTCAGAGCCCAGCGCCTCCACGGCAAGGATCGACATTCCAATGGCAACACCTGCCTGCGGGAAAAGGGTCACGCCCAAATACTTAACGATATTCTTGTCGCATCCGGTGATCTTGGCACTGAACGCCGCGCCAACGTATTTGCCGAGCGCGCGCACCAAAACGTAGATCACACCAACCAGCACCACTACCCAGCTCTTGAAGAAGCTAAACTCCAGCTCCGCACCGCTGATAACGAAGAAGAGAATGAAAATGGGCATGGTCCATTTGTCGGTCTTTTCCATCAGCTCCTCGGCGGAGTCACAGATGTTGCAGAACACGGTTCCCAGCATCATGCAGACCAGAAGATTGGAGAACTTGATCTCAAGTCCGTTGGAGAAGGTATGACTGAGCTGAGAGAGGGCAATGGTAAGAAGCACAAAGGTGATGGAAAGGCAGAGACGCTTACTGTTGGAGCGGAACATATTCTCCACCACGGTAAAGATCGCGCCCATAACCGCACCGAGAATCAGAGAAAGAACCACCTCAAGGAGCGGATTGATCACCAAAGAAATGGCATTCAGGGCTTCTCCGCCGCCTGCCAGCGCCTGCGCAACGCCAATGGATACCGCAAAGCAGACAAGTCCCACTGCGTCATCCAGCGCAACCACGGGCAGAAGAATGTTGGTAAGAGGTCCCTTTGCCTTATATTGCTTTACAACCATGAGGGTTGCCGCGGGAGCCGTTGCGGTTGCAATCGCACCCAGTGTCACGCAAACGGGCAGAGGAAGCTTATCCTGACCAAGGGCAAAGCTCAGGCCAATAAGCGCCGCATCTACCAAAAGCATAGCGGTCACCGCCTGCACGATACCAACCACGGTTGCCTGCTTACCCGTTTTTTTCAAAGAAGACAGCTTAAACTCGGTTCCAATGGCAAAGGCGATAAAGCCCAGTGCTACGCTCTGCACGATCTCCGCCATGGTTTTGAGCTCATTCAGATCGGTGAAAAGTCCCGTAACACCTAAAGATCCCAAACAATAGGGTCCAATGAGAATACCTGCCAGAAGATAACCCGTAACCGCGGGAAGCTTCAAGGGCTTGACGATACGCGACATGAACAGACCTGCCAAAAGCCCCAGTGCCAGGGTAAAAAGAATCTGAAAATCTCTCATAATAACTCCTTTTTAAATTCTTACCTATTTATGAAATATATTTAATAATCGCACATGGCATATTATACGCTATTTTTGAAAATCTGTCAAGGAACTTTTTATACAAATTCACATAGCGGCAGGCAAATAATATGGTAATATTTACGAAAAAGAAGAAAAAGCATTTGCTTTGCGTATGGCTACATACCAATAGCCGTTTAAAAAGCAAAATTTGTTGCATCTCGGGGCGTCGAGGACGTCGCCCCCTACAGGCAAAAAATCAAGCCGCGTCAACACGCCGATACGGAGCGAAAACCTTATCGTTTCCGGGGCGTCGAGTTCTCGTTGCGACTCGTGTCACAAGGAGATTTGCCATCGGCAAACTCCCGTTCTGACACCACACCGTGGTGTCATTCATTACGCTTGCGTCGCCCCCTACAGGCAAAAAATTCAAACCGCATCGATACGCCTCTACACCTTCTTTAACTAATATCGGTGAGCATTTTGGGTAGCGAAGCGGCGCGAGGGGGATGAATAACATGCCGGGGGCATGTTAGAACCCGAGCGTGACCGAGTCGCAACGAGAGCGGTCCCAAAATGCTATCGGCAGTACCATTCCGTCCGTCATGAAAACGAACAAGAAACAGTAACCGAAATTTCGACAGAAGAACTTCACCCAAACCAATAAAAGCTTTTCTGTGAAAAGTTTTCGTCCACCTTTTTTAAAAGGTGGCGAGGTCAAGGGCAAGGAGCCCTTGTCGCGTTCCGCAGAACGCGAAACGCCCCCAAAAAAGAAGGGGAAAACTTCTTTTAAGAAGTTTTCCCCTTCCCCCGCGGTCTTATCTGTAATACACGTAATAAACAATAATGGTGCGTTCGATGCCGCCGTGCTCGAGGTCGGGAGCGGTAATGACCACGCCGTCCTTGGAGAGCAGCTCCCATGCCTGCATCTGTTCGATCTTGCAGCGCATGATCACGTCTGCCGAGGCAAACACCAAAAGCTCGTCGTCGCGGATATTGAGTCCGCCGTTTCGACCCACCACCTCGTCCACGTCGTTGATCTTTTCGGTAACGTAGCGAATGTGATGCTTGCTCATCTGCTGTGCCATTTCCCATTTGTACTGCTTACTGTTGGGATTTTTACTTTTTCGTTTGAAAAGCTTAAACATAAGCGTTGTTTCCTTTCGCTTCTTTAAAAGTAGACCTTGGCGTCGCCCACCAAAAATGCCTTTGCCGTTTCGTATTCGGCGCGCAAGCGCTTGGCTTTTTCGGAATTCGGATCAAAGCGCTTCTTCCGCAGGGCGCGAAGCATCACGTTCTTGGGGGTTTCCTCGGGGTCGATCAGCTCCAGTGCCACCACGTCATAGCCGTTCATTTCCAGCCTCTTGAGGCGAAGGGCATCGGTTGCCGCGTCGCAAAGCTTTTGACGAAGCATGGAATGCTCGGCAATAAAGGAAAGCGTGGGGCAATTCAGGGTGTGATTCATTTCGTGGTGACAGCAGGGGGTGGAAAGAATGACGTCGGTCTTCCATTCCAGCGCCTTGTTCAGCACCAGATCGGTGGCAATATCGCAGGCGTGAAGCGAGATCACAAGATGCACGTGCTCCTCGGTCTGATACTTTGCCACGTCCATGCAAAGGAACTCCAAGCCGTCAAAGCCCAGCTTTTTTGCGGCGGCGTTGCAATGCTCCACCACGTCGGGCTTGAGATCCACACCGGTCATGCGTACGTCACGTCCCAGCACGTTGGCAAAATAATGGTACGCTGCAAAGGAAAGATAGCTCTTTCCGCAACACAGGTCGCAAATTCGAAGGGTTCCATCCTTGGGAAGGGCGTCCAGACAATCACGGATCAGCTCGAGAAAACGGTTGATCTGACGGAACTTGGACTGCTTTTTATCACGCACCCTACCCTTTTCGTCACTCACGTCCAAGAGGCGGAGGAAGGGCTCGGTGCCATCTAAAATATAGCTCTTTTTGCGGTTGTTGCTCTCTACCAAAGCCGTTGGGGCATTTCCCTTCTGCAACGCCTGCAAAAGCTTTTCGCCCCCCGCAAGCGTTACCTTTCCGCTTTTGGAGCGTCTCAGCTCGGCATCCCCCGCCGTGGTGATCAGATTGATCTGACCAAAGCCCACGCAAATCTCTGCAAAGCGGGCATCATCCTCGGGAGAAATATTTTCGTGAACCGCCTTGTTATCGGTTAAAAAGCGCTCCAGCTGTGCCATTTTCTTGCCGCCGATGAGGCGCAGAGTCAGCACAGCGCGCTGAACGCCTTTGTCAAGGGGCTTCGAAAAAACCGCCTTCTTCAGCGTGTCTTGGGTCGTGGCAAGCGCGATCAGTGAGCCCATTCTTTCATCAGCCGTGAAATTTTTCGTCTCGGACATCACTTTTGATCCTCTTTCCCATCGGTGCTTTCCTCGCCCTGCTTTTTCTTCTTTCGTGAAAACTTGGAAAGATCCAGCTTGGCTTCCTTATGATTCCAGATACGCTTGATGTTTTCGCGGTGCATGAAGATCACAAACACCATGATGAGGAACGCCATGACCACGCTCAGATTCACGTGCGGAGCAAACCACTTGAACAGCATGGGATAGAACAGCGCGCACATAACCGATGCCAGGGAAACCAAGCGGGTTCCAATGGCAACCGTCAGAAAAATGAACACCAAAAACAGGAAGATCCAAGGATTGATGGCAAGCGCCACCATACCGGCACAGGCAACACCCTTGCCGCCCTTGAAGTTGTAAAAGATGGGGAACATATGTCCAAAGACCACAAAAAATCCGGCGATCGATCCACCCATGCCAAAGAATCCAAGGATCAGATGTCCGAGAAATACGGCAACAATGGCCTTGAGAAAATCACAGACAAGGGTCAAAATCGCCGCCTTGACACCAAAGGTACGAAGCATATTGGTGGTTCCGGCGTTTCCGCTTCCGTGCGTACGGATATCGTCATGATAGATCAGCTTGGAGAAAATGATGGCAGGATTCATGCTGCCGATCAGATAAGGCAGAATAATACACAAAAGCGCACCGATCAGAATCACAATACTGTCGGCAGTGGGATTCTCCAGCCTTCTGCAAAGAAAATCAACTAACATATAAAACTCCTTTATTAAAACAACTCAATAAGCTCCTTGGGGCTCTTGGTAAAGTTGTAAAAGCTTCCGTCGGAACGAATGCAAGCCATGTCCTCAATGCGGCATCCGTACTTTCCCTCCAGGTAAATACCCGGCTCAAAGGTCACCACGTGACCTCTTGTAAGAATCGTCTCGGGCGTTGCCTTTTGAGAGAGACGGGGCTCCTCGTGAATGAACATTCCCACGCCGTGACCCAAGGAATGTCCAAAGCAGCCCTTGTAGCCGGCACCGTCGATGATATTTCGTGCAACGGTGTCCAATTCACGGCAGGAAACGCCCTCTGCGGCGGCTTCCAAAGCGGCTTTTTGCGCCGCGAGCACCGTGTTGTAAAGACGCTTGATCTCGTCATCGGCACGTCCCAAAACCACGGTACGGGTCATATCCGAGCAATATCCGTCCACACGGGCACCAAAATCCATGGTCAAAAAGCCTTTTTCCAGCTTTTCTCTGCGAGGAACGCCGTGGGGACGCGCGGAATTGGTTCCCGATACCGCAATGGTATCAAAGGCAAGCCCCTCGGCTCCGTTTTTGCGCATGAAGAACTCGATCTCCAATGCCACCTCGATCTCGGTCATTTCGGGCTTGATCCACTTGATGATATGAGCGAACGCCGCATCGGTAACGGCTTGGGCGCGGGCAATGGCATCAAGCTCCTCCTCATCCTTGTAAAGACGAAGCCGGGTCAGAAGCTCCGAGGCACCTCCCTCAAGGGTAAAATCCCCAAGGATCTCGCAATAGCGCTTGAAATCCGCGCAGGAAAGCGACGCGTCCTCAGTGGCAACACGCTTTGCGCCGTGATCGCCGAGCAAGCCCGCAATGCAGAGAAGCAGTCCGCCCTCGGGGGTCAGAACCCGAAAATCCTTTGACGCCTGCGCCTTTGCCGCCTCCACGTAGCGGAAATCGGTCAGCAGATAGGCGGCGTCCGCGGTTATCAAAAGCAAGCCGTCGTCAAAATCGAAGCTCGACAGATATCTCTGATTCAGTTTGTCCGATACAATGGCGGCATCGTAGCCCTCTTTTTTCAAAGCCTCTTGAAATTTCGATAAATGAGACATAACCTTGCTCCTTTTTTCTTTTTTTCGCGTGTGATATTCGGTTTCGCACGATTCCTCCCTATATTATAGCATAATTTTTGGAAAAAGTATAGACATTCCGAAAAATTTTTTTCGGAATGCCTGTAATATGACAAAAATTTCGTTTCTCAAGGAGTATAATAGGCTTATCGAAGGACGTGAAGGGGGCAGAATATGGAGCAAGAGATTTACGCGGATCTTTATTTTCTCATCAACACCAGCATGGATCTGCTGGGACTCATGCTCTCGGCGGCACTTTTGCACCGAAGGATCCGACGATGGCGCGCGATTCTTGCCGCCTCTCTCGGTGGAATCTATGCCGTGGTGTCGCTGTTGCTTTTATGGGATGGGGCGATTGGATTTTTTGCCGACTGTCTTGCCGCAATTTTCATGGTCCGCATCGCCTTCCCGCTCAAAAAAGAGGGGCGTGTGTGGAAAAAAGCCACCTATACCCTCAAAACGACTGCGGTTTTTCTGCTGGTTTCCATGCTCTTGGGCGGAGTGATGACGGCACTCTATGCGGCGCTCAACCGCCTGGAGCTTCCCCTGGAGGCGCTCCAGGGCGACGGGCTTTCGGTTTGGCTCTTTGCCCTGCTCTCCCTCATCGCGGGGCTGGTCACTGCCAAGGGAGGACGCTTTTGGGGGCTTTCGCAGAAAACCAAAGGCGTAACCGTTCATGCCCTTCTCTTTGGAAGATCGGTGACGCTTTATGCCATGGTGGATTCGGGAAATCTCTGCCGCGATCCCATCAGCGGCAGGAGCGTGATCGTTGCCGAGCTATCGGCACTTGAGGGGGTTCTTCCTCCCTCGCTTCGGCGCGCCTGTGAGAGCGGAAATTACACCGAATTTCTCTCTGTCTACGAAAACAGTCGCCTCGCGCGCCCCATCCCCATTCAAACGGCAAGCGGGAATTCCATGCTGCTTGCCATAGCTCCCGACCAACTGATCGTGGACACGGGAAAGGAGACCTTTGAAGCCAATCACCTCATCGCCCCCGTCCGTTTTGGGGAGAGCGCGGGGGGCTTTGATGCGCTGATCGGCTTGGATTGAATTTTTACAAACAGAAGGAGGAATACCATGAATCTTATCATCCGTCTACGGCTTTGGCTTGCCAAAAGACTTTGCAAAAAAGGCATCTTCTACATCGGAGGCCCCGACGTTCTCCCCGCCCCCCTCTCCCCCGAGAAAGAGGCGGACTACATTGCCCACATTGACGAGGAGGTAGCCCGAACCGCTCTTGTGGAGCACAATCTGCGATTGGTGGTCTATATTGCCAAGCGATTTGAGAACACGGGAACAGGCATTGAGGATCTGATCTCCATTGGCACCGTGGGGCTGATCAAGGCGATCAACACCTTCAACGCCGAAAAAAGCATCAAGCTTGCCACCTACGCCTCCCGTTGCATTGAGAACGAGATCCTTATGTACATTCGAAAGAACAGTGGGCAGAGGTGCGAGGTCTCCATTGACGAGCCCTTGAACGTGGATTGGGACGGCAACGAGCTTCTTCTCTCGGATATTCTCGGAAACGAGGAGGACAGCGTCTCCTACGAGCTGGAGCAGCGAGAGGAGCGGCAGATGGTGCGAGCCGCCGTTGCCGATCTTGATCCCCGGGAGCGTGAGCTGATCGAATTGCGATACGGACTTGCGGGGGGCGAGGAGAGAACGCAAAAGGAGGTTGCCGATCTCCTTGGCATTTCCCAGTCCTACATCTCCCGCTTAGAGAAGCGCATCCTCTCAAGACTCCGCACGTCCCTTGCGGGGAAGCTATGAGAGGACACGAAAGAAAAAAGATAAAAGCCGAGCGATTGCAGATCGAAGCAACAACATCCGACAATTTGATAAAAACAATCCCTCCGCCTCGCAAGCTCGGCACCTCCCTTTACACAAGGGAGGCTTTTTAGCAACGTTTCATACAAAAGTAACAATTTTTATGGCGAAATTTACCTTAAGGCTCCCTTGTGTAAAGGGAGCTGTCACCGCAAGGTGACTGAGGGATTGTTGCATTTATTGCCTCCCTCATGTTCAATATTCTTTTTCTACAATTCAAGAGCGGATGCTCGCCCCGTAGGGTGAGCATCCGCTCTTTTAAAGTTATTTTAGAATAGCAGTTTAAAATTACTCTGCAACAGCATCAAAGTAGATTGCGCGAGGATGGAGTACACCACTGATCTCGTTATCAATCTTAAAGGTTACGGTATTGCGTCCTGCCTTGAGCTCGCAAGTACCAATCTTTACAAAACGGCTGTTAGCGTTGTTCGTATTGTCGGAATTGTAGCTGTCAGCATTCACATACTTATCATTGTGGATAAAGTAACCATCCTGATCGTTGATATACATATAGGTAGATCTAACAGATGCGTCCTTTGCACGGATCTCAAGAATGATATCATACTCGCCTGCAACCTCAGAATTGATGGTCACGGTAAATACGTTAGCCTCTCTTGCGTCTGCAGCTACTTCGTAAGGAGCGTTGGTGGAGGGATAAACAGCGTTGTTTACCTCTGCAACACCGGAATAGTAGTTGTCTTGATAACCGCCAAGAAGGTTCTTGGAAATCTCAGCAACGTTGCCTTCGCCAAGAACGTCTGCAAGGGTTGCGTCCAGAGCCGTCTCTTCGGAGTCGGCAATTACAACGTCGTTCTTGGAAGCCATGGACTTGTATGTTCCGTAGGTGGTAAATGCGCCGCGGAGATATGTAACGGTATCAGCAACATCACCCTCACCCTTTACTACATCTGCAGCAATAGCATGAATTTGGATACCCATGTTCTCAGCAGTTACAGATGCGGGAATATTCTTGATGGTCAAAGTGTAGAGATAATCTGCATAGAAATCAGATGCCTTGTAGGTGTTGCCGTCGCCGTTAATAGAGGTGTAAACCTTTTCTACGTACTCGGTTACCATCTTATCGCCCAAAATCTCACCGTTCTCATCAAAGTACTTAACATTAACAATAAATCCAAGTGCCTCGATATCATTCTTAGTCGAAGCCACGATACGAAGATCGTACTTGCCATCAACAACCTCAGTAGTCTGATAGCCAACTACATCAACAGTCTGTCTAAGCAGGCTTGTATCACCGAAGAGTCCCAGTGCATTACCAGTTACAGAAATGCCCTTAGTACCATCGTTGTAATAATTGCCGCCAAGCTGCAGATTTTGCACAACGCCGGCGGTGTTACCAACCAAAATGCCGGTATAGTGCGGCTTTGCATCTGCGGTGGTGTCCTTATCCTGGAAATTCAGAGTACCGTTAACCAAGTTGTCTCTAAGAATGAAGAATCCACACGCCTTGTGGGAGTTGTTGGTAGACGTACCGTCGCCCTTGTCATTCGCAGTACCAATCAGACCGCCAAAGCCGCCGTTTTCAGTAGTGGAGGCAGAGTTTGCATTGAAAGTCATGTTCAAGGTTCCGCCCATGGTACAACCTTCGATAAGCAGCGCACCGGAACCAATTCGAGCCAAGCCGACAAATCCACCTGCGTACAAATTGTTGGTACCCTTGAGATCAAAGTTCAACGTACCCATCATCTTGGAATCAACAATCTTTACAGAAGTGTACTTGTTGTTTGTACCGATAGAACCGATGAAACCACCGGAGGAACGGTCAGAGGTCATAACACCGTCAAAGGTGCAGTTGGTAATATTGGTAATATACGTGTTGGTGGTTCCAATAAATCCACCATTTTGTCCGTTAGCACTGGGGAAATTGATGGTAGCACTAACATCGCAATTAGAGATATTGAAGGAATACTGAGGTTTTCCATCGTCATTTGTTGCCTGCGCAGCGATGATACCCACTAAACCACCGTTCTGATGACCGGAAGAATAAATGGTTACATTTTTAGCAATGTCGCAGTTGTCGATGTAGTAATTGCGTCCAGTGCTATTGGGTTGCGCAATTACACCTCCGACAATGTTACCATTGCAGGAAAGGTTAGCCTTAATTTGGCAATCCTTAATAGTGGCAGTCAACTTCGTTTTGCTAGCGTCATTCTCAAACATAGCAATAATACCAGCAACTTGACCGGAACCGGTAACAGGAGCAGTTACTTCACAGCCGGAAACGGTAATCTTCTTAACACCGTTATTTACGTTTGCAACAATACCCGCCACGCGAGCTCCCTTGGCAGAAATAGTAACGTTACTTACACAGTTCTCAATAAGAATAGTTCCAGATCCCTTAGCCTTACCTGCGATACCGCCATGCATACTAATCTTCGTAGAACCTGTTTCCGTGATAGAACCCGAAACATAAATATTGGACAATGTAGCATTATTATTGATTTCTGCAACAACGCCGCCCACAACGCTGGATTTCTCGCTTGTGTAGTTAACAATGTAGGTCGCCTCAACAACCTTCAGATCTTTAAGAATTGCACCATTACCAATACTACCAAGCAACGCGTGACCACCAACTGCATCAGCCGTGTTACAAGCGTCAGTATTAGAAGACAGGTTGGTATCCTTAACGTCATCATTAAGGGTCATTTTAAAGTTACCGATAATCTTATTGTTACCGTCAAACTCGCCTGCAAAGAAGACGCCGCCGTCATTATTGTCACTTACAATAGCTGCCCACTCTTTGCCACCAAGGTTGATATCCTTGGTTACGGTAATCTTCTTACCGGCAAAGGTAACCTTGTTGGTTCTGACCGCTACGATAAACGCGCGGAGATCAGCACCGTCGGCAATTTCAAACTCGGTCTTGTCTGCATCATACCAAGTTTCGTCAACAGATCCGTCCCATGCAGTCAAGCCGTTCTTCCAGTCAGTAGGAATGGTAACGGCAGTATCCTGCGCTTCAGCCTCTTCAACGTAGTTCTCTACGTCAACCTCGCCCTTCTGCATAGCGCAGCCTGCAAAGCAGGTCAGCAGCATTGCGGTAAGAAGAGCAATCGAAATAATTTTTTTCATAATTGTTTTCTTTCCTTTCTGAAATGTTTTTGTCAGTGATGAATTACCACTGGATGATAGCTCCATCCTCAAAGCCGCCTTCGCCGTTTACCTTGTCGGTGATAAGCGTAAACTTAGAAGCGGTCAAAATGTCTTCATCCGAGGTGATGACCGTTTGACAAATCGGGGTTTCATAGATTTTTTTCATAAATCCGTGCTCCTTTCTTGATTTTTGGGCAGACTCTTCCCAAGTCCGCCTGTATTCCCTTTCATGATACACTATTTGGCCCAAAAAATCAATAGTTTTCCTTCAAAAAACTCTTTCTATAACGTATAATCTCCAATTTGCTCATTTTTTACCGTCTCTTTTTGTTCGTTTTGCACAACGCAAAAATAAAGGAACGGCACAGTCCTGAGCTTCAAGCCTGCGCCATTCCTTTTTCTTCTATATTATCTTAAAAAATCACTTGATCAAATGTCTCTTGATCTTCTTGGAGGTGGTCTTCTCAAAGGGCTCGTAGCGGAATTCCACGTTTCGGATCTGCTTATAGGAAACCAGCTTGTGGTTCATCTTGTTGATCTGCGCGCGAACCGCCTCCTCGATCACGGCATGATCCGCATTGCGATCGAACTTATCCATCTGAGGGTATACCAGAGCGGTGAGGGTGATCTCATCCGAGCCTGCGTTCATCTTGCGACCCAGCACCACGCACTCGGCAATGGCATCCAGCTGTCCAAGATACTCCTCGATCTCCTCGGGGAATACGTTTTTGCCGTTCTCCAGCACAATGACGTTCTTCTTACGTCCCGTAATGAAGATGTAGCCCTCCTGATCCATATATCCAACGTCGCCGGTGCAGAACCAGCCGTCCTCGGTGAACACCTTTGCGGTCTCCACGGGATTTTTGTAGTATCCCAGCATCACGTTGTCGCCCTTTACCTGGATCTCGCCCTCGTAAAAGCCCTTATCGTTTTGATAATCGGAGTCGATGCGAACGGTACAGCAAGGAACCGCGGGACCAACCGAGCCCTTCTTGGGTGCGTAGTAGGGGCTGACCGCAATCAGAGGAGCGCACTCGGTAATGCCGTAGCCCTCGGAAATATCCATGCCAAGCTCGGAGAAGGTATCAAAAAGCTCGGGGTTGAGGGGCGCGCCGCCGCAAACGATCTTGCAAAGTCTGCCGCCAAACGCCGCCTTGACCTGCTTAAAGAGGGTATCTCTGACGTCGATATTCACGTGTCTCATCACGCGGGAAACCCTGGTCATGCTACGCAGGATCTTATCCTTTTTGCCCTTCTTGGCTTCCTCCCAGATCTTTTTATGCATGGTGCTTACAAACAGAGGAACCAACACAAGACCCGTGGGCTTGAAGGTTGCAAAATTCTTGAGCACGCGCTTGAGACTGTCGTTGATGGCAACATTCATGCCGTAGTTCAAAGCCGCCAGCATAATGGCAAGCTCGTAGGTATGGTGAATGGGAAGCACCGAAACAATAGAATCGTCCGCGGAGAAGTTGACCGACTCGCAAGCCGCGTTCACTACCGACATAATGTTCTTTTCGGAAAGCATAACGCACTTACTGCTGCCCGTGGTGCCCGAGGTGAAGAGCATTTCCACCATGCGATCTGTATCGGTGGTTGCGGGATAAGCATATCCGTTCTTGACCGCCTCCTCACCCATTTCCATCAGGGTTGCGTAAGGAAGAATACGGTCGCTCACAGGTGCGCCCTTTTCGGGTGCCATGGGGATCAGAGTCTTGACCGTAGGATGATTCTTGGCAAGGTTCTCAAATTTATCGTTGAAGGTGTGAGAGTAAACAATGGCGTCTACCTCGGCAAACGCCAAAAAGCCCTCGATCTCGGAGATCGCCAGCTCTCTGTCCATGGGAACGGCAACACCGCCCGCCGCAATGGCGGCAACGTAGGAGCTGACCCACTCCACGGAGGTCTCACCGATCACGGCGATTCTCTTACCCGCAAGCCCTGCCGCCGCGTAGCCTGCAGCCTGCTGCAGGAATTTTGCCGAAAGGTTCTTGTAGGTGATGGAAAGCAGATTGTGCTGTCTGTCAAAATAACGGTACGCCGTTTTATCTCCGAATTTTCCGATCTTGGTTGCAAAATGCGCCATACTCTCAACGGGGGTATAGATGCGTTCTGTCTTTTTGTATTTCATAATAAAATTCTTTTTCTCCTGTTCTGTCATTCCAAGAAAATATTTTTACAGATTACATTATATCACATTTTTTTTTACTTGTCAAGAGCTCCTCTTATTTATGAATCGCATTTCACAAAAAAAGGACAGCCTCAAGGGAGGCCGTCCTTAGTCATGGAAGGGTTCACTTTACGCTTCCGCCGTAAAGAGACACAATATTGTCAAACTCGGATTTCCAGGTTGCGGAATACTGTTGCCAAATGGAGCTCCAGCTGTACTGATCGGGCATTTGACAGCAAAAGCGCATCGGCTCAATGGGGAACTTGGAGAAGGAAGCGCCAAAGAGATAGAAGAAATCGAAGGTGATGCTGTCACGCATCAGATCGTACATCTCACCCAATCTTTCATCGGATGCGTAGCGAAGCTTAATGCAAGCATCGTAGTACACGGGATCCACGTGGCGGTAGGACTCGTACGCCATGCATTCGATGACCGCAGAGGAATTGTCGTTATCCTTGGCGTTCAAGGGAATGCACCATGCGTCGTGTCGGTTGGTCAAATGGGTGTAATAGCGCTCCTGCTCGGCATTCTTCTTGGGTGCGGGAACAATTCCGTATCGAATCTCCTGATCCTTCAGAGTCGTATCGGCAAGCGTCACGCTTTCCATATACAGAATGGCTCTCGACGCCTTGAACAAGTCTCCGCGGTTATCGTCCACACCGTAAAAATCCTGCTGCGAGAACGCCTCCGCCATGCGATCGGTAAACTCAATGATGGAAGGATCACCCGCCAAGAGGGTCAGATTGCCGTCACCGTCAAATTCAGACCATCTGTAGCCCATGCCGTAAAACCAGCCGTCTACCTGAGGAGAATAACCGGTGGAAGCGCCGTAAAAGTCGCCGCCATCCTTCTTGCCGTTGGAGTTGCGATCCTCGTAAGTATCCTTGATCATAACCATCATATTGTCAAGGGTCCATTCGTTTGCCGCCACCATATCGTAGGGACTTCTCAGATTTTTATCCTCGATGAGATCGTTGTTGAAGAAGATACCGGTCATCTGTCGCATGGTGGCGTAGGCACAGCCCTCTACAAGACCGAAAATCGTTTCGTTATAAAGCGCCTCGCCCAGATAAACCGAGGGCCACCAGGGCGCTGTCAGATCGATATACGCGGTATCGTACAGATTTTCGGCAAGGCCGTTGACCGCCAGCGCATAAGGCACCAGATTGTAGCAAACCAAGGCATCGTAAGCCATGCCCGCGTCACTGGTGGACTTGACCTGCTGGATATATTCCTCCTTGTGGTCCCAGTTACCGGGGGAAAAGGACCATTGAAGATCCACTCCAAGAGTCTCCTCTACCGTCATGTTTCGCTTATAAATGGCATTTCCCACCACGTCATCGGTTTCCTCTGCTCTGTAATGCTGGGCTCCGTCTCCCCATCCGAGGATCTTGAACTCCCCGCCGATCTTAAAATCCTCGGGGATACTCTCCAGCAAAAGATAGCCCTCTTCATCAGTAGGAGCCCCCTCCGTGGGATCTTCGTTACTCTCCACGGAAGCCTCGGAGGCATCTGTCAATGTCTTGTCGGCATCTTCGGTAGCGCAAGCGCAGAAAACCGCGCACAGCGTACAAAGTGATAAAAGCAGGCAGAAAAATCTTACTGTCAGTCTGTTATTCTTCATCTGATCTCCCTCTTTTCCAAATCGTATTAACCGCACGGCTCGCCGTGCCTTACGATCATTATATCACGAACAGGAAGCGGTGTCAATATGATTCTCTTCAAAAAAACGGAAACGGCTTCAAAAGAAGCCGTTTCCGGGGATCATACGTCATTTGGTTCCGGTATAAAGCTTTACGATGTTCTCAAATTCACCCGTCCACATATCCCCGTTCTTCTGCCAAATGGAGCTCCAGCTGTTCTGCTCGGGCTTCTGGCAGCAATCGCGCATGGGCGTGATGGGGAAAACCGAGAAGGTTCCGCCAAAGAGATAGAAGAAGTCGAAGGTAATGCTGTCACGCATCAGATCGTACATCTCACCCAATCTCTCATCGGGCGCGTAACGAAGCTTGATGCAGGCATCGTAGTACACGGGATCTACGTGACGGTAGGACTCGTATGCCATGCATTCGATCACCGCGGAGGAGTTGTCGTTATTCTTGGCGTTCAAGGGAATGCACCACGCGTCATGGGTGTTGGAAAGGTGGGTGTAGTAGTGCTGCTGCTCTACGCTTCCCTTGGGAATGGGAACGATGCCGTATTTGATGTCCATGTTCTTCAGGGTGGTATCCGCAAGGGTTACGCTGGCAAGATACATCACGGCTCTGGATTCCGTGAACAGATTGCCGTGCTTGGAGTCTACGGCGTAGAAATCCTGCTGCTTGAATGCCTCCGACATACGGTTGGTAAACTCGATGATGGAGGGATCGCTTGCCAGAAGCTGCAGGTTGCCGTCGCCGTCAAAGTTGGACCATCTGTAGCCCGTTCCGTAGAACCAGCTGTCGATCTGTGCCGCGTTACCGGTGGAAACGCCGTAGAAATCGCCCACGTCCTTCTTACCGTCGGAATTGCGATCCTCGTATACGCCCTTGAGCATAGCCATCATATTTTCAAGCGTCCACTCGTTTGCCGCTACCATATCGTAGGGGCTCTTCAGCTTCTTATCCTCGATGAGATCGTTGTTGAAGAAGATACCGGTCATCTGTCGCAGAGTTGCGTAAGCGCAGCTCTCTACAAGACCAAAGATCGTATCGTTGTAAAGCGCCTCACCCAGATAAACCGAGGGCCACCAGGGAGCGGTCAGATCGATGTATTCGGTATCGTACAGGTTTTCAGCCAAGCCCTGAACCGCCAGAACGTAGGGCACAAGGTTGTAGCAAACGGTGGCATCGTAAGCCATACCTGCTTCACTGGTCGCCTTGATATGCTGGGCGAAATCGTTCTTGTATTCCCATTTTCCGGGAATAAAGGACCACTGCAGGTCTACGCCCAAGCGATCTTCCACGTTTATACTGCGCTTATAAATCGCGTTTCCAACCACGTCATCGGTTTCCTCTGCTCTGTAGTGCTGCGCACCGGTTCCCCAACCGAGGATCGTAAAGGATTCGTTGATCTTGAAATCCTCGGGGATGCTCTCCAGATAAAGATATCCCTCTTCATCGGTAGGAGCGCCCTCTGTAACCGCGTCGCCTCCCACGGATGCTTCCGTAGAGCCGCTGGTCTCGGTCGCGGTGTCATCATTCTCGGCAGTACATGCGGCAAAGGCTGCGCACACGGTGCAGAGCGCGAGAAGCAAGCAAAAAAATCTGAGTACAAATTTGCTTTCTTTCATAACAGTTTCTCCTTTTCGTTGCAGATACAAGCACAAAAGTACTTTACTTAATTATCATATCACAATAAAAGAAAAAAGTCAACACCGTTTTGCTTCAAAAAACGAAAATTATTCAAAAAAACGCTTGGGGCTCTGCGTGATCACAGAGCCCCAAGTTATTCTCTTTTGGAAAAATCCGTTACTTGATACTGCCGCCGTAAAGGGTGACAATGTTGTCAAACTCGGCTTCCCAGGATCCGGAATTTGCCGACCAAACCGAGCTCCAGCTATTGCTCTCGGGCTTGCGGCAGCAATCGCGCAGAGGTGCCAGAGGAGACACCGAGAAGGAGCCCGCAAAGAGATAGAAGAAATCAAAGGTGATACTGTCACGGATGAGATCGTACATTTCGCCAAGCTTTTCATCGGTTGCATAACGAATCTTCAAATTGGTTTCATAGTACACGGGATCCACCTTGCGGTAGGACTCGGAAGCCATACACTCAATGACGGCAGAGGAATTCGACATACTCTCAACGTTCACGGGAACACACCATGCGTCGTGAGTGTTGGAAAGGTGGGTATAATAACGGTCCTGCTCGGCGCTTCCCTTGGGATTGGGAACGATACCGTAGTTCATATCCAGCTTTTTCAGATAAGAGTCTGCCAAAACCACGCTGGTCATATACATAATCGCTCTTTCATCGGTAAACATCTGAGCGTGCTTGGAGTCAACGGGATAGAAATCCTGCTGCTTGAAGGCTTCGGAAAGACGGTTGGTGTACTCGATGATCTCGGGATCGTCAGCCAGAAGCTCCAGATTGCCGTCACCGTCAAACGCCGAAAATCTGTAGCCCATGCCGTAGAACCAGCTGTCGATCTTGGGGGTCGTACCCGTGGTAATGCCGTAGAAGTCATTGGCATCCTTGGTGCCGTTGGAGTTGCGGTCCTCGTAGGTGTCCTTGAGCATTGCCATCATGTTGTCAAAGGTCCACTCGTTTGCCGCCACCATATCGTAGGGGCTCTTCAGATTCTTATCCTCGATGAGATCGTTGTTGAAGAAAACGCCCGTCATCTGACGCAGAGTACCAAAGGCACAACTTTCAACAAGACCGTAAATGGTATCGTTATAGAGTGCTTCACCCATGTAAGCGGCAGGCCACCAGGGTGCGGTCAGATCGATGTAATCGGTTCCGTACAGATTCTCCACCAAGCCCTTGACTGCCAGAACGTAGGGAACCAGATTGTAGCAGATGGCAGCATCGTAAGCCATACCCGCGTCACTGGTTGCGGCGATCTGCTGGGAATATTTATTGCGATCGTCCCAGTCTCCGTCCACAAAGCTCCAATCGAGCTCTATGTCCAAACGCTCCTCAACCGCCATGTTGCGCAGGTAAACCGCGTTTCCGACCACGTCGGAGCCAAGCTCGGCTCTGTAATACTGCGCTTGGCTTTCCTTCCAACCGAGAATGGAAAACTTCTCATTGATCTTGAGATCCTCCGGGATGCTGTCCAAGAGGAACCCGTCTTCATCGGTAAGGACGGCTTCGGTAACCACATCGTCTCCGCCGCTCGCTTCACCGCTCACGGCATCGGTGCCGGTGCCGTTTTCATCCTCTGCCGTGCAGGATGCCAGCATAGCGCCCATCATGCAAAGCGTCATCAGAAGACAGAGCACGCGAATCAAAAGATTTCTGTTCTTCATAAGCAAATCTCCTTTTTTGGTTTTATTTCAGATAAAGCCTTTAGCTCATTATAGCACGCACGTTTTGAGTTGTCAATATATTTTTTCAATTTAAAATCAAAAATAACTATTTGAATCCAAGCAATCATGAAGGCGGAACACTTGTATCAGGTAGCAATTCCCGCAAACTGATTGCTGTAAAGGGTTGCGTACTCGCCACCCATGGCAAGGAGGGTATCGTGATCTCCCGCCTCGGCAACCACGCCGTCCTTGATGACCACGATCACGTCGGCATCACGGATGGTGGAAAGTCGGTGGGCGATGATCAAGGAGGTGCGGTTCTTCATCAGTGCCACCAATGCCTCCTGAATGTGCATCTCGGTACGGGTATCCACGTTGGAGGTGGCTTCGTCGAGGATCAGGATCTTGGGATCTGCCAGCACGGCTCTCGCGATGGCAAGGAGCTGTCTTTGTCCCTGGGAAAGATTGGATCCCGATTCCGCCAGCACCGTATCGTAGCCATCGGGCAGACGGTCGATGAAGCGGTCGGCTCTCGCGGTTGCCGCCGAGGCACGCATTGCCTCATCCGACGCCTCGGCGTGTCCGTACTTGATATTGTTGCGGATGGTATCCGAAAACAGAACCGTATCCTGAAGCACAATGGCGATAAAGCTGCGCAGATCCTTCTTGGGGATCTCGGTAACGTTCACGCCGTCCACGGTGATCTCACCGCCGTCCAGCTCGTAAAAACGGGTCAGGAGATTGACCACGGTGGTCTTTCCCGAGCCGGTTGCGCCTACAATGGCGATCTTCTGTCCCGGCTTGACCGAAAGATTCAATCCCTTGAGCACGGGATGACCGGGAACGTAGCCGAACTGAACGTTCTTGAATTCGATATGTCCGGTGATCTCCTCGGGCTTGGTGGCTTTTTTGCCCTCATCGATCTCGTCGGCTTGATCCATGATCTCAAAAATGCGTTCCGCTCCCGCCAAAGCCGTGAGAATGCTGGAATACTGGTTTGCGATCTGATTGATGGGATGGGTGAATTTTTTGGAGTACTGCAGCATTGCCTGAATGCTGCCGATGGTCACGCCGCCTCGACCGCGCAAAACCATCCAGCCGCCGGTTGCGGCAACCAGTACGTATTGCAGGTTGCCGATGAAGTTCATAATGGGTCCCATAATCGAGCCCCACACCCTTGCCTTGACGGCACAGCGACGGAGCTCTCCCGAAACTCTGCCGAATTTTTCCACCGATTCCTCTTCCTTGCCGTAAGCGACCACGGTCTTATAGGAGGTCACGGTCTCCTCCACCTGTCCGTTGAGCTGCCCCAAAAGTCTTTGACGCTGTACGAAATACCTGCGCATAAACTTGCCGAGCTTGGAGGAAACGGTGATGGAAACGGGAATGGTCACAAGGGCGATGAGCGTCATGATGGGGCTGTAATAAACCATCATGCAAAGAGCGCCGATCAGAGTCAGCACGCAGGAAAAGAGGGTGGTGACCGATTGGGAAATGGCGTTGGAGACGTTCTCCACGTCGTTGGTCATACGCGACATGATGTCGCCGTGCCGGTGAGAGTCGGTGTACCCTATGGGAAGGCGAGAGATCTTGGCAAACAGATCGTTTCGCATGGTGCGTACCGTGCTCTGCGACAGCTTTGCCGAAAGCACGCCCTGAAAATAAGAAAGCACCGCACTGCATACAAAGATGATTGCCATGAGGCTCAGATATCCCTTCATGGTGTCAAAATCAATGTGCAGCTTTTGTGTGGCCTCGTCCATCTCAATGGTATCGATCGCCTTTGCCTGGAAGAAGGGACCCAACAGATCGGCACAGGTCACCGCCAGCATAATGACGATGAGCGTACCGAGGATCACACCGTTTCTTCCAATGTAACGCAACAGACGCAGGAGCGTCTTTTTGGTGTTCTTGGGCTTCTCGGCGTTCATGCGTCCCGCCATGGGGCCGCCGCCGCGTCGGGGACCGAGAGGAATCACGGGCATATCGGTCTTGGGTGCGGGTCTTTGTTGATTGTTCATCAGCCCTGTCCTCCTTCCTCGATCTGCTTCATCTGTGAGCGGTAAATATCCCGATAGGTCTCACTGGTCTTCATCAGCTCGTCGTGGGTACCCAGATCGCGAACGGTTCCGTTCTCCAGCACCGCAATGCGATCTGCCCCTCTGACGCTGGCAATGCGCTGGGCAATGAGGATCACGGTGGTATCCTTGAGATTCTCGCGCAATGCCTTTTGCAGTTTTGCCTCGGTGG
Source organism: Oscillospiraceae bacterium (assembly GCA_015064315.1). Taxonomy (GTDB): domain Bacteria; phylum Bacillota; class Clostridia; order Oscillospirales; family CAG-272; genus UMGS1865. The sequence goes on from SVSL01000010.1 coordinate 22,674, forward strand.
CAAGGTCCAGCGCAGAGGTTGCATCGTCAAGGATCAGAATCTCGGGCTTTCTCGCCAATGCGCGGGCAATGGAAAGCCTTTGCTTCTGTCCGCCCGAAAGCGACGCGCCCTTCTCGGCAACAAAGGTTTCGTAGCCGTCTCCAAAGCGATTGATAAAGGAATCCGCCTGCGCAATGCCTGCGGCGTGACGGATCGCTTCCTCGTCCGCGTTTTCGTCCCCCCAGCGGATATTGTTGGCTATGGTATCCGAGAAGAGCTCGCTTTTTTGCATCACGTATCCCATTTTTCTTCGCAAAGCCTTCAGGTCATAGTCGGAGACGGGAACGCCGTCCACCAGCACCCTGCCCTCGGTAGCATCGTAAAATCTCGGAATGAGGTTGACCAGAGAGGTCTTTCCGCAGCCCGTGGCACCGATGATGGCAAAAAGCTCACCGCGCTTGATCTCCAGATTGATATGGTGCAGAACCGGCGCGCCCGCCGTTCCGGGATAACGGAAGGACACGTTCTCCATGGCGACCGCCACGGGAGCCTCCGCGCTCACTGCAACGCTTCCGCCTTGGATAACGGGCTTGGTATCCAGCACCTCCACCACGCGCTTGCTTGATGCCGCCGCGCGGGAGACCGACTGGAACATCATGGTGACCATCATAATCGACATGACCACCTGCGTTACGTAGGTAATGCCCGCCATAATGGTACCCGTGGTCATTCCCGTAGCCTCCACGGAATTGAGACGCACGCCGCCGATATAGATCAGGGCAATGACCGCGCCGTTTTGCACCACGTGAAGCATGGGGGTGACGATCGCCATCAGCTTCAGCACCCGATAGTTGATGGAGCAAAGCTCGCCGTTGGACTCGGAAAAGCGGTTGTACTCATACTCCTCCGAGACGTACGCCTTGACAACGCGCGCGCCGCTGACGTTCTCCTGCACCACCGAGTTGACCCGATCCAGCTTGGTCTGGATCTTGGAATACATGGGAATGGCGCGGGAAAGCACCACGATCAGCGTTACCAGAAGGATGGGAAGCGAGCAAAGCAGAATGACGCCAAAGCGCACCTCCAGAAGCAGCAGCATCACCGTGCCGCCCAAAAAGAACATGGGGGAGCGCACAAACATACGGAGCATCATCTCAATGAACTCCACGATCATGGAAACGTCGTTGGTCATTCGGGTTACCAAAGAGCCCGTGGTAAAGCGGTCGGTCTGCTCTACCGAGAGCGACATGACCTGACGGTAGGCGTCACGGCGGAGATCGTTTCCAAAGCTTTGCGCCGCGTGGGCGGCGGTATAGGCACAGAAGGTTCCGAAAAATCCGCCGATGAGGGTGATCACCAGCATGAGAATGCCAAAGGTGAGGATCACCTGAAATTGGGTGTAGTCGCTTCCGAAGAAGAAGGACATAATAGAGGACGCCAGCGGCGAATCTCCTATGCGGGAAAGCCCGTTTTCCTCAATTCCGTAGTCCACAATGAAGGACATAAGAAAGGGGAGGCAGAGATCCGCAAGCACCTCGCCCATCATCAACAGGGGCGATACCGTGGCGGAAAGCCAGTAGGGCTTGAGATATTTGAACAGTTTTTTCAAAACAGAGGTTCCTTTCCGATTTTACGAAATCACGTTTTTTCCTGAAAATGGCAGGCGTGGTTAAGAATTGTTTTTGAGGTCATCGGGCAAAATATTGTCACGCATTCGTTCCAGCATTTGACGCAGCATTTCAATTTCCTTTTCATCAAAGCCGCGCATCAGCTCGTTGTCGATCTCCACCAGATGCGCCTTGATCTCCCGATTGTGCGCCTTTCCCTTCTCGGTCAGATACACACATACGGCGCGCAGATCATTTTCGTTTTGTCTGCGCTCCACAAGTCCCTCCTCCTCCATGCGCCGCAGGGTCACACTGACGGTGGGGGCTTTCAGATGAGTCTGCCGAACCAACTCCAGCTGACTGCAGCCATCCCCGTGGATCAGGGCTCGCATGATGAGTCTGGCGCTGTCCTGCGACATCACGCCCTCCAGATCGTGCATCCGCATTCGTGCCCCAAACAAGCGCGCGATCTCGTTCACCAGCATGGGAGGCGTGGGCTTAGGACACCTTCGCCGCATGACGGGAGGAAGTAATTCTTCGGTTTTCATCCTTTTTCAGTCTCCTTTTCTCAAAAATCGTTCATTTAATTAGTTTACTAATAAATTATATCGCGCCGCGTCCCGTTTGTCAAGATTTTTTGTCAATAAAAACCATTTTTTCGCAAAAGAATCGAAAACACGGCAAAAAGAGCGTCATGGTTATCATTGTTATTTATGAAACGCCGTCGAAGGGGCAAATTAGTATCAGCAAACACGGCGCGAGAAGCTCTCAAAAAGGCGGCTTGCGCTCCGGAAAAATCGGTTTTTGCAAAATCAAGGGCAGACGCCAAAAAGGCTCTCCGACAACCGTAAAAAGGAATCCCCTGCCCTGCTTGAGAAAGGTTATTGGATAAAAATGCTGAATAAAAGAATTTGGAAGCTCCTGTGCTGCTTCCTGCTGACGGTTACAATGCTTGCGGCATTCCCGACCGTGGCGGCAGCAGAGGAGGTACCTTTAAAGGAGCGCAACGAAAGAAGCGTTGCATCAATCAAAATGATCTCTTCCCCAGACGATTCCCTGCCCACCGCAAGCCTTGCGCCTCCTCTTTCCCCTTGGGAGGGACAGCATCTCCGCGCGGCAGGCTCCTACGAGGGGCTGACCGTCATTCCCGGCGGTATGCCCTTTGGTATCAAATTTTATACCGAGGGGGTCACCGTGGTAGGCTTTTGCGACGTGGACACGGGAAGCGGAAAGTCAATCCCGCACAGAAGTCGGGGATCAAGCCCAAGGATATGATCCTGAAGGTCAACGGCGAAGCCCTGACGAGTGCCACCGATCTGACCGCGCGCATTGAAAACAGCGACGGCAAGCCTCTGACGCTGACCTGCCGCCGCGGAAAAAGCGAATTCGAGGTCAAGCTCACCCCTGCCTACTGCCCTGCCGAGGCACGCTACAAGACGGGAATCTGGGTGCGCGACAGCGGCGCGGGGATCGGAACCGTCACCTTTATGATCCCCGAGAACGCTGCCTTTGCGGGACTTGGACACGGCATCTGCGACAGTGACACGGGCGAGCTGGTCCCCATGAAGCGCGGCGCGGTCATGGACGTCACCATCAGCTCGGTAGTCAAGGGAGCTCCCGGCGCGCCGGGCGAGCTGAAGGGCTATTTCAATGCAGGCAAAACGGGAGCCCTCCTTGGAAACTCGACCTGCGGCGTTTGGGGAACCTTTACAAGCCTCCCAAAAGCCTCCGCCGAGCCCATGCCGATCGCCTCGGCAAATGAAATAGAGGAAGGCGATGCCTATATCCTCTGCACCCTGGATTCCAATAAGATCGAGAAATACGATATCAAGATCTCCAATATCAACCGCGATGCCAAGGGCTCCAAGTGCTTCACCGTCACGGTCACCGACCCCGATCTTTTGTCGGTCACGGGCGGAATCGTGCAGGGCATGAGCGGATCTCCCATCATTCAAAACGGCAAGCTGGTAGGAGCCGTCACCCACGTGCTCATCAACGACCCCACCACGGGCTACGGCATTTTCATTGAAAATATGCTCAACGCGGTAAACGTGCCGACAAAGAAGGCATCGTAAAGAAAAAAGGCAATATCATTCCGAAAATCGGTTTGATATTGCCTTTTTGCTATTCTTCAATATACACCAAAACATCTTCAACCTTGCAACCGCAAATTTTACAGAGGTCATTGAGCGTAACCGTGCTTATGGGCTTATTGTGCTTTAATCTGTCAAGAAGACTACGGCTAATTCCGTAGGTGTTAATAAGCTTATACGTCGTGATTCCGCGCGATTTCAATGTCTTGTAGAAGGGTTCGTAGGATATCATAGCTATTCTCTCCATTACAATTAAACTTTTTTTGATAATTTAATTATAAAATATGCTCTTCCTCTTGACAATTGTCGATATATAGAGTATAATGTAGTTGTCGTTATGTAGACAACATGCTTTCCTGAGAAGCATACTAAAAGAAGTAGTGTTTCTTTTAACCAAAAGGGAACAACCACGAAGCATTATAAGGAGGAATAAACAATGACTTCAAAAGACCTAACAGAAAGAATACAGGATTTACAAAAGCAACGGGAGCAAGTTTTTAGAGACAGCAATCTTGACTTTGAAACCTATAATCAAATAAATATGTCGCTCAACTTAATAGTTGAAGAAGAGCAGAATTTAAAGAACCTTTGTTTGAGGTTGGATCAATTGTTTGATAAAGCAATACAATTAAAAAATACTGCCGCTTCCAGAAAGTTCGCGCAAGAAAGCGACAATGACTTAAACACAGCCATGACAGATTTAGCAAAGGGCGAAGAAATTATAAAAAGCATTCAAAAAGCACTACAAACAATTGTTGAAAAAAGAGAAAACAGGCGATAAAAAATCAACTTGTGAAAGCACAAACCTTGTAAAGCAGGACTGACCCTTGTTCAAAAATATACTGCAAAAAAACAACAAATTATAACAAATATAAAGGAGTATTTGAATTATGGATGGTTTTATGATGGGGTTGCTCATCTTTAGTGTAAGTACACTTATAGTTCTACCTATAATAGGTCCTTTCATTGGCAAGGCAATAGCAAAAAAAGAGGCTGAAAAAGAGGCTGAAAAAAAGCAACAAAGAGAACGGCAAGAGAAACAAAAAATAGCCCGCGTTGTCTACAAAAGAATGGTGAACGATTTTCGAATCTCAAAAATCAACACCCAAAATGACGAAAACAAGCTTCTTACCGTTGTACAGGTCTTTAGACCTGAATCTACATTAGAAGAAGCAAAAGAGATTTTCCAATACGGCGAAGAGTTGGTGGAGGAAGACAAAGAACGAGAGTTTCAAAAAAAGAGAAAACCGGAATTAGACTTGGCTCGCAAGCAATACGAAGAAGTTCAGTTATTTGGAAAAGAAAAGTATACATACATGGCAAAAGCAAAACGCGTTATAGATACTACTTACGATGTTTTAAGACGCTCACAAATATCGGGAGCTTATAATCAACTCCTTAACACCAGAGCGGAAGAACCGGACTGGGCTTTTTGGGGTGGGATTGCAGATGGATTAGCCGGCACCGGTGCGGGGATCTCTACAGCCTCTTTCATTCAAGCACAAAACGCCAAAGCAAGTGCAAATGCTGCCCAAATGCGCGCTGATGCGGTTGCGGCGCTGGACTATTACCACAATAATCCAATTGATAGGCTTCACATAGAAACAAAATCAGACCCAGATGATGTCGCATACATCGAATCTCGTTTATTCAGTGCAAACGATCAAGATGAGTGGTTTAAGAGTTTGAAAATTTCCGACGTAACATTTGAAATTACGGAAGGTAAAAATTTTATCGTTCAAGGAAAAATATCTTGTCCAAATTCTTTCAAGCTGTGTGATCGTATTAGCGTATTGGATGGTTCTATTGAAGTGTCGGTCAGAAATAAAACGTCAGGGCAAATTGTCGCAACCGGATACTTTTCTGCCCCCGGTGCAGCAAATCTTAATTTGTTGGAAGTAGGCTTTTGTTCGGAATTTGTATTTCAAGCAATATGCATTTGCGATCAGTATTCTGATATAACGAGCCGTTTTTTTTGTTATAAATACGAATGTGAATTCAAGCCACACAAATTATGGTTGATTGAATTGTAATTCAGCATAAAATATAGATAAAACGGCAGGTACTCTATCACAATGAAAGCGCGTTAGGAGAGCCCTTTGCCGAAAAAAATATCAAAAACTTTTAAAGAAAAGGCAATATCACTCCGAACAATCGGGGGATATTGCCTTTATAAAATTTTGATTTTCTATTGCATTGAGCAATTTGACGTGATATAATAAATCTACGAAACGGAGGTGAGTCCATGAACGAATCGAATAGGAAGCAAGAGCTATATGATTTTTACCTTCACGGCGACGCCGAACGGTCAAAAGCCTTTGCCGACAAATGCTTCGCCCTCATGGACGCGCGTTTTGAGGACGGCATGAGCGTCACAGCGCAAAAGCACCCCGAGAAATACCCCCATCTGATCGTTCGCGTAACGGGATTCTCGGCAAAATTCACTTCTCTTTCAAGAGAATGGCAGGAGGAATTGCTCTCCGGAAATTTTTATCATTGAAGCTTGAGACTCCACGATCCGTGGAGTCTCATCTGCTTTTTTCTCAAAAAACGTAGATTGACATTCGCCATCTCTTATGCTATAATAGACGTATGACAAATCGCGTGCCGCTCCCGGCAGAAAGGAAGGACGTATATGAACCTACAAAACGATGCGATCACCGCGCGCAAGAGAATTGCCACGTGGTGGATGAAATGGGAGGATCTTCGCTGGCCAAACGCAGATAATCTGGACAAGATCAAAGCTCGCGCTGAGGCAATGGCAAAGGCAAACATTACCACCGCCATGTTCTTCGGTTGCCATTTCCGTTGGGACTATCTGCCCTATTTTACCATTCTGCACGACTATCTCGCCGCGGTATCCGAGGAGCTTCAAAAGTGCGGACTGGAGCTTTGGGATCACCATTCGGTCAATCTCATTCACCGCTACGACACCACCGAGGAAATGCGCCACGTGATGCTGCACAGCGGCCCTCATATTCCCTTCTCCCCCTCCCGTGAGGCAGCGGCAAGCTGGCAATACAAGGGAAAATATCTCAACGATTGGCGCATGAGAGACGTGAAAACAGGTGACGTCCTCTACTATCCCCAATACGCCGCAGAGGGCTTTTGCTACCGCAACCCCGACTATATCGAAGCCTACCTCGATTACGCCAAGCGGCTGGTCAAGGACACCGGCATTACCGGCCTTTCGGCGGACGATCCCGTAAACTATATGCGCTTCAACTCCTGCGCCTGCCCCCATTGCCGCGCCGCCCTGAAGGAGCGCACCGGCGTGGAGCTTCCTCCCATTGAGGACCGAAGCTTCTGGCAGAACTGGGACAATCCCGCATGGCACGCCTGGATCGACCTGCGCTTTGAAGCCGCCGGCAATTTCTTAAAGCAGGTTGCCTCGGTGCTTCCCGAGGGCTTCCGCCTGACCACCTGCGGCAGTAACAGCGCATCCCCCGAGGCAAACGCCAAGGGTGCGGACGCCCGCTATTTCCTCGAGGGCTGTAACTTTATCAATCTGGAGATGCGCGGCAACACACCTCCCTACAAGCACGACCCCGTTACCGATAACCGTCCCGTATCCAACTGCATGATCACCTCCTCCCACCACCAAGCCGCGGCGCGCGAGCAGGGCTACCGTTGCTTTGCCACCGGCTTTGGCTTTACCGAGGAAACGGCAAACATTGTGTGGGCGGTCAACAAAATGCTGGATTCCGATTGCTGGTTCTCCACGCTCAAGGAGCGTCTCGGCCTCCCCGACCACATTCTGAACTCCCTGCCCAACGAGTGGGATATCGTAGGCAAGGCATTCGGCTTTGAAAAGGATCACCCCGAGCTCTTTACGGGCAAGCAGGTTGCCCAGCTGGGCGTTTATTTCTCCTACGAGACCCGTAAGTACACCTTCTTTGGCGGTGCGCACAAGGGATACTTCCTGGATTGGAGACGCACCGTGGAGCAGCTCTTTGAGGTGGGCATCAGCCCTCACACCGTCTTCAAATTCCCCAAGGACACCACTGACTATCCGCTGATCCTGGTTCCCTCGCCTCTTGCTATGACCGAGGAAGAAAAGGATGCGCTCGATATCTATCTGCAAAACGGCGGTATCGTCTTGGTTTACGGTCCCTCTGCTCTGGAGGGCTGTGACAACGGCGTGACCTATCCCAACGCCGCAAGCGTGAAGGATCCCAAGGATGCCTTCTCGGGCGTTCCCAACGGCACCCGCATTACCCTGCCCGAATGGATGACCGAAACCGAATTTGCCGACACTGCCATGGCACCCGAATGGAGGGAGGTCCGCAAGGGACTCTTCTATAATCCCAGCAGAATCAGCGCAAAGAAGATCACCGATTCGCTTCTTGCCTTGACGCGGCAGTACATGAAATCCATGCCCATTGAAATTCTGGATTCCGAGGGCTACCTCACCACCGTGTTTGAGGATGACAACGCATTTGTGGTGCGTATGCTGGCGGCAGATTTTGACACCGACATTGACCACGAGCTGGACGAGATGCGTTTTCACAGAAGCCGCGTCAATTACGTCAACTACGTGCAAGCCACGGGCGTAACGCAGGAGCTTCGTCTGAAGGTCGATGCGCTCCCCGAGGTCTATACCCCCTTCAACGCCCCCGCCACCGTCAAGATGGAGAACGGCGTTTGCAATGTCTCGCTCCCCGAAAAGACCTCCTTTATCATTCTTCGTATTCCCAAAAACTAAGATTTTGAACAAAGAAAAGGCAATATCAAACCGATCTCTCGGAATGATATTGCCTTTTTTCATCTGTAAAAGGAATCAAGGAAGATTCTTTTTACTTCTTTCCGGTTTTCTTAAACTTTTTAATGTCAACGGGATCGATAAACGCGTCGCGAAGTCTGATTCCAACCTCTTCAGCGGGAATCTCGGCTGCCTCGTACTGGGTGAACAGAGCGTCCACGGTACCAACAACGCCAAGGGTGCCGAGAGAGGATACCTTTTCGCCCATCTGAGACAGATGCTCGTTTGCGGGATTCCAATCGTCCACGTAGATCACGCCTGCGTCGCAGAACTCCTGACCCTTGCGCACAACGTAGTTGTACTCAAATCTGCGAGCCACCTTCTTGAGGACGGCAACGGCGATCTCCAAAACCGCAAATGCGGCAAAGATATAAACAAAATTGGTAACAAGTCCGCCAAAGAGCAGGAACTCAATGCCGGCGGCAAATACGGCGGCAACGATCTTGCCGGCGATCTTTGCTTTCATGAGTGCCATGGGGAACGGAACGCTTCTCATGCTTCCCAAACGGTCAACCGCAAAGGTGAGGTAAGAAGCGAGCAGGAGGAAGTAGAAGAATACCAGGAGCTTGAGAGCTCTCATCTTCACCAGCAAGCCGCCGGAGACACCCTCAACAACGCCAACGTTCAGACCGTTGATGCTCTCGTACTTCATCTTGACCTGCAAAATCTCCATGCTCTTCTCAATCGCCTGAATGGACTCGGAATTGTCCGCGCCGTTCAGCTGATCCATCAGCAAAGCCTCGTACTCACGCTCCAGACGATTGATCTCGTCCTCATTTTTCTCATATACCTTCTCAACGCTTTCCTCGTAAGCATCCTCGGTAACAACCGTCTCAAAGGCATTGAAATTCAAGCCGGTAAATACACCCAGCAGGCAAGCGGCAACGCACAGAAGCGTTACAACGCGCATGCTCCAGAAGAACACGCCGCAGCCTCTGCCCTGCTTTGCGCTACCCTCCACAAAGCTGTAGAAGAACGCGCAAGCAATCACAACGCCCAAAAGAACCAGAATCATGGGGGAGAGCTCGGTTCCGGTAATCAAAAATGCCATTGCCGCGATCATAACGGCAGGGCTGCAGTACTGGAAGAGATTTGCTCCGGGGCGCGCGCCCTTTTCCTGGAACTTCTTAACCGGTACGTGGATGAGCTCGCTCAGAACAAGCACCACCAGGGTGATGATCACAATGATCAGGAAGAGCGCAAACACGATCAGATTCAACACGTTAAGGGAAGACAGGAACCAAACCAGGTTCATAACCTCCTCGTTCAGATCAGAGGTGTCCAGCTTGCTCAGATATACCCAAGTCTCACTGTTGGCAACGCCAAGGTTCTGAAGCTGCATGATCAGTTCCCCACTGAATCCGCACTTCTCGCGGTTCTCCTCAACCTCCTTGACGCGAGCCTCGATCTCGGAAGCGCTCAGACCCTCCAGATTCTCCAGCTCACTCTCCTCAAGAATGTTGGTGGTGATCAGACGGCCTGCAAACGCGCCGCCGCTGACAAGAGATTTGATCAGAGAGAACACCGAGAAGGAAATTTCCATATCTCCCGCCTCACCGATCTCGTTCTGAATGACAAATGCCAAATCCTCAAGCTTCTCGGGATAATCGCTATCCTCAAGATATTCGGGATGCTCGGTGGAAATCTCAAGATCAAAGGGAAGCTCGTCTTCATCGGCATCGTAGCCCATGTAGATCATCTCGGCTTCGGCAAAGAGAGGAGCGATAGGCTCCAGCATCTCCTGGAATTCCTCCATGGTCATATCTCCACGGTCAACCGCGATCAGACCCATTGCGGTGATCTGTGCCATTCTTTCCTTGGAAAGGCTCGTTACCTTAAAAGAGAACAAGGGAAGGAACAGCATTACGATAACCAACACCGTAACGATCAGACGCAAAATGTTTTGAACCAAATGCATCTTTTTCATAAAAAAGATCCTCCGTATATATTTTTTGATCTGCAGAAAGCAAAATTCCGCATTTCACAACCCTTATTATAGTACAATTCTCATTCTTTGTCAAGCCTTTTCGACATTTTTTTCCAAAACGCACTATAATTAAGAAGATAGGATCGTGAAAAGAGCAACTTCTCACGATCCTGTTTTCTTATTCATGCACCTTGCCGCACTGAGGGCAAATAAAATTCCCGTTGGGTGCGATGGGGGTAATATTGCGGAAATGGAGGGACGCCTCCAGGTAACGGTCATGCAAAAATTTTTCGTGCGCACTCGCCCTTTTGGTGTCTCTTTCGGGTCTTCCGTATTTTTGGATCCCCGAGGTCACGTAAGGCTTTTCGGTCACAGGGCAGATTTCCTCCTTGATCTCGGCACGGCACGCGCCGCAGAGCAAAAGGCTTCCCTGACGCTCCAAGGGCTTGCCGCAGAAGGGACAGACCTCCCGCTTTTGATCCGACAGGATCATGCCGCGCAAAAGGATCTGCTGGAGTCTGCGGAAGGAGTCGATATTGAAGAGGCTCAAATAGACCACGCCGTCCTCTCCGTATTCCTCTGCGTTTGCAAAAAGGTACTCGTCGGCACACACGCCCTCGCGGATCTGTGCCAATGCCGTGGCAGAAAGCGATTTTTTCTCGGCAAGCATCAGACAAACGGTATAGGGAAGGTCCTTTTGCGTTTTGAGAATCAGCAATTCGGTAGAAGCGACGCACGCCGAGCGCACGGTCAGGCTCCAATCCCGAAAATCACATGCCGCTTCAAAATCCACGAGATCCATGGGGGTATCCTTGGGAAATTGGAAATTGAAATGCCCCGCCGCAAAGATCGAAAGCAACACGCAATAGGCGCGGTAGCCCTTCCGCGAAAAGCGCTCCGACCCGGACGGCGAAAGCTCCTTCAGATCGATCTCGTTCTCGATCCATTGCGCCAATCGGTAAACGTCCCGATAATCCTTGTGAACGCGAAAGACCGAGGTCTTCTTCAGCGTCAGCTTGCCCCCCTTCTTTTTACACTGGGCATAAACCGGCAGATGCAGACGGGCGCGCAACACACGGTCGATCAAGGAAATCTTATCGATACATCGGAAATAAGAGGCATATTGATGATCCTGTGCCGAGGAATAGCCGGCGTAAAGCTTTCCAAGGGCTAAAAAGAAGCTTTGGTGATGGGTTCTGTCCAAAAGATTAAACTGCATATCTCGGCAGTTATAAAGCACGTCCTTTAAAAGATCCTCGGTACGGCGCAAAAAGCGAAGCACCGCATCCACCACGTGGGCAAAAATGATATTCTCGTAAATGGCATAGGTCTCGGTTCTGCCCACTGTCATCAGCTTTTTGGGCTTGATGCCGTCCTCGTTGATATCATCCCAGAGTGCGCTGTGGTTGGAGGCGTGGGCAAGGGTATGGCTGTTGATGATGCGCGCCATTTCGGCGGGAACGATCTCGCTCACATCCTTGAGTCTGACAATGGGCTTGGCAAAGATCCGCTTCATGGCGGGAAGCGCGCGAATGATCCGATCCAAGGCTTCCTCGATCCGCGCGAAATACGCATCCTTGGGAACGCCAAAGAGTCTGAGCTCCGTCAACGTCAGCGCGTCAAGCTCCTCATAGGTCAGACGCGGACGGTTGTCGGCAAAGCGCAACAGCTCCTCCCACGCTTGATCGAGCTCCTGGGGAACAGGCGTTACGGCTTGCATATCAGTCCTCCTGAATGTCACGGATGAATCGGCTGCAGCGCGGCAGATTCAAGCGGTCAAACTCGGCGGCAAGCGCCTCCTTATCCTCAATGCTCTTAAGCTCCAGCTTTCGAACCACCTTGCTCAGAAGAATGGTCTCCAAGCCCTCGCTGATCACCGCATCGGTCACGTCAAAGCAGGAGGCGTAGATGCTGACAAAGGATTCCATCTGCATTGCCACGCGGTTACCAAAGGAGATGTTGTAGGGCGCCAGCAAGCGCTCCACCTCGGCAACCACGGTGTGCTGCTCCAGATTGAAGGGCAGGCGAGCCTTGGCTTCCTCAAAGAGCTTTGTCAGCTGATCCACCGAGAGATATCGGGGCGCCCACGCATTTTCATAATACTGCATTCTGGCGGCACGCTTATCAAAGTTCATGGTATGCGCGCGGTCATAAACCTTATCACTGATATCGTAGGTGCTTTCATCACGGTTTGCCGTTCCCACAAACCACACGTTTTGCGGAATCTTGAGAGTATGTCCGTCATGAAGAAGCTTATAGGGGATCATCTTCTGATTGCTTCTGCGGAACAGAGGCTGATTGAGAAGCTTGATCTCTCGCTGATCGGGATCGTTCTCCATGAGAGAAAGGAAATCCGAGAAATAGTACTCAATGCGGCTCAGATTCATCTCGTCCAGCACGATAAAGGTGATCACGTCGGGATTCAGTCCCGCGCGATAAAGCATTTGCGTGAATTTCTTGGGGGTATAGATCTTATTGAACTCATTGTAATATCCCAAAAGCTCGTTCTTGTCACGCCAGGAGGATTCCACCTCCACAATGTCGCAGACCGACGAAAGCGCTTCGCCTACGATCTTTGGCAAGCTTGTCTTACCGGTTCCGCTCATACCCTGCAAAATAGTCAGTCGAGTGGTTCCGAGACCTGCGAGGAATGCCGCAATGATCTCTTGGTGTAGAAGAGATGCTTTTGAGAATTGCGCGCGTACTGTACGATGAAATCCACCAGCGCGGGAAGGCTGGGGTTTTCAAAGAGTGCCGTTTGCTTTTCCACCAAGGCTCTGCGGTATTCCACCGCCTTGCTGTCCAGCTGGGTAAAGGCGGGACAGGGATCGAAATCTCCCTGTTGAGGATTTCCCATCGAGTTGGCAGAGCCCATGCCGCCGGAAGCACCCGCGCCCTCTCCCGAAAGCGATGCCTCCACTGCCAAGGGCTCGCGATTGCCCTGCCCTCCCGTGATCTCCACGGTTTGGGGAAGCTTGGACATCTCCTCTGCCGCAAGCTGCTGCTCAAGCTCGATCACCTTGGTATAGGGACGGCGGCAAAGCAGAATGGTGACAACGCCCAGACTGATCAAAAAGAAGATAATGGATTTACTCTTGATGGAAAACGTGATGAACTCCGAAACAGCATCCTCGGTATATTCGGTGTAAGACGCGATGATCCGTTCGATGACCTCTACGTTCAGATTCTGAATGATGCGGTAATACTGTCCCAGCAAGCCGATGAACATGGCAGACACGCTTCCTATGATAACGGCGGTAACGGCGGTCTTGCCGAAATATGCGGAGCGGCTGAAGAAGGAAACGACAGAGAGGAACGCCGCAGTCAAGCAAAATACCACCAACGCAAACACAATAAAGCCAACGATGCGCTCGTTTTGGCTGGTGTACTCCTGGGGCTTGGTCAAAAGGCGGAAGCCCGACAGCGTATACATGGGGATATCGTCTACGTACTCACTCTTGAAGGTGACGGTGAGGAACTTTCCGAGAAGCGCCGCCATGGCAACGCCCACGTTCAACAGTGCGTACATCAAAAGCTCCAGCTTGTAAAGACGAAGCGCGCGCTGACGCTTTCTGCGAAGCTCCATGGCGCGTTTTTCAAACAGGCTCTCGTTGGTCTCCTTTTCCTTGAAAATACCGATCAATCCCACAAAGATTGCGTAGAGGAACACCAGAACCGTCATGTAGATCATGGCGACAAAGCTGACGTTGGTACGGCAGGCACCTCCAACGAGCAGATTGATGGGGCTGAACAAGCAGGAAACCAGAGTAAAGATGCCAACCACCACCAAGCCAAAAATCACACAGCTCTTGGTGCTTTGAATCAGCTTTTCCTCATTGGAGATGCTGAACAAGCTTTTGATAAAGCAAGCCGCTCCAATGCACAGCATCAGGATCAACGCCAGGAAAACGGAGAGCTGCAAATAAACGTAAGAGCCCATACGGGCGTCGTCCATATTTTCCAATGCCTCGATCGGGATCAGATCCGTCCACCGCTCCGAAACGCGAATATCGCAAATGGGGAGGAAGAGCGTCATGGCAATTCCCACCATGGGCAAAAACGCGAACATCAGGTGTATCAAGCTTCTCACCTTGGCGTGCTTCTCACCGAACACCCGTCGCATAAAACCGACCTTTTGTGGTTCTTTTGAAAAGATATCGTTTTGATCGTATTTCATATCGTACCTCCCATAAGCATCCTTTTTTTCATTATACCTTATTTTTGATAAAATGTCAATAAAAAAAGATAAAAAAGCAAACCGCGCGAGCTCTTGAACGCAAGATCTCGCGCGGTATTTTTTCAAAATTCAGATTGCGGCACGTGCGGTATGCTTCCTTGCGTTGCCCGTGATGGTTTCCCAGTCGCCCTGCTCTGCCAGATCCTTGGTGACAATGGTGGCACCCGCGGCAACCGCTACGGCACCCGTCTTCAAAAATTCCTCCACGGTATCGGGGTTGATTCCGCCCGTGGGAATGAAGGGGATGTGAGAGAGCGGCGACATGACGTTCCTCAGATATCCCACCTCGTGGGGGGCTACGGGAAAGACCTTTACGATGTCCGCGCCCAGATCGTAGGCGTTCACGATCTCGGTAGGGGT
>SVSL01000011.1 GCA_015064315.1 Oscillospiraceae bacterium
GGAGACATGGAATATGTTGCCGAGGTCGATCTTTTGGATAGCGGTGCCACACTTCAATCCACCCTTCTCAAGGTGGGACATCACGGAAGTGCTTCCTCTACCTCCTATCGCTTTTTGCGCGAGGTAGCGCCTCGGTATGCTGTGATCCCGGTGGGGAAGGACAACGATTACGGACATCCCACCGAAACCGTTCTTTCGCGCCTGCGCGATGCAGACGTGACGGTTTTCCGCACCGATGAAAGAGGCGATATCATCTGCACCAGCAACGGAAAGACCCTTACCTTTACCACCTCCAAGGGCGGTGCGGTGAATGAAGGCGGAACCAACGGCGAGCAAAGCACGGGTGCCGTTACCGAGTATGCCTGCATTGGAAATCTGAGCAGCAAGAAGTATCATCGTACCTACTGTTCCTCGCTTCCCGGGGAAGAAAATCGCATCTACTTCACCTCCAAAGCCGAAGCTGAAGAAAAAGGATATACCGCCTGCGGCGTTTGTAAGCCGTGAGTGCTTTTTGGATTTTTGCAGGGGGAGGAGGCGCTTTTTGAAAAAAGCGCCTCCTCCCCCTGCACCCCCTCCTCCGCAAAAACTGCAAAAAAAGGAATGTGATGAACTATAAAAAATCGCGTAGCCGAAATGGTTACGCGATTTTGATTTTTTATAAAATATTAATCTTCAATGTCATCAAAATAATCTCTGTCAAAAAACTCTTTCAAAGTAATTCCGGCACCCTCGCAAAAGCGTTTGACGGTGATTACCTTGGAGCATTTTGTTCTGCCCTTGATCAAATCATAAATTGCGGACGGAGACATTCCGCCCTTGAGAGAGGCATCACAAACGTTGACTCCTTTTTCTTGGCAGATTTCATAGATGCGTTTTATAATTGCGTCATTCATTTTCATAATTGTTTTCTCTCCTTTGTTTTCACGGAGTTCCACAATTATTATAGATCGCTTGAAAAAAATTATCTCGTGGAGTTCCACGATATTGACAAAAACAATCGCGTGATATATAATAAATATCGGAATTCCACGATTTTGCAGGAGGGAGAATATGATAATTACGTTTTTGGGACATCGTTCTATCATAAACGGAGATGCTTGGTTTGAAAAAGTAAGATCGGTTATTTTGGAAAACATAAATTTCCGGGAGAAGACATTGTTTTATTGCGGTGGGTACGGCGACTTCGATTATCTGTGTGTCAGAGCTTGTCGTTCCATTCAAATGAACAATCCAAATTGTGAGATTGTTTTTGTAACGCCGTATATGATTTCATCAAAGCCGCCGAGAAACACAGATATCACGTTTTACAATTCTATTTTATATCCCCCATTGGAACGGGTACCGCCTAAGGTTGCGATTCTTCGACGGAATGAGTGGATGATCGATCAATCGAATTTGATCGTCGCTTACGTTGCATATTCGCATGGAGGCGCGTATAGGGGCTTACAGTACGCTGAAAAGAAGCAAAAAAGAATTGTCAATTTGGCAGAAAGTTGATGAAAAAATCACAATTTTCACAAAAATCATCCAATCCTATTGACAAACGAACGGTGTTCGTATATAATATTAACGAACACTGTTCGTTAAAGGAGAAGATCATGAATAAAAAGGGTTTGACAAGTGAAGAAATCACCAAAGCCGCGTCGCAGATGATTGCCGAGGTGGGGTACGCAAATTTCTCGTTGCGGGACCTTGCGGCAAGGCTTGGGGTAAGACCTTCCTCATTGTACAATCACATTACCGGTATTGGAGAGATCAATACTGCGGTAGCGGTGGATGCTTCGCTTCAAATGAATCGCCGTATAGAGGAGGCAACGCGGGATCTGCCGCCCGAGGAAGCGTTTTTGAAGGGGCTTGCCGAATATCGAGCCTTTGCATCGGAGAATCCCGAGATTTATAAGGCATTGTTTCGTATGCCCGAACAAAGCAACGACGAAGAGCTTTTGCGCCGTGCCACGTTATATGCGGTTCGCGCCCTGCGATTGATCTGTCTGGATTTTGAGTTGGATGACGATGATATGATCCATTTTATGCGTTGCTTGCGCTCCACGCTGCACGGATTTGTATCGCTGACCGCCGAGGGCTTTCTCTTGCGCGGCGGCGTGCCACGGGATGAGAGCTTTGCGGTTTTGTCGCAAATGCTGTTGAATCAGTTGAAAAGCATGAGTCCCAAATATAAGAAAGGAGAGGAAGAGAAATGATTTCAAGATATTGGTCTTACATAAAAAAGCACTGGTACTTCTTCCTCTTTGGTCCCATATTCGTCATTCTTTCGGCAATCTTAGAGGTCACGCTGCCCAAAATCACGGCAAATCTGATCAACAACGGTATTGCCAACGGGGATATTTCTTACATCGTAAAGCAAAGTATTTTGATGATGGTCATTGCACTGGTGACCATGGTCAGCAGCGTGCTGGGAGCGATTTTTGCGATCAATGCCTCAACACGCTTTGGTGCAAACCTGCGCCGTGATATTTTTGCCCGTGTGCAAAAGTATTCCTTTGCAAACCTTGATCATCTTACCACAGGCTCTCTGATTACCCGTATTACCAACGACGTCACCCAAATGCAAGCCTTTGTGCAAAACATGCTGCGCATGATGCTTCGCGCTCCCACCATGATGATTGGTGCTATGATCATGGCATTCCAGCTCAATCTGAGTCTTGCTATGGTACTGTGTGTTGTCATTCCCGTTTTGATGCTTAGCCTCATTTTGCTGATTCGCGGCTCTCTGTCACGTTATTCAGGAATGCAAGCGCAGTTGGATCTTTTGAATACGCAGATCGGAGAATCGATTGAAAACGAACGCGTGATCAAATCCTTTGCGCGCGAGGATTTTGAAAGAGAAAAATTTTATACCGTAAACGATACGCTTTACAAAAAAAGCATTCACGCCCTGAAGGTGATGCTTTGGATCGCGCCGATCTGCACCATTGCCATCAACGTTGCAACGATTGCAACCGTATGGATCGCGGGACGTCAGATCATGATCGGCAACATGGAGCTGGGAACCTTAACGGCGTTTATTACCTACTTGAGTCAGATCTTAACGCAGGTCAGAGTCATGTCCATCGTATTTGAGCGGTGGTCGAGAGCAAAGGCCTCTGCCAACCGTATTCGCGAAATTTTTGATGAGGAGCTGGATCTGACCGATGAAGAAAGCGGGGATTGCAAGGTGGAGAAGGGCAGTATTGAATTTCAAAATGTTTCCTTCCGTTACTTCAAGAATCGCCGCGAGAAGGTTCTGAACAATATCAGCTTCCGCATTGAGGCGGGACAAACCGTGGGCATCATCGGATCCACGGGTAGCGGAAAGACCACCCTGATCTCCATGATCCCCCGTCTTTACGACGTGGATGAGGGAGCGGTTCTGGTGGATGGCGTGGACGTAAAGGCGTATTCCTTTGAAAATCTGCGCAAGGGGATTGCCGTGGTTCTGCAAAAGAATATGCTCTTTTCGGGTACCGTGCGTGAAAATCTCTACTGGGGGAAGGAGGATGCGAACGAGGAAGAGCTGGACGAGGCCTCTCTGCATTCGCAATCCTCGGAATTCCTTTCCACCTTCAAGGATGGCTATGAGACTGAGCTGGGGCATGGAGGAATCAATCTCTCGGGCGGTCAGAAGCAACGTCTTTGCATCGCGCGAGCCCTTCTGCGCAAGCCCAAGATCTTGATTTTGGATGACTCCACAAGTGCTTTGGATACGGCAACCGATGCCAAGTTCCGCAAGGCGCTCCGCGAGGAGGCAAGCGATATTACCTGTCTGATCATTGCCCAGCGTATTTCCTCGGTGATGGATGCCGACCGTATTCTGGTAATGGATAACGGAAGAATCGTTGGAAACGGCACTCATGCTGAGCTGATGCGCTCCTGTCAGGTTTACCGTGAGATCTATTTGACACAAAAGGAAGGAGATGCCGCAAATGACTGAAGATAGAAAACAGCGCTTGGCGCAAAAATACGCGGCTCTTTACGCTTCCAGCGGACGCGCGAATAAGAGAGAGGTCCGAATGGTCGGCGGCGGTGGACGCATGATGGGAATGGCGGCGCAGGGAAAGCCCAAGGATACTAAGAAAACCATCAAACGCTTGGTCTGGTATCTGAGTCGCGAGTGGATCTTGATCATTGTGGGGATGACCTGTTTGTTGCTGACAACGCTGGGGACGCTGGCGACCACTTATATGCTTCGCCCTATCATCAATGAAGGAATTGAGCAATACATCGGACGTGTTGACGAGGGAATGCGGAAGCTGACCCTTCGTGTGCTGGCACTTTTGGGAATGTATCTTTTGGTCAGCATTATGCAGATTGTGCATAAGCACGTACTGCTGATAGCATCAAGGCGCTCTCTCAAGCGGCTTCGCAAGGATCTGTACGATAAGCTGCAAAAGCTGCCCGTACGCTATTTTGATACCCACTCCACGGGCGACCTGATGAGCCGTTTTACCAACGACGTGGACACCATTGGCGATATGGTCAACAGCACCCTGGTTGCTATGATCTCCGGCGTGATCACGCTGGTGGGTACGCTGGTGCTGATGCTTGTAACCAGCTTCTGGCTGGCAATGATCACCATTGTTTTCACGCCGGTTCTGACGCTTGTCAGCAAAACCATTGTCAAAAAGAGCCGTCCGCTCTTCTCCAAGCGACAAAGAGCCCTGGGTGCTCTCAACGGATTTTCCGAGGAGGTTATTTCGGGTCAGAAGGTGGTTAAGGTTTTTGGCAGAGAGGATGCCGTGGAGGAAGAATTTGAGTACCTCAACCAGGAGCTTTGCAAAACCCAGATCCGTGCCCAATCCCTGTCCATGCTCATGGGACCCATCAACCATAACATTTGTAACTTTATCTACGCCGTTACGGCTTGCGTGGGCGGTATTATGGTGGTGACGCAGGGCTTTGACATCGGAGGACTTACCGTTCTTCTCGACTATACCCGAAAGTTTAACCAGCCCATCAACGAGATCTCTACGCAGATCAACGTGGTCTTTTCGGCACTTGCCGGAGCGGAGCGCATTTTTGAGGTTATGAACGCCGACGAGGAGGTGGAGGTGGCTGAGCTTTCGGAGGTGAAGACGCTCAAGGGACACATCGAGCTCAAGGACGTTTCCTTTGGATATCTTCCCGGTGTAACGGTTCTGCACGATATCAATCTGACCGCCAAGCCCGGACAAAAGATCGCTTTTGTCGGTTCTACCGGTGCGGGCAAGACCACCGTGACCAATCTGCTTTCCCGATTCTATGAAATTGAAAAGGGTGAGCTTTTGGTGGATGGGATCCCGATTGAAAAAATCCCGCGCCCCGTCCTTCGCTCGCAGGTGGTCATGGTCTTGCAGGATACGCACCTCTTTACGGGAACGGTACGGGAGAATATTCGATACGGACGCCTCGATGCCACCGACGAGGAGGTGGAGGCTGCGGCAAAAGCCGTTGCGGCACACGATTTCATCGTTCATCTGGAAAACGGCTACGACACGCTTCTGGAGCATGACGGCGCCAATCTGTCCCAAGGGCAGAGGCAGCTGCTCAATATCGCCCGTGCTGCCGTCAGCCAAGCGCCGATTTTGGTATTGGATGAAGCCACCAGCTCGGTGGATACCCGAACCGAGCGCAACATTGAAATGGGTATGGACGCGCTCATGGAAAACCGCACCACCTTTGTCATTGCCCACAGGCTTTCCACGGTTCGCAAGGCGGATTGCATTATGGTGCTGGAGAAGGGACGCATTATTGAAAGAGGCAACCACGAGGAGCTTCTCGCCCTTGGCGGACGCTATTCCGACCTCTATCACGAGATCGTTAAGCTGGACTAAATGTTTGTATTTTCTATTGACAGCTCCTGTGGATTATGATATAATTTTGTTGGAGCTGTCTTGTTAAAATGTACGGCATAAGAAAGGCTTTTTCTATCATCTTTAAACGTATTTTCAAATTTTTAGGTAAGGAGAAATCAATCATGGATATTGCATTGCAAGCGATGGGGCTGAAAAAGACCTTTACGCTTTCTGCCAAGCAAAGGCAGATCGAAAAGACGACCGAAAAGAAAAAGGTCGCCGTAAACGGACTTTCCTTTGAAGCCTATCGCGGAGAAATATTTGGGCTGTTAGGACCCAACGGCGCGGGAAAGACCACGGCGCTTCGCATGATCTCCACCTTGATCCGTCCCGATGAGGGCGACGTTCTGGTGGATGGCGCCAGTGTGGTGAAGGATCCCGACGTGGTGCGCGGTCGCATTGGATTTTTAACGAGTGAGCTCAAGCTGGAGGATTTCTTTACCCCCGACTATTTGTACGATTTCTTTTCCGAGCTTCACGGAGTGGATCCTACGGTGGCATCGGCGCGCAAGAAATCGCTGTTTGAAAAATTCGGCATCGATCGCTTCGCAGGGGTTAAGGTGGCAAATCTTTCCACGGGTATGAAGCAAAAGGCGTCCCTTGTGATCTCGGTGGCGCACGATCCCGATATCATCATCTTCGACGAGCCCACCAACGGTCTGGACGTGCTTACCGCCAAGGTGGTGACCGATTTTCTTTTGGAGCTGCGGGAAGAGGGAAAGACCGTGATCCTTTCCACCCATATTTTCAGCTTGGTAGAGAAGATCTGCGACCGCGTGGGCATCATCATTGACGGAAAGATGATCGCTTGTGATGCATTGGAGGCGGTATGTGACGGCAAGACGCTGGAGGATCGCTTCTTTGAGCTCTATCTGAACAACGAAAACGCGAAGGGAGGGGCAATGCTGTGAAACGCAAGAGTAATATCTTCACCATTATGAAAAAGGAGCTGGCTCGCTTTTTTGGTGACCGCCGTATGGTGGCGTCCATCTTTTTGCCGGGTATTCTGATCTATCTGATCTACACTCTTATGGGAGATGCCCTGATGTCGGGCTTTGGAGGAGACGAGGATACCAAATATTATTTGCACGCAGAGAATCTTCCGGCATCTGTTGAGATGATTTTGGAGCAGGAAAACTCCCCCTTCATTGTGATGGAGAAGCAGGCACCTGCCGATGCCGTGGAATCCAAAAGCTTGGATCTTTACGTCGTTTTCCCCGAGAATTTTGAAGAGGAGATTCTGAAAGAAAACAAGACCTCCTACCCGCAGGTGGAGATCTATTACAATTCAGCGTCCTCTACGTCGTCGAACGCTTACGCTATGTTTGTGACCATGCTGGATATCTATGAGTCGCAGCTTGCTAATTGCTTTGACGTGAATACCGATCCCGAAAAGACCTATGATCTGGCTTCCTCCGAGGATGCCACGGGCATGATCTTTTCCACGATGATGCCCATGCTGCTTCTCATGCTCATGTTCTCGGGATGTATGGCGGTTGCCCCCGAGTCGATCGCGGGGGAGAAGGAAAGAGGCACCATTGCAACGCTCCTGGTCACGCCCTTGCGCCGCAGTGAGCTTGCCATTGGTAAGATCTCGGCGCTGAGTATCATTGCGTTGCTCAGCGGACTTTGCAGCTTTTTGGGCGTTTTCCTCGCGCTTCCAAAGCTTATGGGAGACGGGGTTGACGGTGTGGAGATCAATGCCAATATCTATCAGATTACCGACTACGCGTGGATCCTTGGCGTGATCTTGACCACCATTCTTCTGTTCGTTTCCGTGATCGCGGTGATCTCGGCGCTGGCATCCTCTGTCAAGGAGGCTGCGGGATTCGTATCGCCCTTGATGATCCTTGTTACCATTGTTGGCGTTTCGGGAATGTTCGGCAGCAACGGCGGCGAGCTCTGGGCGTATTTCGTTCCCGTTTACAACAGCGTGCAGTGCATCAGCGGTGTCTTCTCGCTTTCTTACGAGCCGATCCATATTCTCATCACCATGCTGGTGAATTGCACCGCCGCCGGCGTGTTTGCCTTCCTGCTCACCAAGCTGTTTAACAGCGAACGGGTGATGTTTAAGAAGTAAATAATCAATCGCGTAGCCGTGAATTTTTATAGGATTCACGGCTACGCGATTTCTTTTGATTTTTTACTCCATCCCCTTGATCATGCCTGCCAGCGCTTCGGCAAATTCCTTGACGGGCAGGGCGGAGGTGTTGATGCAAAGGTCGTAATTGGCGTGGTGTCCCCATTTTTGACCCGTGTAATAGGCGTAATAATGGGCGCGGTTTTTGTCCACCTTCAGGATCATTTTTTTCATTTCCTTTTCGGAAAGATGCTCCTCCACCTCTGCCTTCTCGCGGCAACGCTTGATCTTGCTTTCCATGTCGGCATAAACGAAGATGCGCAGAGGATCGTGATCCTTGAGAATATAGTCGGCACAACGTCCTACAATGATGCAATCGGATTTTTCCGCCATTTCACGCAGTACGTTTGCCTGCTCGGCATAGACCGAGGTCTGCTGCTTGACCACGTAATCCGAATGGGTGGCGTGGAGGGTGCGTCCTATGGTAATGGGGAAGTAAAAGTTGGGCTTTTGCTCCACGATCTGGTGGACGTACTCCTGGGCAAGACTGGTGCGGTTGGAAATCTCCTCAATGATCTCCTTGTCGTAGTAGGCAATGCCGAGATGATCGGCAAGGCGCTTGCCAAGCTCGCGTCCGCCGCTTCCGAATTCGCGTCCGATGGTAATGATCTTGTTCATAGTAATATCTCCTGTCTTTATCGTTGTGTCAAAATATTTTTGCCGTCAAAAAGAATGATTCCCAAGCCTGCGCCAAGATGGTTTCCGGCTTGCAGGAAGGCTTTGATGCTTCTTTGCAGAGAGGAATTTTCGGGGGCGTTTTGCAGATTTTCCTCGGAGAAGGGCAGGTTGAAGATGCGCCAGAAATCGGAGTTGTGCTCCTGCACCTTGGTGTTCAGGATCTCAAAGATCTTATAAAACCAATCCAGATTGGAGCCTTTCTTGAACAGCTCCGCCACGGGGGGATAGAGCAGCCAGGAATTGCAGGTGATGGGAAGAATGCCGTTTCTGCGGTACTGAGGGTAAAAGTCGTACGCCATTTTCAAGGATGCCAGCACGTCCTCCCCAAGAAGTGCTCCGCTGGAGGGAATATGACAGTTGCATACGACGTCGCCTTGCTTCAAGAGATCGCCGTAGGCTTCCATGGGGAAGGGCTTGGTTTCGTATTGCAGACGCCCCAAGGCGAACGCCTCGGCACGCAGAAATCGCGGAAACCAGTTCTTGGTAAAGGAGCCGTAAGCTCCGTGAAGCTTTTTGCATTCGGTCAGCTTGTATTTCAGATCCGAGAGCGATGCCCAATAAATGCTTTCGTCAATGCCTTTTTCATCATACAGCGCCCGCATTCTATCGGCGCAGGATAAGAAGAAGAGCATATCCAGCGTATAGCGGTTGATTCCGGTTTCTTCCGCAATGGCGCTCAAGGTGTCCATATAAGTCAGATCAGCGGGGGTGAAGACTTGCTCCTTGGCAATGCCGAACAGCTTAGCGGCGTGCTCGTTGGTGTATAGAAGCTCCTTTGCCTTGATCAAACAGTCAATGGCGTCGGCCGGAAAATCCAATTTTTCTGCAATTTGACGAATCATAGAGCCCTCCGCAAGTGCGTTTTTCTTTATTATATAGCTTTTTTTCTTTTTTGTCAAGATATCTTTGATTTTTCTGAAAAAACACTTGCATTTTGTCTTTTTTTTTGATATAATGAAAATGTAGATTTTTTCACTGCGAGGCGGTGAATTTTTAGAGAAAAGAGGTTTTGAAAATGATGGACCAGAAAGTATTGGCACGGTGCAATTTGTTTGGTGTACTGGGATCCATTCCCTATTTGCTGGAGCTGGACCCCGAAATGAAAAAGCTGGTGAGACGTACAAAGCTTTCCATTGGCTTTATGATCAAGGACGGTCCCAGCGCAACCCTGAGCTTTTTCAAGGGAACCGCAAAGATGGTTCCCGGATTGCAAAAGTGCAATATTAAGCTGAAGTTTGACACCTGTGAAAAATTCAATCAGATGATAGAAGGAAAGGCAAAGCCCAAGATCGCCAAGGGCCTTTTGCGCGCAGGATTTCTGACCGGAAAGTTCACAAAGCTGACCGACCGTCTTACAAGCTATCTGCGTCCCGACGCAGGTTCGCTTGCATATCCCGCGTTCTTTGACGCTTCCACCACGCTGATGCTTCACGTCATCGTCGGCACCCTTGCGGAGATCGGAAACTACGATAAGGTGGGCAACTTCTCGGCATCCAATATTGTGGACGGTACCATCAAGCTTGGCGTGGTTGGCGGTCCCACGGTGGGTATTGAGGTGAAGAACCACCGTCTGAAGGCTTTGCACACCGAGCCCGCAGAGAGCCTTTCCGAAATGACCTTTGATTCGATTTTCACCGCCCGCGATCTGTTTGACGGCAAGATCAACGCCATTGCGGCGGTTGGCCTGGGTAAGGTTCGTATTGGCGGTATGGTTTCTCAGGTTGACAATATCAACCGTATGCTGGACCGCGTTTCCCTGTATTTGGCATGAGAGGAGATTGAAAAATGCATAAGATCAATGATTATAAAAAGAGCCGCGAGGCGTTTGAAAGAGCGATCAAGGTAATTCCCTCGGGTATTTACGGACATCAGGGCCCTGCCGAGGGCTGCTACATCCCCGTGGAGGCATTCCCCTTCTTCTCGTCCCGTGCCGAGGGCTCCTATCTTTGGGATCTGGACGGCAACCGCTTTATTGACTATATGTGCGCGTACGGTCCGAATATTCTCGGCTATCACGATCCCGACGTAGATGCCGCCGCAGCACGTCAGAGGGCGATTTCGGATTGCACCACGCTTCCCAATACCGTAATGATCGATTTTGCCGATCTGCTGGTGGATACGGTTGCAAGTGCCGATTGGGCTTTCTTTGCCAAGAACGGTAACGACGTGACCACCCTTGCCATGATGACGGCAAGAGCTTACACGCACCGCAAAAAGATCGTCTTCTTCAAGGGATACTATCACGGCGTTTCTCCTTGGACGCAAAAGCTCGATTACGCGGGCGTCATTGAGGAGGACGTTTCCAACAACATTTACGTGGAGTGGAACAATTTTGAACAGCTCCAGGAGGTGTTTGCGCGCTATAAGGGACAGATCGCCGCAGTGATCTCTCAGCCCTATATGCACGGAAACTTTATGGACAATGAGCTTCCCGCGCCCGGCTTCTGGCAGAACGTGCGCCAGCTTTGCACCGAAAACGGTACGGTGCTGATCGTGGATGACGTGCGCACCGGCTTCCGCTTGGATATGGCGGGCTCGGATCATTATTTTGGCTTTGAGGCGGATTTGATCTGCTTCTGCAAGGCGCTTGCAAACGGATACAACGTCAGTGCGCTTTGCGGTAAGGAATTTTTGAAGAACACAGTATCCTCCATCTCCTACACCGGCTCCTACTGGCTTTCCGCCGTTCCTTTTGCGGCAGGAATTGCTTGTATTGAGAAGATGAAAAAGCTGAACCTTCCCACGCTCCTTTTGGATAAGGGAACCAAGCTGAAGGAGGGCTTGATCGGGGTGGCTCAAAAATACGGATACGATCTTCACGTCAGCGGAGCACCCTCTCTGTTCTATTTGCGCATAGCAGACGATCCCTCCCTGCGCCTGCATCAGGCTTGGATCGCGGAGTGCGTAAAGCGCGGTGTCTTCTTTACCAATCACCATAATCACTTCATCAACGCCGCTCTGACCGATGCGGATATCGCTGAGACGATTGAGATCGCCGAGGAGGCGTTCCGTGCGATTGCGTCCGAGGACGTACTGCGTGAAATAGACAAGGATGAAACTTTTGCGCAGCCTGAGGAGCAGCCCGTTGAGACGGTTGCGGAAGAGACCTTGGAAGAAACCACGGAAGAGACTGCGGAAGAGACCGCGGAAGAGACCGCGGAAGAGACTGCAGAAGAAGCTGCAGAAGAAGCTGCAGAAGAGATCGCGGAAGAAACTGAGGCGCAGAAAGAGGAGCAGCCGGAATGATAGAAACAGTGCTGATCGTTTTTGCCGCACTTTCGGTAATTGCATTCTTTCTCTATGCCTCCGATAAAAGAAAAGCAAAAAAGAAGCGCTGGAGGATCCCTGAGCGGATCCTCCTTGGCGTTGGTTTCATAGGAGGCGCGGTAGGCGCTCTGCTTGCCATGAATCTCTTTCGCCACAAGACCAAGCATTGGTACTTTTGGGCGGTGAATCTCGTGGGACTTCTCTGGCAGGCGGCATTGCTTGTTTTTCTGTATGTAAAAGGATTTTGATTCCGTTCATATGGTGCAAATATTAGCATGTTTTATTCATTGACAGTTGGAGTTTGATTTGCTATAATCTATGAAATAAAAAATTGTTGAATCCTTTTTGGAGGTATACCATGAATCAGGAATTATATCAATATTACGTTGTGGAGCGCGCTCACAGGACGCTTCGCAAGAATTTAGACCGCGATTTCGGTGCTGAATTTTCCGCTCTGGGACTTTCTCCCGAGGAGCGGATGTGCCGCCGCTTTGAGATCGCGTGCGAGGCGGAAACGCCTGCTGTTATGCCCTTTGAAAGAATCGTCATGCGTCGCAGCATCGGAAAGCTTTCCACCGTGTTTACCGAAGCGGAAATGGAAACACTCCGGGCGGAGTATACCGTTCCCGAGCTTGGCTACGTTTCCAATCTTTCTCCCAACTATGAAAAGATCATCCGCACGGGACTTCTTGCGGTCTACGAGGATGCAACCCCCTATCAGAGGCGTTCCATTGACGCGCTCTTGAAGCTTTGCGATCGCTATCTTGCCGAGGCACAAAGGCAGGGGAGAGAGGACGTTGTCACGGCTTTGAAGCAGGTTCCAAGGTACGGCGCGCGCAATTTCTACGAGGCGTTGCAGTTCTTCCGCATCCTGCATTTCTCGCTTTGGTTGGAGGGCGAATACCACAACACGGTAGGTCGCTTTGACCAATATATGTATCCCTATTTCAAAAAGGATATGGATGCCGGTGTTTACACCCGCGAGGAGGCGCTGGAGCTGCTTGAGGACTTCTTTGTTTCCTTCAACAAGGACAGCGACCTTTATCACGGCATTCAGATGGGCGACAACGGACAGAGCATGGTGCTGGGCGGACTCACCGCAGACGGCACCGACGGCTTCAATCTGCTCTCCGAGCTTTGTCTGGAGGCAAGCTGTGCATTGAAGCTGATCGATCCCAAGATCAATCTGCGCGTTTCCAAAAACACGCCCCTTTCAATCTACGAAAAGGGAACCGAGCTGACCCGTGCGGGTCTTGGATTCCCCCAGTATTCCAACGATGACGTGGTGATCTCCGGTCTTGAGCGCTGGGGATACAGTCATGAGGACGCCGTTAACTACGTGGTGGCGGCTTGCTGGGAGTTTATCATTCCGGGATGCGGAAACGATATTCCCAATATCGGGGCTATCAATTTCCCCATGTCTGTGGATCGGGCGATTCGTTCCTATCTCCCCACCGGCGGTAGCTTTGAAGGGCTTCTGGAGGAAGCTCGTAAGGAGATCTTTGGCACTTGCGAAGAGGAAATGAAGAAGCGCCAAAAGATCTGGTTTGCGCCTTCGCCCTTGATGGATCTGCTCAGAGACGGAAAGAAATATAACAACTTTGGACTCCACGGATGTGGAATTGCCTCTGCCGCCGATGCGCTTGCGGCAGTCAAGACCTACGTCTACGATGAAAAATCGGTTTCCGCCGAGCGTTTGATCGCCGCGCTGGATACCAACTTTGAAAACGATCCCGAGCTGTTGCATCTGCTTCGCTTTGAGGCACCCAAGATGGGATGCGGAAAAGCCGTTGCCGACGATCTCGGATTTTGGATTTTGAATACCTTTGCCGATGCCTTGGAGGGCAAGAAGAACTGCTATGGCGGTATTTGGAGAGCCGGCACGGGAACTGCCATGAATTATCTTTTGCAGGCGCAAGAGGTGGGGGCTACCGCCGATGGCAGACGGGCAGGGGAGCCCTATGGAACCAATTTCTCCCCCAGCTTGTTTGCTCCCGTTCCGGGACCTGTCACCGATATCGAATCCTTCACCGCTCACGATCTGACGCGATACATGAACGGAGGTCCTCTGACCTTGGAATTTGACAATGCGGTGTTCCAAAATCCCGATACGCTTCAAAAGATCGCCATGCTGGTTAAGTATTTCATCGACCGCGGCGGTCATCAGCTCCAGCTCAACACTGTGGACATCAAGGCACTGGAGGAGGCCCAAAGGGATCCCGAGCGCTACCGTCAGCTGGTGGTGCGCATTTGGGGCTGGTCGGCTTACTTTGTGGAGCTGGATCGGGAATATCAGAATCACGTCATGGCACGTCAGCGCTATTCCGTATAAGCATGAAGGGCTTGGTTTTTGATATCAAGGAATTTGCGCTTCACGACGGAGGCGGTATCCGCGATACGGTTTTTTTCAAGGGATGTCCTTTGCGTTGCGTGTGGTGTCACAATCCCGAAGGCTTGAACGCGGAACGGGAATTGTACGTTCGCAAGGCGAGATGCACGGATTGCGGTCTTTGTTGCCGTCCTTGTGACCACCCCGATTGCCAGCCTTTTGGAAGATGCCTTCACGTTTGTCCGCAAAATCTTGTCGGTGTTGCCGGCGAGGAGTGGGAGAGTGAGGCGCTTGCCGACCGCTTGCTTCGTCACAAATCGGTTTTTGATGCAACGGGCGGCGGGGTGACCCTTTCGGGGGGAGAGCCGCTTCTGCAGGCGGACTTCTGCGTAGCGCTTCTGTCGCGCCTTCACGGCAAGGTGCATACCGCCATTGAGACGAGCGGATACGCTTCCGCAGAAGCATTCGAGCGCGTTACGGCGCTTTGCGATCTGGTCATGATGGATCTCAAGATTGCCGATCCTGCGCGGCACAAGGAATTCACGGGGGTGGATAACGCCCCCATTCTTGCCAACGCCAAACGGCTGCGGGCAAGCGGTAGGAAGCATTTGTTCCGTGTTCCGCTGATCCCATCCATTACCGATACCGAGGAAAATCTTACCGCCATTGCTGAAATTGCGGGGGACAGTCCCGTGGAGCTTCTTCCGTACAACACCATGGCGGCGGCAAAATATCCCAACGTGGGAAGACGCTTTACCGACCGTATTGGAGAAGCGGGCTATAAGGGAGATCCTACGGTTTTTTTCAAAAACGCCGTTTGCAGAAAATGATGGGCAAATAAGAAATAAAACATATGTTGTTTGCAATACTTTTTGATTTTTCGCAGGAAAGGAATTGATATTTAGGCATGGAAGAAAGAATTTTTGAAGGACTAACCTATTTGATCTCTTATCCGGAAGGCTTTTGCCAAACCGAAAAATATCCCTTGGTGCTGTTTTTGCACGGCCGCGGCAGCCGCATCGAATCCACCGAAAGGCTACATAGA
Organism: Oscillospiraceae bacterium; assembly: GCA_015064315.1. Lineage (GTDB taxonomy): Bacteria > Bacillota > Clostridia > Oscillospirales > CAG-272 > UMGS1865. Next base: position 15,291 of record SVSL01000011.1, read on the forward strand.
AACACTGCCTTGGCACATATTCGGGAACGTCAAACCGAGAGAGGATTTATTTTGATCGCGCCTCATTGCCCCCGAGGCGATTGGAACGAATGGATGATGCTTCTGATCCGCTTGGTGGAGTATACCCGCGAGCTTCCTTACGTTGATGAAACAAGGATCTATATCACCGGTAACAGTATGGGTGGATACGGCACGTGGGAATTCTCCCTGTTGCGCCCCGATTGGTTTGCGGCGGCTATGCCGATTTGCGGCGGCGGTCTTCCCGGTATGGCAAAGCAGCTGGTGGGACTTCCCATCCGCACCTTCCACGGTCTGCGTGATAAGACCGTAGACCCCATTGAGAGCCTGCAAATGGTAAAGGCGGTCAATTCGTCGGGAGGCTACGCCGAGCTGATCCTGTTCCCCGAGCTTGCTCACAACTGCTGGGACGCTGTCTACACCGATGAGAAGAACTACGATTGGATGTTCTCCTTTACCAACGAGCGTGACGTAAAGCCGGAATTCAGCTCCAAGGATGATAATTGATAAAAAAGCGGTGCGGTTGGCGTGATGTCCTTAACGGACAATCACGCCAACCGCGCTGCTTTTTTTATATGGCAGTATCAACAGGTCACTTTTCAATTTCCTATGTGAAATTCGCAAAAAAACAGAAAATCAGAATCGAAAATTTCTTGACATCAAGCCATCTTTGTGCTATAATGATTACGTTAAAAAAGACTTATATTCAAAGGAGAATACAAAACTATGAGCAGAGTTGTTACATTTGGTGAGCTGATGCTTCGTCTCGCTCCCAACGGCTATTACCGTTTCTTCCAAAATGATCAGATGCAAGCCACCTTTGGCGGCGGTGAGGCAAATGTTGCCGTATCCCTTGCCAACTACGGCATGGACAGCGTTTACGTAACCAAGCTTCCCAAGCACGCCATTGGACAGGCGGCTGTGGATTCCCTCCGTTACTTCGGCGTGGATACCTCCAAAATTGTTCGCGGCGGTGATCGCGTTGGTATTTACTTCCTCGAAAAGGGCGCATCTCAAAGAGGATCGGTTTGCATTTACGACCGTGCGCATTCCGCCATTCAGGAGGCAAGCGCATCGGATTTTGATTGGGACGCAATCTTTGAGGGCGCAGACTGGTTCCACTTTACCGGTATTACCCCCGCTCTGGGTGCAAATCTGGTGGCTATTTGCAAGGATGCTTGTATTGCCGCAAAGAAGAGAGGCGTTAAGATCTCCTGTGACCTGAACTACCGCGGAAAGCTCTGGACCCGTGAGGAGGCTCGCGCCGCTATGACCGAGCTTTGTCAGTACGTGGACGTTTGCATTTCCAATGAGGAGGATGCAAAGGACGTATTCGGCATTGAGGCAGAGGGAACCGATATTTACGGCGGTAAGCTGAATCATGAGGGCTACAAGTCGGTGGCAAAGCAGCTGGCTGACAAGTTTGGCTTTGAGAAGGTGGCTATCACCCTTCGTACCTCGATCTCCGCAAACGATAACGACTGGGCAGGCATGCTGTATGACGGCAAGGATTATTGCTTCTCCAAGACCTACCATCTGCACATTGTTGACCGCGTAGGCGGCGGCGACTCCTTTGGCGGCGGTCTGATCTATTCGCTTCTGAACGGCAAGACCACCCAGCAGGCAATCGAATTTGCAGTTGCCGCATCGGCTCTCAAGCATACCGTTGAGGGTGACTACAACCGCGTATCGGTTTCCGAGGTGGAAAAGCTGGCAGGCGGCGACGGAAGCGGACGCGTACAGAGATAATCTTCCTTGGAGCGGCTGAACATTCTATATTCCCATGTAAATAAAGAGGATTTTACTTATGAGTATTCGCATTGGCATTTACGGTTACGGAAACCTTGGCAGAGGCGTGGAGAACGCCATTCGCCAGAATCCCGATATGACGCTTCGCGCAGTGTTTACCCGTCGCGATCCGTCAACGCTTCATATTCAAACGCCTACGGCAGAGGTTCTGCACGTAGATCGCGCGCCCGAAATGGTGAACGAGATCGACGTTATGATCCTTTGTGGAGGAAGTGCCACCGATCTGCCCGAGCAGACGCCTGCCATGGCAAAGCTTTTTAACGTGGTGGACAGCTTTGATACCCACGCCAAGATTCCCACTCATTTTGCCAACGTCGATGCGGCGGCAAGGGAAGGCGGCAGAGTTGCGGCAATTTCGGTAGGCTGGGATCCCGGTCTCTTCTCGATTGCCCGTATGTATTCGGGGGCGATCTTGCCCGATGGAAAGGATTACACCTTTTGGGGCAGAGGCGTGAGCCAGGGACATTCCGACGCTATTCGCCGCATTGAGGGGGTTTTGGATGCCAAGCAGTACACGGTTCCCGTGGAAACGGCACTGGATGCCGTCAGAAGCGGCTCCAATCCCGATCTGACCACCCGTGAAAAGCACACCCGTGAATGCTACGTGGTGGCAAAGGAGGGCGCTGACCTTGCGCGCATTGAGCAGGAGATCAAAACCATGCCCAACTATTTTGCCGATTACGATACCACGGTGCATTTTATCACCAAGGAGGAGCTGGATCGCGATCATGCGGGCATTCCTCACGGTGGCAAGGTGATCCGCTGCGGAAGGACCGGTGCTGAGCTGCAAAACAGCCACATCATCGAATATAGCTTGAAGCTCGATTCCAATCCCGAGTTTACCTCCTCGGTATTGGTGGCGTATGCCCGTGCCGTTGCCCGCTTGAATCAGGAGGGCGTAACGGGCTGTAAGACGGTTTTGGACATTCCTCCCGTATACCTCAGTCCTAAGTCGGCAGAGGAGCTGCGCAAGGAATTACTTTAATTGAAAAATCAGAAAGGAGCAAGCCCCAAAGAGTTTTTCTCATCGAAGGGATTGCTCCTTTTTATCGCTGATAAAGGAGAGCAACATGATGATCAAAGCAACCGATGCTTTTTTGAAGGATATTGAGGAATGCACCGAGATTCACAAGCGGGAGATCTTAAATGCCAAGGATCTTTTGACCGTGAAGGGAACTGCCTATTACGTTTCCAATGACGGCGATGATGCCAACGACGGAAAAAGTCCCGCCTCCGCTTGGAAGAGCCTTGCGAGAGTTACGGAAACAGTGCTTTGTGAGGGCGACGGCGTGTTCTTCCGCAGAGGCGATCTCTTCCGCGGCTTTATCAATGCACAGGCAGGCGTAACCTATGCCGCCTACGGTGAAGGGGAGAAGCCCAAGCTTTACGGCTGGGACAAATCCTTGGCGGATGAAGCCCTTTGGGAGCTCTATGATGCCGAGCATCACATCTGGAAGCTGAGGGAGAAGATCCTTGACTGCGGTACGCTGGTCTTTAACGAGGGAGAGGCACACAGTCGCAAGCTGATTCCTTCTTACCGTAATGGAAAATTCGTTTGCCGCGAGGATGAGGACCGTGATTTTGACATGGCAAGCGAAATGACAAAGGATCTGGATATCGTCTGCTTCTACACCGAGGTTATGAACACCACGCCATCCAAGGGAGAGGATTTTCCCGTTCCCGAAATTGGCTTCCATAGCCTTGGCGACCTCTATCTGCGCTGTGACGCAGGCAACCCCGCCAAGGTCTATTCTTTCATTGAGGCACTTCCCAAGCGCAATATGTTCCGCGTGGGCAAGAGTCACAACGTAACCATTGACAATCTCTGCATCAAATACGTGGGTGCTCATGCCATTGGCGGCGGTGCGTCCTGCCTGGAGGGGCTTCACGTTACCAACTGTGAGATCGGTTGGATCGGCGGCAGTATTCAGAATTACTACGGTATCGATCCCAATTATCCGCAGGGACGCCGCGGAAGTGTTACCCGTTACGGAAACGGCGTGGAGATCTACGGCGGCTGCAAGGATTATCTCGTTCAAAATTGCTACATCTATCAGGTATATGATGCCGGTATCACACATCAGGTCTCCACGCGCGGAAATTTCCGTGCTCTGACGGGGATCCGTTATCTGGATAACGTGGTGGAATATTGCGTGTATTCCATCGAATATTTCTTGGAAAAGCAGGACGGAGACACCGAGAGTTACATGGATGACATTGTGATCGCGGGAAACAGTCTGCGTTTTTCGGGCTACGGCTGGGGTCAGCAGAGACACAATTTCTACACTCCCGCCCACATCAAGGGCTGGAGCTACGAGAATACGGCAAGCAATTTCAAGGTTCACGACAACATCTTTGACCGTGCCGCCTACCGTATGCTGCATCTGGTGGCAAAGAAGGGCGAGAGCTGCCCTGAAATGGCGGAAAACACCTATATTCAAAGGCTGGGGCTTCCCTTGGGACAGTACGGCGCCAATGAAATCACCGAGCCTGCCAACGAGGTGTTTGATGAGAACGCGGAAAAATGGATCGGATCGGTTCTTCAGGATACCGGAGCAAAGGTGTATTATATTGTTGATTGATCAAGAAACCGTCTGTTAAAAAGGATCTGTTTATCATGACCACGTTAATTTTTGTCCGTCACGGGCAAAGCGAAGGCAATTTGAAAAAGATATTTACAGGACAACCGGACCTTCCCCTGACCGAGCTTGGCAGGGCGTATATTTTGAAGAGATTCCAAAACGGTTTCCAACCGAGCATTGGGCATGGCGGAATGATTTTGCATCCTTTCATCCGCATGGCGGCGAGTCGGCAGATGAATTTTCTCAACGGATTTTTCAAACGGTGGATCGGATCGCCTCGGAAAACGAGGGGAAATGCGTTGCGATCTTCACCCATGCCACGCCGATCCGTTTGATGCGAGGGCGCGCGGAGGGGCTTCCCATGGGGGAGACGCACGGTATTCCTGCGGGACCCAATGCGGCGATTTCGATCATCGAATTTGACGAGGATCGAAATCCGGGACTCCTGCTTTACGGCTATGCCGAGCATCAGCAGGTGCAATCCGGCACCACGCCGACCGCGCTGGCGTGAGGGAAACACTCAATAGAGTCTTTCCGTCAAGATCGATCAGACCAAGACTTTCGCATGGAGAACAATGAAAACAAAAACCGCAACCGAAGCTTCGGTTGCGGTTTTGCATTTTATGAAATTTTGATTACTTCTGTGCTGCCATCTCAAAATCCTCAACAACCTCTTTGGAGGGAGCGGGAGTGAGAAGGGATACGACTACGATGCAGATCGAAGAGAAGATGAAGGCGGGGAGCAATTCATAAATGGTCAATGCGTTTCCAATTTCAATGCCTCTTTCGGCAAGACCTGCACCAAAGGGATTGAGTACCAGCTTCCAAAGGAATACCATTCCGGCACCGCCCACCATGCCTGCAACGGCACCTGCGCGGGTGGTACGCTTCCAGAACAGGGAGAAGATCATCAGAGGTCCAAAGGTTGCGCCAAAGCCTGCCCATGCAAAGGAAACGATGCTGAAGATGACGCTGTTTTCATCCAATGCAATGACAATGGCGATAGCGGCAATGGCAAGGAGGGTGATTCTGGAAACCAGCATAACCTGCTTATCGGTTGCCTTCTTTTTCACAACGCCCTGGAAGATGTTCTTTGCAAATGCCGATGCGGCAATGAGAAGATAGGAGTCGGAGGAGCTGATGGTTGCGGCAAGGATTCCCGCCATTACAAAGCCTGCCAGAATTGCGGGCAGGGAGGAGGTTGCCATGGTAATAAAGATGTTTTCGGATGCCGCCTTGGTGAGATGCGCGGTGGGATGAACCTGTCTTCCGATGATACCGATGAACACGGCAACCGCAAGGGAGATCACTACCCAAACCATAGCAATGCGACGGGATCTCTTGAGCTCATCCTCGCGACGGATCGCCATAAAGCGGAGCAGTACCTGAGGCATACCAAAGTAACCAAGACCCCATGCCATCATGGAGAGGATGGTGAGAATGCCGTAGGGCGTTGCTTCCCCAAACAGGGGCTTGCCGTTTTCCACGATCTGCTTGCCTGCATCATCCAGAGTGGGATTTGCCAGACCGAAGAAATCGAGGAAGCCGGGAATTTCCTTGGCATTATCAATCACCGCGCCAATGCCTCCGGCAGATACCAAACCGATGATCACCACCGTGGAAAGGGCAATGATCATGACGATGCTCTGCATAAAGTCGGATGCGCTTTCTGCCAAAAATCCACCCAGAATGGTGTAGACCAGCACAAAGAGGGCACCCAGAAGCATCATGGGAATGTAGCTTGTTCCAAACAGGGTAGAGAAGAGCTTACCGCAGGTTACAAGGCAGCTTGCCGCGTAAACCGTGAAGAAGATCAGAATAAACGCCGCGGCAATGGTCATAACCAGCTTCTTCTTTTCGCGGAAGCGATTGGAGAAGAACTCGGGGAGCGTAATGGAGTTGTTTGCCTGTACGCTGTAACGGCGCAAACGCTTGGAAACAATGAGCCAGTTGAAGTAGGTACCAACGGCAAGACCGAGCGCCGTCCAAAAGGCATCGGCAAGACCGAACCAGTAAGCAACGCCGGGCAGACCCATGAGCAGCCATCCGCTCATGTCGGACGCCTCTGCGCTCATTGCGGTTACCCAAGGTCCCAGGGAACGACCGCCCAAGAAGTAGTTTTCGGAGCTCTTGTTTGCTCTTCTTGCAAACACGATACCAATTCCAACGACCACAGCCATGTAGACGATCATCGCAATTAAGTATAGGGTTTCATCTTTCATTTTGAAATCCTCCTTTTTCGTCTTTTTTGGGGTAAAGATAAAACTAATTCATATTTTACCATCTTTTCGTGTATTTGTAAAGGGGTTTTAACAAAATAAAGTGAAAATGAACAAAAAATGAAGAAAACAGTAGGCTTTGAGATGATTGAAAGGGCTTTCCCTTAAATCTCGTTTTGAATATGTGATATCAAATCCGGACCATTGCGCCGTCCTCTCTGTATTCGATGCGGTCACCTGCATCCCGGAGAGAATCGATGAAGCTGAGGTATTCTTTGGACGTTTGGAACATCGGTTGAAAGTCTGCCAATATCTGCTTTGCACGGCAGGCATCATTTTCAAGCAGGAGACGTAGCATGGCAAGCTGCCACTTGGCATTGTCCACACAAGCCTTTTGCGGATCGCTGATTGTATAGTTGTTTCCGTGACTGGTTCCCGTACTGCCCGCGCAATAAGGATGTATCACGGGCATAATACATCCAAGGTCTCCCATATCCGTGCTGCCCGTGCTCTTGCAGGGGGATTCGGTCATGGTTTCATTGGGCAGAATTTGTGCGAATGCATCTTTTGCGAGCGCGATCATGCCGGGATCGTTGTTGAGAGGCGCGTAGCCGGGGATATCCACGATCTCTATATTGGCACCAATCGAGAGTGCTGCACCCACAAGCGCGCGGTTTACCTTTTTGTTGGCGGCAAGGATCGCATCAAAATCGGCTCCGCGCACGTAGCTTTCCAGGCGAACGTTTTCGGGAATGGCGTTGACCATGTCTCCGCCGGATGTAACGATGGGGTGAACGCGGATCTGGTCCTTCTCTTGGAAGGTTTCACGAATCGCATTGATCGCGTTCAGCCCACAGTTGGCGGCATACAGCGCGTTGATGCCTGCGTGGGGAGCTCCGCCCGCGTGAGCCGACTTCCCTTTATAAGTAATGTTTTTCGCAACCATGCCAACCGCTCCCTGCCGTATGAGAAAGCTCGAAGCGGTGTGCACCATAAAGGCAATGTCTACTCCATCAAAATATCCGCGTGCGAGAAATTCGCATTTGCCTCCCAAATAACGAATTTTTCCAGCCTTGATCAGCTCACGGCGATATTCAATTTCCAAAAGCTCCTCTGCGGGAACGGCGCATAGACGGATTTTTCCGCAAAGACCGTCCAGCATGTGAGGCTCCTTGAGTGCCGCAGCAATTCCAAGCAGGGTAGCGCTTTGTGCATTGTGACCGCAGGAATGTACCGCACCGGTTTCGGGATCGGCGTCCTTGTGGGTAGGGCAGATGATGGAGTCCAGCTCGCCCAAAATCATGATCTCGGGCCCTTTGCGTCCGGTATCAATTACGGTGTAAAAGCCTGTGATCCCTTCTGCCATTACAAGTGTATAGCCCAAGGCTTTGTATTGCTCGGCAAGATATGCGGTGGTTTTCCATTCTTTATATCCTGTTTCGGGATTTTTCCAAAGATAACGCTCGGCATCCAAAATCAGTTGCTTGTGCTTTTCTACGGCCTGAATGATTGTTTGCATTTCGGTGTTGTCCTTTCGAAAATAATTTCTTGGTTTTATTATACTATAAATCGTGATATTCGTCAACATGCAATGCAATAAAATTTAATTGCGCAAAGCTCGGGCTGTCATTCATTACCGCGTCGCTTCAAGTCCCTATTCAAACTAAAAAATCACGGCAAAGCCGTGAATGGAATCCGCAGCTTGCTGCGGTAGGTTTTCAAGTGAAATATTCGGCGTTGCCGAATGTGAAATAATTTCCTTTGGAAATTGTGAAATATTGCTCCTTCGTCGCAATGTGAAATGAAATTTGCCCACATTCGCGTCAGCGAATATTTCACATTTGCGGAGCAAATATTTCACAGCGAAGCTATTTCACTTGCCCGCAGGGCAAATTTCGTTGAAAAAAGCACACATTTGTCCGGTAGACAAATGTGTGCTTTTTTTACCGCGTCGCTTCAAGCCCCTATTCAAACTAAAAAATCACGGCAAAGCCGTGAATGGAATCCGCAGCTTGCTGCGGTAGGTTTTTAGTGAAATATTCGGCGTTGCCGAATGTGAAATAATTTCCTTTGGAAATTGTGAAATATTGCTCCTTCGTCGCAATGTGAAATGAAATTTGCCCACATTCGCGTCAGCGAATATTTCACATTTGCGGAGCAAATATTTCACAGCGAAGCTATTTCACTTGCCCGCAGGGCAAATTTCGTTGAAAAAAGCACACATTTGTCCGGTAGACAAATGTGTGCTTTTTTCTGGTGCGGGAAACGGGACTTGAACCCGTACGGTGTGAACCACACGCCCCTCAAACGTGCGCGTCTGCCAGTTCCGCCACTCCCGCGTATTGCACACTGTTGCGCGCAACGTAGTATATTATACACCTTTTTTTCAAAATGTCAATACCTTTTTTGAAAAAAATTGAAAAAACATCAAAATTTTTTGAGCCCCAAAAATTAAATTGCCTTTTTCAACGCGCACAACAACATTCGGATATCACTTTTTGTAATTCTCTACAAAATTCCTCGTTAAATTTTAAACTTTCCAAAAGCTCTTGCTTTTTCCGTTTGTCTATGTTATAATAAATGCGTAACCAAAAAGCTTTGGTTCATACAGCTTTTACATGACTGACGGATCATGCGGATTACCGCAGGGGAATGTATAAGTTCATAGCCGACCGTCTGGGCGATTCAGTTTTTTTGAAAAAGCTGGTCTGCCCTTTTTTTGTCGGCAGAATGGCGAACAAGGAGGAAAAACAGATGGAAAACAGTTATTGGAACGGATTTGTTGGCGGCGCATGGCAAAACGAGATCAACGTGCGCGATTTTATTCAAGCCAACTATAAGGAATACAAGGGCGACGCTTCCTTTTTGGCAAAGGCTACGCCCAGAACCGAGAGTCTGATGAAAAAGGTGCAGGCGCTGTTTGCGCTGGAGCGTCAGTTTGGCGGCGTTCTGGATATCGATACGGCTACCGTATCCTCGCTCACCAGCTATTCTCCCGGATATATTGATAAGGATAACGAGATCATTTTTGGTATGCAGACCAACCGCCCCTTAAAGAGAGGTGTCAATCCCTTTGGCGGTATGCGTATGGCGCGCCAGGCGTGCGAGGCATACGGCTATAAGCTGAGCAGTAAGGTGGAGGAGGAATTCCGCTTCCGTACCACCCACAACGACGGCGTATTCCGCGCCTACACCGACGAGATGCGTATGGCAAGAAAATGCCACGTGATCACGGGCCTTCCCGATGCCTACGGTCGCGGAAGAATCATTGGTGACTACCGCCGTGTGGCTCTTTACGGCGTGGACCGTTTGATCGAGGAAAAGAAGAAGGACAAGGCGGCTCTCGCAAGCGGCGCCTTCAATACCGCTCAGATCCGTCTTGACGAGGAGCTCTTCCGTCAGATCGCTTTCCTTGGATATCTGAAGGAAATGGCGGCAATGTACGGCTTTGACATCAGCCGCCCCGCAAAGAATGCCCGTGAGGCGGTTCAGTGGACCTATTTTGCATATCTTGGCGCCATCAAGGAGCAGAACGGCGCGGCAATGTCGCTGGGACGTGTCAGCACCTTCTTTGACATCTATATGGAGCGCGATATTGCCAACGGAACCCTGACAGAGGAGGGCGCGCAGGAGCTGATGGACGATTTTGTGATCAAGCTTCGCATTGCCCGTCATCTTCGTACCCCCGAGTACAACGAGCTTTTTGGAGGCGATCCCATGTGGATCACCGAGGCGGTTGGCGGTATGGGTGAGGATGGCAGAACCCTGGTTACCAAGGGTAGCTTCCGTGTGCTCAACACCCTCTACACTCTGGGATCCTCTCCCGAGCCCAATCTGACGGTGCTTTGGTCGAACGCTCTGCCCGAGCATTTCAAAAAGTTCTGCGCAAAGGTATCTGCCGATACCGATTCGATTCAGTACGAGAACGATGACCTGATGCGTCCCATCTACGGTGACGACTATGCCATTGCTTGCTGCGTTTCCGCCATGAAGGTGGGCAAGCAGATGCAGTTCTTCGGTGCCCGTTGCAATCTTGCAAAGCTTCTTCTGATCGCGCTCAACGGCGGCTACGATGCAGATAGCGGTGTTCACATTGGCCCTCAGATGCCCGTGATGGATGCAGAGAAGCTGGACTTTGACGCGGTGATGGAGCGTTATCAGATCTACGTGGAATGGCTCAGCCATCTCTACGTAAACACCATGAACATCATCCACTATATGCACGATAAATACGCCTACGAAAAGATTCAGATGGCGCTTCACGATACCGACGTACATCGCTTTATGGCGTTTGGCGTGGCAGGACTTTCGGTGGTTGCCGATTCGCTCAGCGCCATCAAGTACGCAAGCGTTCGTCCCGTGAAGGATGCGAGCGGATTTATCACCGACTTCGTTACCACGGGAGATTTTCCCAAGTTCGGAAACGACGACGACCGTGTGGATCTCATCGCCAAGGATATGACCCACCGTGTGATCACCGAGCTGAGAAAGACCCCCACCTATCGCGATGCCGAGCATACCCTGTCGGTTCTCACCATCACCTCCAACGTGATGTACGGAAAGAACACGGGTGCTACGCCCGATGGCAGAAAGGCAGCCGCGCCCTTTGCGCCCGGAGCCAACCCCATGCACAACCGCGAGGAGAACGGCGCTCTGGCATCCCTCAACTCTGTGGCAAAGATCAGCTATGACGATTGCCGCGACGGCATTTCCAACACCTTCTCCATCACTCCCGAAGCGTTGGGAAGAACCGAGGGCGAGCGCATCGACAATCTGGTTGCGATCCTGGACGGCTATTTTGCCAAGATGGCACATCACATCAACGTCAACGTGCTCAACCGCGAGACGCTGATGAAGGCTTACGAGAATCCCGAGGCATATCCCAATCTGACCATTCGCGTGTCGGGCTATGCGGTGAACTTCAACAAGCTCTCCCGCGAGCAGCAGCGTGAGGTCATCAGCCGTACCTTCCACGAGTCGGTATGAGTGAAATTTACAATCTGACGGGGCGCATCCACTCCATCCAAAGCCTTGCGGCGTCGGATGGTCCCGGGGTGCGCTTTGCCGTCTTTTTGCAGGGCTGTCCTCTGCGGTGCGGATGCTGCCACAATCCCGATACCTGGAATCCCGACGGCGGAAAAGTCATATCTGCTGGGGAGATCGTGGAAAAGGCAACGCGCTATCGCACCTATTTTGGAAGTGCGGGCGGTGTGACGGTCTCGGGCGGTGAGCCGCTTTTGCAGGCAGAATTTGTCAAAACGGTATTCTCTTTGTGCAAGGAGCAGGGAATCAACACCTGTCTTGACACCTCGGGATGTATTTGGAATGAGGATGTTGAAAAGCTCTTGGGAGTGACCGACAGAGTTCTTCTGGATGTCAAATATACCGACGAAGAGAAATATCGAAAGTACGTGGGATGCAAAATGGAAAAGCCCTTGGAATTTTTGAGGCGTTTGAACGAAAAAAGAATCCCTACCACCCTGCGGCAGGTGATTATTCCAAGTCTTAACGATGATGAGGAAAATATCCGTGCCTTGAAGGAGATCGCCAATTCTCATCCTTGCGTGGATAAAATCGAGCTTTTGCCATTCCGCAAGATGTGTCAGATCAAATATGACAATTTGGGAATGGAGTTTCCGTTCGGAAACTTGCCCGAGCCGACACCCGAAAACCTCAAGCGTTTGGAAAGCATTTTGGCGGAATCCGTGTAGAATAAAGAGAAAGCGTAGCCTTGAATTTTTACGGCTACGCTTTCTCTTTGGCTTTCGATTGTAGGGGGCGACGTCCTCGACGCCCCGAGAACAAACAATTGGTTACCACAAAACAGAATGTGTTGATACGATTTTGATGTCCCGATCGTAACCATTAAAAAGCAAAAAACTCATAAACGAGGTGTAGGAGGCGTCGCCCTCTACATGGCTTGCGTATGTTTTGATTTGTTTGCCTCTTTTTATTTCATCGTGTTTGCCAGCTTGACCACCGAAACGCCGTTTGGAGTCATGACGAACAAGAGGGCATCGGCATTTTGGGGATTCATGGCGCAGAGCATTTTTCGGAATGTCCGGGAGGGAATGTCGATGCAACCATCCTGCCACATACACAAAACATAGTCCAAAGTCGTGTCGTGATTGGCTTTCAGTTCTTCGAGCAAGGCTTTTTCTTCGGGGTGTTCCTCGGATAATACGTCTTTTATGACGGCGCTGTATTCTTTTTGGGTTGACGAAACCAAAACCAGTCCTTGAGTATATGGACTTTGCGCGGCGCTTTGCAATAGGCTCGATGCCGTTTTTTGCAGGCGTTCCAATAAGTCCGTATTAAATGGCAAATGGTTTTTTAATTCAAAAAGTGTTTTCATAATACCACCTCATTTTTTGACCTTTAAAAGGAGAAAATCGGGCTTGTGGAACAGATCTTTGTGATCGGGATATCGCGCAAGCAATTCCTCGGTGGGCAGGGGCTCGATCATTTTTTCAATGGTGAATCCAACCTCAGTCAGCGTGTTGATGATCTCGGAAAAGGTGCGGTGATAGATCTTCAGATCGTCCACGAACCACGTGGTGGTTCTTTCTCCCGAAATGCCGTAGTTGGAGAGATTTAAATGGATCTTTTCACCGTTTTTATCCTTTGTCCATCGGTTTCCTTGCCCATGGCAGGTGACCAAGGGATGCTCTTGGGAAAACAGGAAAATACCGTTTCGATCAAGCAGATGATAGATGCTCTTTACCACGCCGTAAAAATCCTCCACGTAATGAAGGGCGAGAGAGCTGACGGCAACGTCGAAGGTTTCGTTCAGGACGTTCAGATTTTCCATGGGCATGTTTCGGTATTCGATTTTGGGATCACTGTTTTCGGTTTTGGCGATCTCCAGCATCTTTTTGGAAATATCGATGCCCACCACACGTTCCGCGCCGCGGTCAACGAACAGTTTGCAATGCTCCCCGTATCCGCATCCCAGATCCAATACCCGTTTGCCCTTCAAATCGGGCATCATGGAAAGCAGAGCAGGGATCTCAAACAGATCGTTGGCGTTGCTCTCCTTTTGACGGATCTTGCGGTAGCCTTCAAAAAAAATCTCGTTGTCGTAGACGTTTTGCTGTGCCATAAAAGCGCTCCCTTCCTTTCCTTTTCGTCATTATACCACAAAACCTGCAAAGATGCAAGTGTTCTTCGCAGGCTTTGTATGTTCTATCGTTTTGTCAATCGGGAATGGCACCCTTGGGGGCGCCGCCGATGTAAGGATCGGGGTATCTGGGGGTACGGGTTGCCACCGTGGTGTGCAGGGGCGTGCGCTTCCATACGTTACCGCGTGCGGGATCGGTGGTGACCACGGGCAGACAGGACATACGCAGGCGCGCGCAGCCAAGGGGGATCATCTCGATCTCCTCCTCCTCAAAATCGGTAAAGGCGGGGGACTGCTGAAGCTTTCCTGCCATGTCGTCCTCAAGTCCCCATTCCGGAATGCGGCGTACGCGTGCTTTGAGCACGATGGGAGCATCCTCTACCGTAAAGGGCTGGGGGGTAAGCTCTGCTTTGATCTCTTTGATCTCTACGCAGGAGGTAATATCGTCGCCCTCCATGCAAAGACCGTAGTTCCAATGGGTCTTGGGAAGCACCTCGTAGTTTTCAAAGAGGTGGGGCGTGGGATGATTGTAGATGCCCGCATCCTTGAGAAGTCTCCAGCATTCGGGGATCTTGACCGAGTAGGTAAAGGGACCGTAGTCCACCGAAATACTGCCGTTGTCTCTCCACTTGGTGTGGGAAAGCACCGCCTTGAAGATCACGGTGATCTCATCCCCCTCGCAGAGGACGGCGTTGACGCAAACGAAGCCGTTTTTCTCCTCGTACGTTGCCAATTCCTTGCCGTTTTCCAGAATCGTTACGCCTGCGCTCCATGCGGGAATGCGGAAATAGAGGGGCAGGGCGGTTTCAAGCTCGCAGACTGCCGCGCGGATCTTGACGGTGGTGTCAAAGGGATAGTTGGTCTTCATTTCCAGCGCAACGCGCTTGCCGTTCAGCTTGGTGTCCACCGCACTGTCGGCGTACATCCAAGCCACAAGACCGTCGTCGGCAGATGCTTGCCAGAGATTCATGGCGTACCAAGGCCAGCCCATGCCCGTGTTGTGACCGCAGCAACGGTTGTTGGGGGTGAAGATCTCGTGGGATTTTCTGTCGATCCATGAGCCGTTGCAGGTGGGCTGATAGCGCCAATCGCTGAGGATGGGAAGATTGGAGGAGGTCAGATAGTGCATTTGCTGATAGTTGGGACTGAAGGAGGGGGCAAAATGATTGAGCATCACGTCCTCCGCACGGTCACCGTAAAGGGTGTTGCCGCTGATGCGTCCCATTTCGTAGAAATTCTTGGCAAGCTCTACCATGCCGCAGGGCTCGTATCCCTCACGGGGGTCCACCTCACCCTCGCGGATCTGCTCGTCGGCGCAGAAGATGCCACGGGGTGTTTGTCCCCAGACATCCCGGAATTTCAGATATGCATCCTCGGATTTTTGGAAATCCTCTGCCTTGCCCGTTTGCTGGGAGTAGACGGCATCGTAGCCCACGCGCTGACCAAAGTCCACGGCGTGGTGGGCGATGTATTCCATATTGGATTTCCAGATCTTGTTGTAAAAGCGGGTGGCAAGATCAAGAAGCCACGCCTCACGGGTCTTGCGATAATACCAATAGATGGGGGAGAGCATATCGCCGCCGCGGATCTTTTGCCAACGCAGGCGGTCCTTTCTGGCAGGCAGGAAGAGCCGTTCGGGAATGTTTTTGCAGAAGGTGAAAAAGGCTTCCATGGTGTCAAGAACGCGCTCGTCTCCCGTGTTCTCGTAATAGAGTACCAGGGTGTCGAGAAGCATCATGGAGGGGAAGAGATCGCAAAGCTCGCTGCCGTCGGGGAGCACGTCATATTTTTTCAGATATGCGGGACCGAACCAGCCGTCCTCCTGACGGGATGCGAAGAGGGCTTCAAAGTAGGTCTGTGCCGTGGCAAGATGCTCCTTGTGATTCGTCAGCACCGCCATGGGATAAAAGCCGCGGATCCAGTAGGGGATCTCTTCCCAGCCGTAATCGGTCTCGGGATAAAGATAGCCGTTGCGGTCGGACTTGAAGAAGGGGCCAAAGTCGGGGAGTCTTCCCGTAATGCCCTCGCACATCAGCTCCAGCTGGGAGCGAAGCCAACCGCTTGGGACCGTGACCTCACCCAAGGGGAGCTTTTTCATGGGAAGCGAAAAGAGCTCCCCATCCTTGAGATTCTTTTTGGGAAGCTCTTTGACGTAGAGAGAAGCTGCGTTTTTCATAAGATACCTCCAAAGATAATTTGATTGATTTTATTATAATCCATCCCGTATATTTTTCAATGGCAAAAAACGGCAAGGTTATTGCAAAAAACGATATTTTATGATATAATTGCTATGAGAAGCTATATTTTAGGGCGCTTTTCGATAAAAACATTGCAAAAAACGATATTCGGAGGTGAGAATATGCATCTCGATCTGAACTACATTCCCAGATATATCAATTCTTCCATTAAGCAATTTGCCCCCGATGAGCGGCACGTGTCGCGGTATAATCGGCAGAATATTCTGATCCTTGTATTTGAGGGGACGCTTGGCTTTGAGGAGGACGGGGAGGAGATCTGCCTTGGAGCGGGAGAATACTATATTCAAGCCATGGGCCATTGGCAAACGGGAAAGCTTCCCAGCTGCTCGCCGCGGTATTGCTTTATCAATTTTTCGGGACAGTTTACCGATCGCGCGGAGCGATCCTTGGCAATGCGCGGAGATTTTGACGTTGCCGCATTGGAGCCGATCTGCCAAACGCTTTGTGATACGCAACGAACACTTACGAAAAGTACGGACGTTGGTATGGTGTTTGAGGTTCAACGCCTGTTTTTTGACGTGCTGAACGGGCTTTACAAGGGAAGCATTGATCTGGCGCAAAAGAAATCTCTTGCCGAGCGGATCTATGATTACATCACGGAGCATTTTGCAAGGGAGCTATCCCTCTCGGTTCTTGCCGAGCGGTTCAATTATTCGGAGGATCATATTACGCGCGTGTTTCGAAGTATGTATCGCATCACGCCGTATCAGTATCTGATCCAATGCCGCGTGTGCTATGCAAAGCTGCTTTTATCCTCGGAGGGGATGCGGGTTTCGGACGTGGCAACCGCGTGCGGTTTTTCCGATGCGTCCACCTTTTACCGCGCTTTTATGAAGCTGGAGGGAGTTTCACCGGCGCAGTAAGAGTCTCGAAAAAATAAAACAAACGGAGGCTTGAATCAACCGATTCAAGCCTCCGTTTGTTTTTGTGTTTTAATCCAACCGATAGTCCACCACAATGGGTGTATGATCGGAGGTCTTTTTGGCAAAGGAGGTATCAAGGATGTCAAAGGTTAAGGGTGTGACTCCGTTGCCGTATACGTAGGCGTGGTCAATGGAGGAGTCAAAGGTCTTGTTGTCAAGCCTTCCGAAGGTGGGGTAATATCCAAGTGCCTCGTCATAGGTGGGATAGCCGCAATAGGCACCAATGCCATCGGAAAAGACGGTGGCGTGCTTTTGCACGTGCTTCATGCCGCACTCCTCCTCCAGCACGTCAAGGGCAATTCTGCCGTTTGCCGAGGCGATGAGAGAATCCAGCTTTTTGTTGTTGTAGGAGCAGTTCAGGTCACCTCCCCAAAGGATTGGCAGATCTGCATAGACGCCGTTGTGTTTGGTGTAGATCTCGTTTTGGATAAAGCCGAACATCTCCCTTGCGTTCTCAATGCGCGCCTTGTTGGACTCCACGCGGTTGGTCATATCGCTCGACGCATCGGGACTGTAATAAAAATGCACGCTGATGACAAGAAAGCGTTTTTTTGTTTTGTTCTCTTCAAAGGCTGCCCACGTAAAATTCTTGGTGTTGTGATTGTTGCAGACCAATTCAAAGACCTTGCTTTGATAGGTGAAGGGGAAAAAGCCGTGATCCATCAGCCTTACACGGGTGGGATCGTAAAAGATGGGGGCGCAGTTTTTGGGGAAGCCCATCTGATCTGCCGGAACCTCCAAGAAGCCTTTTTCCTCCAACAACGGAGACAGATACTTCCGCGGACCGCCGTCATATTCCTGCAAGCAGAGAATATCGGCATCGTATTCGCGGTAGAGGATCGACTCAAAGAGATATCTTCTTTGGGGATTGATGGTAGGCTTTCGATCGTAGCCGAAAATGTTGTGGAAGAGGATGCGCAGATCTCCGTGACGCTTTCCCATGCTCTTGTCCGAGCAGGGCTTGAGGATCGGCTCTTGGGGAAGCTCCCCGTCCTTTTTCAGCACGTCAAGAAAATCTCTTAACAGATCGTCATATGCGGCGCTTGAGCCTGCGGAAAGCAGAATGGTGCCGTCGCTCTGCCCTTGCATAACGTATTCGGTGGGGGCAGGGGAAAGTCCCGTAATGCTTCCCAGAAGAATTGCTTTACTCTTTTGGGAGGATGCACTGTCAGCAATTACGGAGAGCATGAGCTCGCCGCTGTCGGCAAGCATTTTGCGGAGCATATGGGCAAATTCGTGCTCTAACTGTTCAAGCTCCGTGCCGGTGGCATACAAAATAGAAAAATCTCGGATCGATGCAAATGTCATGTTGGTATTCCTTTCGCGCTGAAATAATTATTCCGCAAGAATGTATTTTTCGGGGGCAGGATCCTTAAAGAACTGATTCAGATCCTTATCGCAAACAACGTAATCCACGTCCGCCACGTTGCACTGATAGAAGGTGGAGGGGCGATTCCACTTACTGCTGTCACAGAGCAGAATCTTCTTACGGGCATTTTGAAGCATGGTTTTGCGCACCGCAACCTCCTCGGCGTAGCAGTCAAAGCAACCGCCGTCATCGCTGATGGATTGTACCGAAAAAATGGCGAGATCGGCACGGATGTCCGAGAGAAAGCGGGTGGTGTAGTCTCCCACCAGAACCGCCTCATTGTCCTTGGATTTTGCGCCGCCCGTGCAGTAGGCGCGCACGTTGTAATTGGAAAGACAGCTCATGACGTCAATGCCGTTGGTAATCACGGTAATGCCGCTGACAGATGCGAGAAGATCGGCAAGAAAGAGCACCGTGCTGGAGCCGTCCAGAAAGATCACATCGCCTTCGTTGATCAGATGGAGCGCCGCCTTTGCGATCTGCTTCTTGAGCGCGCTGTTTTCCTGGCTGCGCAGAGAGAAGGGGATCCGCTTGCCGGTAGCGTTCGCAAGCTTCACGCCGCCGTAGCTTCGGTTTACCAATCCGCGCTCCTCCAGATTTTTCAGATCTCTGCGGATGCTGGAGGGACTGATATTCATTTTGCGTGACAAAAATTCTACCGTGGCGTATTCGTTTTCGGACAACAGTGCCATAATTTCGTCTTCACGTTCGCACTTATACATAATATAAAACACCTCTTTCTTGGCTGATTTTGCTCATTGTTGCGTGTTTCTTGCTTTTATTATACCTTGCGGTGGAAAAAAAGTAAAGAGCTTTTTTGCATTTTTTTGAAAAATATTGATTTGTTTACAGATTTTGCTTGAACTTTCCGCACGGATATGCTACAATGGAGCGAAAAAATCAGAGAGGACCTGTTTTTGTGAAGCTTATATTTTTCGACATGGAATTTGCCGACGGCAAGGTGCCCGGCTCAATCTATTCCTTTGGCTATACGGTGACCGACGAAGACTTTGAGATCCTCGTTCCGCCCACCGACCTTTTGATCAATCCCGAATCTACCTGGAACGAGTACGTGGAAAAGAATATTTTGGCGTATCCCAAGGAGGAGGTGGAGGCATCCCCCTCCTTTGCGGCGCGTTACGAGGAGCTGAAGGCGTTGTTTGAGGGGGCGGATCTTGCCGTGGGATTTTCGCTCTCTAACGATATTCGTGCGTTGCGCAAGGATTGCGAGCGCTACGGCTTGCCCATGATTGAGTTTCCAACCTTTGATACCGAGCGGCTTTGCCGCATGCTGGAGGAGCACAAGGGGGCTCATGGCTTGGGCGGCTACGTGCAGGCATGGTGCGGCGAGGAGCCGGATCATAGGCACCGCAGTGACGGGGATGCTCTTGCCACCATGATGCTGTTCCGCGCGATCTGCAACGCCAAGCACGTCACCCCCGAGATGATGGCATTGGCGTATCCCGAATGCTCGGGAAGCTATAAAGAGCTCCAAAAGAAAAAGCCAAAGAAGGGAAAACGCATCCGCAGAAGACACGGCAAAAAGCATGAAAAAAAGAACGCTGAGGGTGCTTCCAAGGAGTCACCAAGCGCCGTCTGAGCCCTTTTTTCGGAAAATGCTTGACAATCTGTTAATTATATGATATAATGACAATGTGTGGGATGGTATATTTTCAAAAAATCATTTCCCAATCTTCATTCGCGTGTATCGTTCAATCAGATAATTTTGAAAAGGAGTGTGTAAGACAATGTCATTTTCTAATACCCTGATATTTATTGTTCCGATTCTCGCTCTGTTTGTGATTACCTTTTTGTGGGGACTTCTCCGCGGATTGGCAAAAACGAGGTTCAGAGCCATTCTGATCATTGGCAGCGCGGTTGCCGCCGTGATCACCACCATTGCTCTTAAGAGCTACATTCAAACCGAATCCTTTGTGAACACCATGTTTCTCCCCTTCCTCTCCAAGACGGTTGGAAGCGGTGAGGTGGTAGATATGATCGCCTCCTTCCTTGGCGTATCTCCCACCATGAACGAGGTGCTTTTGGGTGTGATCGGCGCACTGCTTGCTCCCATGATCTGCCTTGTGTGCTTTTTGGTGTATTCCATTATCACCTGGATCGTATTTGCCATTATTTCGCTCTGCCGTTCCGGTGCAATGAAGCGTAGCAACGCACTGAGCAGCTTTAAGCCCCTTCGTATTCTGGCATGGGCTTTGGTGCAGACCCTTGTTGTAATCGCAGTCTACATGATTCCCGTTTCCGTTTACTCTGAGGCACTTTCCACCGTGCTCAATGAGGTTGCCGATAACGGTATGCTGAGCGAATCCTCCGAGGAGCTGGATCTTGTGGAGGAGGTTCTCCATCCCATTGATGAAAACATGGTGACCGCTACCTACCGCACTGTTGGCGGTAAGGCGCTTTGCAATCTGATCACCGATTTTGAAGCGAACGGAACCAAGACCCATTTGAATGATGAGGTTGGTGCCGTGACTCATTTCAGCTGTGACGTTTTCCGCTTGACCAAGACCAAGCTTGCCGATATGTCCGAAGAGGAATCGCAGATTTTGAAGGATATTGCGGATTCTACAAAGAACTCCGCCCTGCTTTCCACCATTACCGGTGAGGTCATTTATTCGCTCGCCGATTGCTGGAAATCCGAGGAAGCCTTCCTTGGCGTGGCAAAGCCTCACGTAGACGATCTCTTCGATCCTCTGGTAGATACCCTGGTGGATATCTTCTATCAGGACGCAAAGAACGATGCGGCACTGCATGCTGATTTCCACACGCTGGCAGACGTTGTGACCTGCTTGGCAAGCCACGATATTCTGAAGGACCTTTCCAATCCCGATGCTTTGATCGAGAAGATGAACGGCGGTGACGCCATCAATGAAATGACTGCGATCCTCAACGCCAACGAGAGCATGAAGCCTCTGGTTCCCGAGGTGACCAACCTGGGTATGCGCGCGATTGCAAGCACCCTGGGACTTTCTCCCGAGGAAGCCAAGCTGCATGATGAGTTCATGGGCAACGTAACGGGTGCCTTGAATGACGTGAAGGGCATGGAAAGAGAGCAGCAGGTAGCGGTTATGAATGATCGCCTTGAGGCTGAGTTCGTTAAATCCGGCGTTAACATCGAGCGTGAAAAGCTGGAGTCTTATTCCGGAAGCATGATCGATGACCTTTTGAACCGTCAGGAGGCAGGCGAGGAGCTTACCGAATCCGATCTGCAGGCATTCTTCATTACCTACGCGCTGGATGAGATCCAGAAGCAGAAGGCAGCCGGCAACGAGGACTTCAAGGATATTGACGGCATTGAGGATTTTGAGGGTAAGATTCCCAACGTTGGCGCATAATTTTCTCACCGTTGCATGAAAACGGGCAAAAAAACATAACATTCAAGGTGTCATGCAAGCGCGTTTCGGTGTTTGCATGACACCTTTGCTTCTTCAAGAGGATACAACCATGATCAATCAAAAATATTACGTGATCGACGCTCACTGCCATATTTATCCCGATAAGATCGCATCTCGCGCCGTAGCGGGCACCGACGTTTTTTACGGCACCAAGGCACTGTGCGAGGGGACGGTGGCGGATATGCTGAAGCACGCAGAGAAAGCGGGGATTGACCACACCTTTGTGCAATCGGTGG
>SVSL01000012.1 GCA_015064315.1 Oscillospiraceae bacterium
ACGCAGGATCTGCTCGGCCTGGATCTGAATATCGCTTGCCTGACCGCGCGCGCCGCCCAAGGGCTGATGGATCATGACCTCGCTGTGGGGCAGGGCAAATCTCTTGCCCTTGGTGCCCGAGGAGAGCAGGAATGCGCCCATGCTGGCAGCCATGCCAAGGCAGATGGTGGAAACGTCACACTTGATGAACTGCATGGTATCGTAGATTGCCATGCCTGCGGTGACAGATCCGCCGGGGGAATTGATATAGAAGGAAATATCCTTATCGGGATCCTGTGCCTCCAGGAAGAGCATCTGTGCCACAACCAGGGAAGCGGTAGCATCGTTTACCTCGTCAGAGAGGAAAATGATGCGGTCGTTGAGCAGACGGGAGAAAATGTCGTAGGAGCGCTCTCCGCGGTTGGTCTGCTCTACAACCATGGGAACCAGCGCGTCTTTGGTGTACATTCTGGGATCAAACATGCTTTCAAACCTCTTTTCAGTAAATTTTGAACCGGAAATTGCCATGGCGACTTCCGGTTCAAGACAGGGTGCAATTATTTTACGATTGCCTTTTCCTTTACGAGATCCATAGCCTTCTTTACCTTCATGTCGGCAGCGATGGAGTCAACGGGAACCATTTCCTTCACCTTATCTGCTTCCATGCTGTAAGCCTCGGCAATTCTCTTGATCTCACCGTCGATATCCTCTTCGGTAACCTCGATCTTTTCAAGCTCGGCAATCTTCTCCAGAGCCAGTCTCAGCTTTACCTGCTTCTCAGCCTGAGGTCTCATCTGCTCGCGCAGAGCGTCCAGCGTGAGTCCGGTGTACTGGAAGTAGGTCTTGAGATCCAGACCCTGCATACGCAGGCGGTTGTCATAGTCGCGAACAAAGTTCTCGGTCTCTGCAACGTACATCTGCTCGGGAATATCAGCCTTCAGCTTCTTGATCAGAGCCTCAAGGATCTCGTCCTCAAATGCGCGATCAGCCTCGTCCTCGTGTCTCTTAGCGATTTTTGCCTTTACGTCGGCACGATATTCATCCATGGTATCAAATTCGGATACGTCCTTAGCAAAATCGTCATCCAGCTCGGGAAGCTCAATGTGAGCGATCTTGTGGATCACGGTCTTGAAGACAGCAGCCTTACCGGCAAGCTCCTTTGCGTGGTACTCTTCGGGGAAGGTTACGTTTACGTCGAACGCTTCCTCGATCTTGTGGCCTGCAACCTGCTCCTCAAAGCCGGGGATAAAGTTGCCGGAGCCAAGCTTGAGGGGATATGCATCACCCTTGCCGCCCTCGAAAGCAACGCCGTCTACAAAGCCCTCGTAGTCGATGGTGCAAACGTCACCCATCTGGGACTCGCCGTCGGTTACTTCGATCTCACGGGAGTTGCGCTCACGAATGGTAGCGATCTCCTTTTCCACTTCCTCATCGGTTACTTCAGCAACCTTCTTCTCAGCCTCGATGCCGAGGTAATCCTTGATCTTCGCATTGGGCTTTACAGCAACCTTAGCGGAGAGAACAACGCCGTTATCGTCAATGGAAACAACGTCGAATTCAGGCTGGCCAACCATATCCAGCTTGGATTCCTTCAGTGCTTCGTCAAAAGCATCGGGAAGAACCTCGTTGATAGCATCCTCATAGAAGAAGCCCTTGCCGTACATCTTTTCGATAACGGAGCGGGGAGCCTTACCCTTGCGGAAGCCGGGAACGGTAATCTTTCCTACCTGCTTGCGGTAAGCGTTGGTAACAGCCTTTTCAAATACGTCCTTTGCAACCGAGAACTCGAGCACGTATACGCTCTTTTCGTTTTCGGCCTTTGCGGATTTGATCAAACTCATTTTTTTAGTCCTCCAAACAATATCGTTAAGTTTTTTACATACATATTATATTGTATAATTTTTTTTGCCGTTTGTCAAGTGTTTTTTGAAAATTTGGTAAGATTAACAAATTTCGTCGGCATAAACGGGCATTGGTGCAAAATTCAGATAATCGGCGGCGGTCAAAACAAAGTCAATTCCCTCAAAGGTAGTGGTTCTGGGAACGTAATAGGCGCCGTGGATGTGTCCGAAGTAGCAGGATTTTACGTTGTATTCGTGCAACAGATCCACAATGGGACGGCAAACGTAGTCGCCCCAAACGGGAGGGAAGTGCAAAAATACGGTAATGGCGGTTTTTCCTCCGTTTTCCTCTTGAAGCTTGCGCGCTTCCTCCAGACTCAGCTTCAAACGGATCACCTCGCGGTTGACGATCTTGTCAAAGTCCACGTCACCAACCGTTTTTTGCTGACTTTCCTCAAGGAACCAGCCTCTTGCGCCGCAAACAATGCAGTCCTCCACAAGATAGGCATTGTTGTAGAAGATCCGCAGGCTTTTGATGCCGTTCTGCGCAAAATAAGCCGTCATCTTGGAGGCGGTGGACCACCAAAAATCGTGATTCCCCTTGCCGATGAGCTTGGTGCCGGGGAGCGACTCCAAAAAGCGGAAGTCCTCCAGGGTGTCCTCCAGCTTCAGACTCCAGGAGATGTCACCGGGAATGATGACCGTATCCTCGGGAGAGACGACTGCCCGCCAGTTTTTTTCAATTTTTTGGATATAATCCTTCCAGCGCGGGCCAAAGATCTCCATGGATTTGGTTCCGTCGGAGGAAAGATGCAGATCAGCCATCACAAAAAGTGACACGTCAAAGCCTCCTTTTGAGTGTATAACAGGTGGGAAAGCGGACAGAATAAGAAATGGGAAGAGCCATCTTTCCAATCCGTCTTTTCAAAGAGACGAGGATCAGAAAGGAAACAGAATCATGGAACAGAATCAAAGATGCGGAGCAGGCGGATGCAAGCACATCAAGGGCGTAAAGTGTGACGTAGAGAATTGCTACTACAACGACTGCGCCACTCATTGCACGGCAACCGAGATTGCGGTAGGCCCTCACAGTGCCGATTGCTCCGGCGAGACCCTTTGCGCTACCTTTAAGCCCAAGGCAGAGTAATTCACGACCTCCCCCAACGGGGGAGGTTTTTTAGCATTAAGCGTTCAGATACTCCAAAACAGCGTTTGCCATTTCACTCTTGTCAACGGTTTTGGTAAAGTTGACCTTTCTCTCTGCAAGACCGGACAGGGGGTAGGGGATCTTGGTATTGGTTGCCTTTTCCAGCTCGTCAAGTGCTTCCAGCTCAGAGGGAGCATCCTTGCCCACAACCGCAAGATACACGTTGTTTGCAAACTTGTAGGGGCTTGCGGTGGAGTCGATCACCATGGGAGCCTTGTCACCGCTTTCGGCAACGTAAGCCTCTGCGGCATGAATGGCAACGGCAGTGTGGGTGTCGGCAAGATAATTGTACTTTTCAAAGGTCGCCTTAATGGTTGCGGCGGTCTCCTTTTCGTCGGTGTAATAGCCGATGAAGTTCTTTTGGATCTCTGCCAGTACGTCTGCCTCCACAGAATAAACGCCCTTGTTCTTCAGATCCTCCATATAGGACGCGGTCTTTTCGCTACCCGCTACAAAGTAGAGCAGTCTTTCCAGATTGCTGGAGATCAGAATGTCCATAGAGGGGGACATGGTGAGGTAGAAGTCGCGGTTGCGATCGTAGGTACCCGTGCGCAGGAAATCGGTGAGAATGTTGTTGGAGTTGGATGCGCAGATCAGCTTGCCGATGGGAAGTCCCATGAGCTTTGCCAGATATGCGGCAAAGATGTTGCCAAAGTTGCCGGTGGGAACGCAGACGTTGAAGCTGTCACCCATCTTGCATTTGCCGGCGTTGAGCAGATCGCAGTATGCCGAAACGTAGTAAACGATCTGAGGTGCCAGACGTCCCCAGTTGATGGAATTGGCGCTGGAGAAGAAATAGCCCTTTTCGTTCAGCGCGTCAGCCATTGCCTTGTCACCAAAGATTGCCTTGACGCCGTTTTGCGCGTCGTCAAAGTTGCCGCGGATGGCGCAGACGTTGACGTTAGAGCCAGTTTGCGTTGCCATTTGCAGCTTTTGCACACGGCTGACGCCGTCCACGGGATAAAACACCATGATCTTGATGCCGTCAACGTCCTTGTAGCCCTCAAGAGCGGCTTTTCCGGTGTCGCCCGAGGTGGCAACCAGAATCAGCGCGGTACGCTTCTCACCGGTCTTTACCAGTGCGCGTGAGAGCAGACGGGGCATGATCTGAAGCGCCATATCCTTGAACGCCGCCGTGGGGCCGTGCCAAAGCTCCAGAGACTCCAGATTGTCATGGATGTTGACCATGGGAGCCGCACCGCCAACGAAGGAGCTTTCGCTGTAAGCCTTTTCACAGTCCTCCAGCAGCTCCTCGTAGGTGTAGTCGCCAAGGAATTTGGAAAGGATCTTAGCGGCTCTTACGGGATAAGAATCACCGCAGAGAACCTTGATCTCCTCTTCTGTGAGAGCGGGGATGCTTTCGGGCACAAAGAGACCGCCGTCGTTGGCAAGTCCTTGCTTGATGACTTGTGCAGCGCTCTCGGTGGCTTGTTGCGTGCTTCTTGTACTTTTAAACAACATAATTTTCAGGTTCCTTCCTGTTAGTATTACAAAAATGAAGTGGATGTATCAATTTCTTCGCGCAGATATTTTTGCGCAAAGGAATAGGCGTTTTGATAAAAAATTTTATTGATCAATTCTTCGGAATAATTTGCCTTTTGCAAAGCCTTTGCAAGAAGCGGAAGTTTTGAAAGATCGGGGATATCGGTTGGAAGGTCGCATCCGTCCATGTCACATCCCAGGGCAAGATGATCCTCGGCACCGTTTTCAAGAAAATACTCGATATGGGAAAGAATATGGTCGATCGTTGCGTTTCCATCCTCTGTCAGAAAATAGCGGTGCAGATTGATGCCGATGACGCCGTCGCAGGAAAGGAGCTTGTCGATCTGCCACTTTCTCAGATTGCGGGAAACGGGGCAGAGCGCAAAGGCGTTGGAATGAGATGCGATCACGGGGCGTTCTGACTTTGCGGAGATCTCAAAAATCTCTTCGGAAGCCTTCTCCGAGGCATGGGAAATATCCAAAATCATGCCAAGCTCTGCGGCGCGGGAAAGGGCTTTTCTTCCAAACTCCGTCAACCCGAGGTCGGTATCGTGAGAGCCGCCGATGCAGGTTTCTCCCTTCCAAAGCGGGGTCAGAATCCGAACACCGTGGGAGTACAGCACGTCAACGCGTTCGGGGATCCCACAAAGAATGCGCGCATCCTCCACCGAAAGCAACAGGGTAGGGGCGTTTGGGCTCGGATGCTTCACGGAGGGATCGTTTTTCAAATTTTCCAGCATGGCGCAAAACGCCTGCCAGCCCTTCTCGTCGCTCAGTGACGGCTCGGTCCAATGCGCCATGACCTGCACGTAGCGGTCAAAGGCTGCGGCTTTTTGAAGAGAAACCGCCAGCGTGTTTTCTTTCAGCGGTTGACGTTGTCTATGCATCTCGTAAGCGGTGTCGCAATGCAGATCAAACAGGGAAAGCCTCATAGAAGAACCTCCGCTTTCAGTATGCGCCCTTGATGTGATTGATTCTCAACACCTTGGGCTTTTTTCGGGTGGCGTTCTTTTCCAAAAAGATTTCGATCACGTCCATGCGTGGGCTCTTCTTGGTGGGATGCAGATGCAGATATGCCTGTGCCGTTTGACGTGTCAACCGTTTTTTATCGGCTCTGACGGCGTTTCCGGGAGGCGGTACGGGCTCGGCTGAATCGGGGGTGTAGCTTCTGGTCTTGACCTCCACAAAAACGATGGATCTCGGTGTGGAAGCAATGATGTCAAGCTCGCCCTTTCCGTATCTCCAGTTGCGCTCCTTTACAGTATATCCTCTCAGACGCAAATAGTGAGCGGCGCGAGCTTCCCCAAAATCGCCGATCTCCTTTGTGGTATGAAGGATCATGATTCCTTATCCAAAAAACGAATGAATTGCTTGCGGTGAATGGGGGAGGGACCGTACTCGCGCAGAGCCTGCATATGGGCTTTTGTTCCGTAGCCCTTGTGCTTGGCAATGCCGTATTGGGGATAGGCACGATCCAGCTCGATGCAGGCGCGGTCACGGGTGACCTTGGCAAGGATCGAGGCGGCGGCAATGGAGGGGCTGATGGCGTCTCCGTGAACCACTGCCCGGGCGGGAATCTGAAAATCCCGCGCAATATTTCCGTCAATGATGGCGAAATCAGCCTTTACCGCAAGTCCGTCAATGGCGCGACGCATGGCGAGCAGATCGGCTTCCAGAATGTTCATGGAATCGATCTCCTCCACGCTTGCCTCGGCAATGCAGTAGGCAACGGCGTTTTCACAAATGATGTCAAAGAGCTTTTCGCGCTTTTTTTCGGTCAGCTTTTTGGAGTCGTTCAGCTCCTCCAATTCAAAGCCCATGGGAAGGATGCAGGCGGCGGCAACCACGGGACCGCAAAGGGGACCGCGTCCTGCCTCGTCCACGCCGCAAACGGTGGAAAAGCCTTTTTCAAGAAGCTCCTTTTCAATGGCATAATCAAGCATCGGGCAGCTCCTCCTTGGAATAGCGATCCAGGGTAATGCGTCCGATCTTGGCGTCGCGGAATTCATCCAAAAGCATAATGGCGGTACGCTCGGTGTTGATCTCGCCGCCGCTGATGAGAAAGCCGCGCTTTCTTCCAATGGTCAGGAAGAGATCGTAATCGGAGGTTTCCTTGTACTGTGCCATATCGCCCAGCTTGTAGCGTGTCGAGAGCATTTCGGGATAGAGACGGCGCAGTCTCTTGCAAAGGATCACCGCCATGGTCTCCAGATCCAGAATGCCGTCTCGGATGGCACCCGTCAGCGCGAGATTTTCTCCCACGCGACGCTCCTCAAACTTAGGCCAGAGAATACCGGGCATATCCATCAGGTCCACGCCGATCTTGGTGGGGACCCATTGCTTATCCAGGGTTACACCGGGGCGGTTTTCCACCTTTGCCTTCTTGGTACCGCAGATGCGGTTGATCAGGGATGATTTTCCCACGTTTGGGATTCCCAAAACCATGGCGCGGATGCGCTTGTTCATTCCTTTTTCCTCGTATCTGCGAAGCTTGTCGGCAAGGATGGTGCGAATAGCCCCCTCCATTTTGTTAATGCCGTTGCCGCTGACACAGTCGGTCAAAAGACAAATTGTATTCTCGGTGGTGTAGCGCTTGACCCATGAGGCGTTTTGCGCGGGGTCGGCAAGGGATGCCTTGTTGAGGAGCAAAAGGGTAGGCTTATCCCCAATGAGGCGCGCGATCTCGGGATTGCGCGAGCTGTAGGGAATGCGGGCATCCAATATTTCAATGACGATATCTACGTTTTTAATGTTCTCGGAGATCAAACGGCGGGTTTTCGCCATGTGCCCCGGGAACCACTGTATGGTTTCTGATGGCATATTCAAACACCTGCTTTCAAAGGATCATGGGTAGATAGTGAAGGGGAAAACACGCACAATGGCTCTCCCCAGCACGCATCTTTCATCGACAAAGCCGATGTCAAGATCACGGCTGTCCTTGGAGTTGTTCCGATTGTCTCCCATCACAAAGACGTGCCCGTCGGGAACGGTTGCCGAAAAGATTTTTTGATCGGAATCATAGTTGTGCTCGGCAAACAGAGTATAACGCCCGATAAACTCGTCCGAAAAGCTTTTCAAAACTGCGTGAGAGTCCTCATAGCGTACGCCGTCCACAAGGATCTCCTTGGTTTGAAAGTTGATGGTCACGTTCTGTCCGCCGGTAGCGATCACCCGCTTGACAAGCGTTCTTTCTCCCTCCTTTTCGGGAAGGTGAAAGACCACAACGTCGTCCTGCTCGGGAGTATATCCAATGCTCCAGATCAAGAGGTTTTCGCCGTTGGCGAAGGAGTTTTCCATGGAGTTGCCGTCCACGCGACAGAGTCGGAAGACAAACGTGAACAGCATCATCACCGCAAAGATCGCCCAGGCGAGCAGCTCTAAATATTCAAATGCCGTGGCAAGGGGAGATTGCTTTTTTTGCTCTTTTGCATTGTCCTTGCGGATGAGATTGGGTTCGGAATTCATAAATAACTTCCTTTCGGATTCTGAATATCCCTATGGGATCACTTGGTGAGCAGCTCCATGAGCTTATAGCCGTTTGCAAGATAGAAGCTCTTTGCGGCGGCACTCTCCTCGGAGAAGCTCTCAACACCGTTGTTTTCCGCTTTAGAATCATAGATCATAAAGGGAACGGGATCAATGGAGTGGGTTCGGATGCGGATCGGCGTGGGGTGATCGGGCAGGATCATAATGCGGTAGTCCTCGCCTGTGCTTTGAAGATACTCGTAAACGGGAGCCAGAATCTTTTGATCAATCAGCTCAATGGAAAGCACCTTGTTTTCGGTTTCGGCGCGGTGACCGCATTCATCGGGACCTTCCACGTGAACGTAAACGTAATCGTAGCCCTCCTTGAAGGCGTCAATAGCGGCGTTTGCCTTGCCCTCGTAGTTGGTGTGTACGTTGCCGGTGGCGCCTTCTACGTCGATGGATCTCATACCCGCGCAAAGACCAATGCCCTTGATCAGATCAACTGCCGAGATCACGGCACCGTTCAGTCCCCAGTGCTCCTTGAAGTTGGGGAGCTGAGGCTTTTTGCCGGGACTCCAGAGCCAAGCCGAGTTTGCAGGCTTGAGACCGCGTGCGCGTCTTGCCTCGTTGACGGGATGGTGGTTGAGGATCTCAAAGCTTTCCTTCATCAGCTTCAAAAATTCCGCGCCGCCATCCTCCTCTCGGGGAAGATATTCGCCAATGCGTTTGCCAAGAATGTCGTGGGGGCGCATGAAGTTGTATTTGTCATCGCCGTTCTTCCAGATCAGGCAATGACGGTAGCTGACACCGGTGTAGAAGCGGCGGTATTCGTTGCCCAGCTTTTCCTCCAGCGTTTTGATCAGCTGATCCGCCTCGGCGGTGGTGATCTCATCGGCGCTGTGGTCGAGAATGATCTTATCCTCGTAGTCTCCCTCGTCACTCAGGGTTACCACGTTGCAACGGTATGCCGTTTCGTCGGACTGCATCTCAATGCCCATGCTGACCGCCTCCAGAGGGGAACGTCCCTTGGAGTAGATCTTGGGATCAAAGGAGAGAATCGCCATGTTGGCAGTGTCACTTTCGGGAACCATACCCTGGGGAACGTTGGATACCGTTCCTACCAAGGCGCTTTTTGCAAGACGGTCCATGGTAGGCTTGTTTGCCGCCTCCATGGGGGTGCGATTGCCGAGCGCCTCCAGCTTTTCGTCAGCCATACCGTCGGGAATAAGAACAAGATATTTCATAATGATTTCCACCTTTCAGGATCAAAAAACACAATCGTGTGAACACACATTAAAATCCACTCTACATTATAACATATAATTGAAGAAATCGCAAGAGTTTTTTTCTGTTTTTCTATAAAATTCAATGGTTTTTCTGTGAAAAAAATGATTTTTTATTGCAAAAGAGAGCGGAATATGATAAAATAATTCTATCATAAGAAACAGAGGAGACAAAACTGACATGGAAGAAAAAAACAATTCCCAAGAAGCCCTTCTTCAAATGGAGGCGCAAGCGGGAAAAATGCGTAAAAAGTTGCTTTTGATTTTGGGAGGTATCGCGCTTTTGGCGATTCTTCTGCTGGGAGGCATTTTGGTTGCGGATCTTGCGAGCGGAGAGGAAAAGGCAATGCAGGCAACCGCACAGACCGAATATGGAGACGGGGCGTTTTACGAGCCTTACAAGGGTGATATCATGAGCAACAAGGAATATCTTGATCTGGATCGCAAGGTCTATTTTGCCGACGGAAGCGGTATGGAGGTCTCCATGGAGAAGGGGAATCTCAACGAATTCAACCAAGAGGCGATCTTCCTTTATAATTATTTGCAAACCATTATCGCGGGAGACAGAAGCGCCTATAACGCCTGCTTCAACGAGACCTATTTTCAAACCCATGAGCCTCAGGCTCGCTTTAATCAGCAAATGCTTTACGGCGCTAAGATCACCTATCATTCCCGCGGAAACGACGAGGGCGGTGTTTGGGTTCAGTACAAGCTGGAATACATGATCTATCGCAATGACGGAACCTTCCGCCGCGACATTCGCAGCAACGAGTCCCGCCCTCAGTATATCACCCTTCGCGTTGAGCCCGAAATCCGAATTGAAAAGTTACTCACGCATTATGAGGTCGTTATAAAATAATCGACCGACTCGAAAGAAAATATAAAATATTTTTAAAATATTTTTAAAAAGTACTTGACAATCAAATGACTGTGTGCTATAATTATTACAACACATAAGAAAGGAGGAGACAAAAGTGGGAGAATTTTTTGCAGAATACGGTTTTGCAATGCTTTGGGTAGCAGTGGTAGCAATAGCTGCTGTTGTGGAGGCAGAGACCTGTGATCTTGTGGCAGTCTGGTTTATTCCGGGGGCGTTGATCTCCATGATTTTGGCGATCTGCGGTTTGGAATTTTGGATCCAGGCAGTAGTGTTCGTTGCGATCTCCGCCGCAATTCTTACGCTGTTCTTTACCGTGTTCAAAAAACGCATTCCTAAAAAGGAAAAAGCAAAGACCAATGCCGACTCGCTTGTCGGAGCGCAGGGAATCGTGGAAGATGAGATCGACAACGTCCATGAGACCGGCAGCGTGAAGATCCGCGGCTTGGTTTGGTCGGCAAGATCCACCGATGACTCGGTAAAAATTCCGAGCGGAAGCGTGATTCTCGTCAGGGAGATCGCAGGCGTCAAGCTGATCTGCGAGCCCAAGGAGAACGCGTAAGCTTTGACAGTTGTTCACCAACCCACATTTATTTTAAGTAATCTTTAGGAGGATTCTTATGGGACTCACCGAAATTTTAATCGTATTAGGCGCTCTTTTAGTCGTTGGCATCATCGTTTTACTTGCCAACACCCACATTGTACCCCAATCCAGAGCCTACGTCATTGAGCGTCTCGGCTCTTACCACGAGACGTGGAAAACCGGCATCCACTTTAAAATGCCCTTTGCAGACCGCATTGCCAAAAAGATCAACATGATGGAGCAGGTGGCGGACTTTCCTCCTCAGCCTGTAATCACCAAGGACAACGTTCGTATGCAGATCGATACCGTGGTCTTCTTCCAGATCACCGACTGCAAGCTCTACGCTTACGGTCATACCACTCCCATGACGGCAATCGAAAATCTGACCGCCACCACGCTCCGTAACATCATTGGTGAATTGGAGCTGGATAACACCTTGACCTCCCGTGACATCATCAACACCAAAATGCGCTCGATCCTGGACGAAGCCACCGACCCTTGGGGCATCAAGGTCAACCGCGTGGAGCTGAAGAACATCATTCCTCCCAAGGAAATTCAGGATGCCATGGAAAAGCAGATGAAGGCAGAGCGTGAACGCCGTGAGGCGATCCTGCGCGCCGAGGGTGAAAAGAACTCCACCATTCTTGTGGCACAGGGTAAGAAGGAATCCATGATTCTGGAAGCCGAGGCAGAGAAGCAGTCTCAGATCCTGCGCGCCGAGGCAGTAAAGGAATCCAAGATCCGTGAGGCAGAGGGTGAGGCTGCGGCAATTCTTGCCATTCAAAAGGCTACCGCCGACGGTATCCGCATGATCAACGAGGCTGATCCCAGCCAGAGCGTCATTGCCATCAAGGGCCTTGAGGCGTTTGCAAAGGCTGCCGACGGCAAGGCGACCAAGATTATCATTCCCTCGGAGATCCAGGGACTTGCAGGTCTGGTTACCAGCGTCAAGGAGATCGGTGCCGCTAACAACAACTGATTTTTATGAAGACCGTAAAGGAATTTGAACAGAAGCTCGTCAAGGAAAATCCCGAAATTTGGGATTTTCTCAGACAGCTTCGCCGCAAAAAGGTGATCAAGGTGATCTTCTTTTGCGCCTTGGTCATCTTTGGAACGGTCATGACTATGCCCTCCATGAAAACCCCTTATATGAAGATCTGCACCTGCATCTTCTGTGTGATCATCTGCTTTTTGATCGGCGTTTTCACAAAGCCGGGGAAGGTGTTTTGGGGAAAGAAGCGTTTTGGCGTGATCGAGGAAATCAAGATTGCAACGCACATTGTTTCCGGGGCAAAGGGATATCGCGGATATCGGGTCACCGTTGCTCCCGCACGCGAAAGGGTTAGCTGCGATCTCGTGGTTCGTTTTGAAGGCGAGGAGCGTCGCCGAAAGGGAAGGAAGCTGATCATTCCCTCAAAGTACGGAAAATGCTTTGAAAAGGGCGACCGTATTCTGCAATACGAGCCCTTGGACTATCCCGTTCTGTTGGATACCACCGAGCGTAAGCGTCGCTTTTGTCATCTCTGCCACGCCGTTATGAAGAACGGCGAGCGAGAATGCACCCATTGCCACGCAAAATTGATCCTGTTTGAGGACACCCTCTTGGAGGATTGGTACCTATAGAGATCGTGAAAAACGATAAAAGGAGTCACTATGAAAATGGATATTGACGATCTGAAAAAGTTGCATGAGAACAAGACCGCATCCTACGTGCGGAGCGGCGCATATGCCGTCTTGACCTATGCGGTTTATGGCGTTTTGCTGTTTCTGATCAATCTTGCCTTGTCAGCGATCTATGGAGGTCAGAACCTTGTGATCTACGGTTTGGAGATTGCTACGGCGATCTTCTTCCTCAATTCCATGCTCCTGATCTTCTTCACTTACGACAGAGCCACCCGTGAAGAATTTTTAAAGCACAATTCCGAAGCCGCCTTCAAGCCTAAGGAGGCATGGAAGGGCGCTTTGCGAGACAAGCACTTTTGGCTCCGTATGGCGGTGACGTGGGGCTTGTATCTGATCCTGCCCACCGTGGGATTTTCTTCGATCCCCACGTTCATTACCTCGCTTTTTTGGCTGAAGCCCTTGCCGCCGCTTGCTTGCCGACTCATCGGCGTTGCCATCTTTCTGCCTGTTTCCTTGTGGCTTTCCTTGTTTGCCTACGGAGACGTGCGCAAGATGTGGATCGAGCTGCCACGGCGACTCTTTCACATCACCAATTCGGCAGAGCAACGGGTAGAAAAGACCTATCGCCTCACCACCATGCTCTGGCGTGTGGCGTACACCACAGGTCTTACCTTTTTGACAGCGCTGATCCTTCCCCTCTTGCTTGGCGTCATTGGCACGGCAATCGGCGTGATCATCCTGCTCGCGCAGATCAAATGGACATGGATCATTGTCGGTATCATTGTGGTTGTTACTTATTATCTTTGCATCCGCAGACGCTTCCTTTTTTTGCGCCGCGTGAAAAAGTGCTGCAAGAAGAACGGCTTTGAGCTGGTTGCAAAGAAGCATCCTTATCTTTCTCTCATTCACGATGGCGGCGGCTACAATCTGGTGGTCAAGGCTAACGGAAGGACCTACTATTGCCGCATTCTTGCCAGCGTAAGAAAGAGCAACAAGATCTACCTTCGTACCGATGGAATTTGCGAGCGTGCAAGGCTGGTGCGCTTTCCCATCATCCGCGTGATTCAGCGTCACGGCTTTGTGATGGTCAATCCCTTGGACATGGATGAGGGAAGAGAAATGTTCCGTATTGTTTCCACCTTCGACTATCGCTTTGAAGCCGAGGGCGAGAAGATTTTGCTTTTCAATCCTGTTCCCAAATTCCTGTTTCGAAAAGCCGAAAACGGTTCCGCCGGTCACTTGGACAACGGTGAAACCATAGGAGAATACACGGTCTTTTCCGGCAATTCTTTTTTGCGAAGCTTGGAGAGGGATTGTGTATGAAAAAGAA
The DNA here is from genome assembly GCA_015064315.1 of Oscillospiraceae bacterium. GTDB lineage: Bacteria > Bacillota > Clostridia > Oscillospirales > CAG-272 > UMGS1865. Next base: position 13,674 of record SVSL01000012.1, read on the forward strand.
AGGAATCTAAAAGCAATGAAAACAAAATGGATTGGTTATTATCTCGGAATATCTGCCATTCTTACGCTTTTGGCGGCTGTTATCTTTCGTTCTCATCTGAATTTTACGGCACTTTCATTCATTCCCATGCTGGAGGCGGGAGAAATGGTATGGATGTCCTTGCGTTGTGATGCTTTGATGGACTTCTATTTCAAAAAATACGATCAGGATTCCAACAGCCGTGGATTTTATGAAGCCGATGACAGTATCCATTGGAGACACCGCGAATTTTTGTACGATTTTGGCAACAACGTATTTTTGATTTTTCTCCCATTGACCTTTCCGTTGATTCTGTTTTTTGAGGATGCGGTCAAAATTTCCGCAGCAAGCACAGTCATGCTCATGCCTCATATTGCTGTCCTTATTCTTTTGGCAAGAACGGCGATTCTCCTGGCAAAGCAATCCAAGGCAAAAAAGCAAGCCGAGGAAGCCGCCCGCCGCGAGCAAGAAAAACGCGAATCCATGGGGCAATGGAAATAAAGAAGCTGATACATAACGAATCTCCCGTGTCTTTGTAGACGCGGGAGATTTGTTTTTTTTGAAAAAATTACAGGGGCTTGAATCTTCAAAATCGCCGCAAACTATCGAGGAAGATTTTTTGAAGGGAGTGAAAAATCGTGAAAAAAGTTTTTTTGATCTTATTATGCGCCTTGTTGCTCTCGGGTATGCTCGGCATTTCCTGCCACGCAGAGGAGGCTTCTTATAACTGGTATTGCGTACACGTCAAGGATCACGTGCAGCCCCGTGTGGGAGCCGAGCTTTCCTTTGTGGAATCTCTTGGCGGCTATTATATCGACCATGCCCATGCGGGCTGGGAGGATACCGAAAAGGTGATCTATCTCACCTTTGACGCCGGCTATGAAAACGGCAATATCGCCAAAATTCTGGACGTTCTTCGCAAGGAGGAGGTGCCTGCCGCCTTCTTTATTCTCGGTAATCTCATTACCAAGAACACCGATCTCGTCAAGCGCATGGCAGAGGAGGGGCATACGGTCTGCAACCATACGGTGCGTCACGCCAATATGTCAACAAAGAGCGACGAGGAGCTCCTGCGTGAGCTGCACGAGCTGGAGCGGCTATACGAAGAAAAAACAGGCTACCAAATGGCACCCTTTTACCGTCCGCCCGAAGGAAGATTCAGCAAAAAGAATCTGGAATGCACCAAGGCAAACGGCTATGATACCATCTTTTGGAGCTTTGCTTATGCCGATTGGGATAACAACAAGCAGATGTCTCCCGAAAAGGCAAAGCAGAAGATTCTTGAAAATCTTCACAACGGCGAGATCATGCTTCTTCATCCCACCTCAAGCACAAACGCCGAAATTCTTGGGGATATCATCAAGGAATTGAAGGCGCAGGGCTTTCGGTTCGGAACCCTTGATCAGCTGACCGGCAGGAGCGCAAGATCATGAGAAGCGCTAAGAAGTGCCTGTGCCTCTTGATGGCGTGGCTCTTTTCTGTCCTGTGTTTGCTTCGTGCTTTCTCTTTTTCGGCTTGTGCCGAGGAGCAGGTGATTTATCGCTCGGCGCAGAGCGATACCATGAAGATTGCCATTACCTTTGACGACGGTCCGCATCCATCGCTGACGCCGCGAATTTTGAAAATTCTTGAGGAATACGGGATCAAAGCCACTTTTTTTATGGTGGGAGTAAACGTCACCAACTATCCGGATACGGCGAGATTGGTCATTGACGCGGGGCATGAGGTGGGAAACCATACCTATTCCCACCGTTCCATTGGGAAAATGGATCCTGCCTCCATCGCACGGGAGCTGGAGGATTGTGAGGACGTTTTGGAGGAGCTTTGCGAGTACCGTCCTCATCTTTTCCGACCTCCCCAAGGGGCGGTCAACACTTACGTGGAGCATTGCGCCGCCGCAGAGGATTACACGCTGATCCTCTGGAGTCTTGACACCCGAGATTGGGAGTGCAAAAACACCGAGCAGATTGTGGACGAGGTGCTTTCCAAGGTTCAGCCGGGGGATATTATTCTCATGCACGATTATATCGGAACGAACAGCAAGACCCCCGAGGCGTTGGAGATTCTTCTCCCAAAGCTTCTTGAGCGTGGATTTGAGCCTACCACCGTCAGTAGCCTTTTGGGATTGCAATAGGAAAGAAAGACGGCATCCGTTTTTTACGGATGCCGTTGAATTTTATTCGGTTGCTTCTTCCGTCGATCCCTCTTCGGGCATCTCGGAATAATAAATCTCATCCCCGTCCTTGTCGGGATAATCGTCATCCGTGCGGTAGGGAGCGATCATGTAGCGATCGATAATGGGGTACGCCGCGTAGGCGCTGGTAAAGGCGGTAAAGGAGAAATAGTAGATGAAGGGAAGAATCAGCGCAATGGGGAAGTTCATGGGCATGAAGACGGCAAACATGATCACCTCAATCGCTGTAAGCATGAGCATTCCCAAAACAGCCATCAGATTTCGTTTGATACCAAGGGTGGTAAAGATCAGCGCGTTCTTCAGAATCTTCTTAATGGAGAGATCAAAGGTGACCAGCATCAGATAGATATAGAAGCGCATGAAGAAATAGAGAATGGCAAGAGCGCAGATTCCCCAGAAGCATACGTCGATCCAGAAGGAACCGATGATGCCGTAGAAATACATAAAGTCAAATGCCAACAGAGCTATCACAATGACGTCCAGCAGTCCCAAAAGCAAGCCCTGCTTGAGGTTTCGCTTGATGGCGTAGAAATAGTCGGAGAGCAGGAATACGGGCTCACCTCTTACCATGCTTCGCAGAATATAGGTAACGCCTACGTTCTGCCAGCCCCAGGTCAAAAGCATGATCACCACGCAAATGCCAATGCCGACGTAGGTTCCAATCCCGCTAAAGGCAGGGATGTAGGTCTGCGCTCCGAAGAGATCCAATAAAACCGTGGTCTCGGGAGTGGATTCGATCATATTTGCGCCATAAAGCTGGGCAAAGACCACGTTGCTTTCCACAGGGGTGCGGTTGGCACTGACCAAGAGATAAAAGATCACCAGAAGCGGAAGGATCATGGGAACCATCATCATATTCAGGGAGACCAGCTTCCAAAAGCGTCTGCCCAATAGCTTAAAGTAGCGCTTGAGGGTGGGACGGGTGTCCTCGCCGGGGGCATCGGGACGGTTTCCCGCATTCCAATCCATTACGCGCAAGAGCCGAAAGCTCTTTTTCTTCGCATTTTTCAAAACGTCTCATCCTTCTTTTCATAAAATCGATTTGGATATCCTATATATTTTAACACAGAAAAGAGAGAATGTCAAGAAAAAGTACAAAATTAGCGGTTTTATCACAATTTTTTTACAGAGTTAAAGGCTTTTGAAAAAATATGAGGAGAGAAAACACAAAAAATGGAAAATGCATCTTGCAAAGCGATCGGGATTATGGTATAATAATATGTGAATATGGATTTGTAAAGAGGAAAGGAAGTGCGTTTTATGAATCTGAAAAAGAGAATTCCCATGATCATGGCAATCGTTGCCTGCGTCAGCCTGGTTGGCGCAATTCTGTTGCTTGCCATTGCCGTTCCCCATGCAAACGCGACCTATAAGCGTGTGCTGGAGGTGATCATTTCCATCCTTTTGATCGCAATGTCGGGTCTGATTGGCTACTATCTGTGGCTGACCAAGGATTCCGAGCCCAATTTCTTCCTGTTTGACCGCGCAAGAAAGCGCAATATTCCCGTGGAGGAGCTGACCTTCCAGACGGTAAACGAGAGAATGAACGTTTATCTCAGCCGCGTGAGCGAATCCGTAGAGGAGCTTTGGCAGGGAGAGATCTTTTCGTGCGAGCGCAAGCTGGGCTACCGCAAGGTTTACCGTCCGCTTTTGGCGTATAAGATGCTTTATGACCTTGCCGACAAGAACCTGGACGATTACTGGGATCTGCTTTTGGGGGCGTCTCCCGAGGCTGTGGATGCCATCTGCAACGCGCTGGCACAGGGCGGAGAAGCCGAAATGGTAAAGGCGTTCCGTTACCTGATGGTCAATTACCGCGAGAATCCCGCAAAGATCAAGGACTTCCTCATTGGAAACCTCCGCTACATCCGCGGCAGAATGCTGGGATATATCAAAAAGCACATCGAGCTTTTCTACTGAGAAACATAAAAAAGAAGCAGTCACGCTGCTTCTTTTTTATTGCGATTTGATTATTTTTCCACGGGCTCGTTGATTACGATATCCTCTTCCACCTCTTTGTTGGCGTTTTCATCGATATGTAACACGGTGGCAGCCTTTTTCTTTGCCTTTCTCCACAGAATGACTGCGGTGGAGCTGATGGCAACCGCAATACCTGCAATGGAGGTCAAAACGATGGAAGCCGTCGAGGGATCGATGTAGAGCGCGGTGGGAGTCATGAAAATTTCAAACATGATCGGTTACTCCTTTTGCATAATTTAACAGGGGTATTATATCATAGAAAATTGTCTTTGTCAATAGAAAAACCCGACCTTTTGCGGCTTTTACAAAAGATCGGGTGCTTTTTTATTTGGATTTTGCGGAATTTTTCTTCTTTTCGACCAAGGATTTCAAAATGTAATCCGCGCCGGCAGCTCCCGCGCAGCCAATGTTATACAAGTGATTTTCCAAAGTCCTGGAGATGATCTCCTCGTATTCCTTCTCGCTGGTGAGAAGCTTTTTCACGATCTCGTCGCAGCCTTGCAGATCCTCCTTGTTGACCGAAATACCAACCTGATCGCGCAGGGTGATCTCGGTGGGGGTGAGTCCGATCTTCTCCCAGTTGGGATTCATACACTTCATCTTGGTGTTTACAAAGAGAGCGGGGCGCTTGGTCGCAAAGCAGTACTCCAGCGCAATACCCGACCAGTCGGTGATGAGCAGATCCGAGGAATAAACCGATTTGTTCTTGGAAAAATCCAATTCAAAGGAGAGCTGATCGCCCACCTTGTCGGCAAATCGGTCAACGATGGCTTGCATTCTCGCGCCGTAACGCTTGACGTACTCGGGGTGAGGACGAACCGTAATGTGATACTCCTTGCAGTAGAGCTTTTCGATCAAGGTGTCAACGCAGGAATCCAACAGATTGTCCTCCTGCCAGGAGGGGGCAATGAGAATTTCCTTTTTCTCGGTGGGGATGTGCTCTGCGCGCTCCTTTTCACCTGCTTCAATCAGCTTGTCGGCAAAGGGATAGCCGAATTTGACCAGCTTCTTTTCACGGAGCTTGTAGACCTCCTCGGTGGCGCGTACCTCGCGGGATACGTGATCGCCCGTGCAGAAGATGGTATCAAAGGCGTCGAGGGCGCCCTCGCGGAAGCCCATGTGAACGCTCATCATGTCGTGGGGAACGTAGATATACTCAATGTCCTTCTTCATCAAGGAACGCTTGAGATAGTACTTGTCCAGATCGGGAGTGGTCATGACCATGATGTCGGTTTCCAGCTTCATCATCAGGGGAATCATCTTTTTGAGCCCAATGTAGTAGGGCTTGATCTGTGTGTTTTTCTCGGCGATGGAGAAGATCACGTCGTTCGGGTCATTGGTAACGTAATGAACGGTAATGTTGGAGCGGGCGGTCAGCTCGGTAATGAGCGCCTCAAAGTATTTGTAGAAGCCGCTTTTTTCGGAGTAGATCACCAAGTGCTTGTTGACAATGGAGAAGAAGCGCTTGTAGTCCTTCTTCTCGCGGATACGATTTTGACGGTAGTTGGGATCGTCCTTTTTGTCGGCATCCAGCTTTTCGATCTCTGCAAGTGCTTTTCGGCTTGCCTCCAGCGCCTCGTAGTCCACGTATTTCTTGGGATTGATGATGGCGTTGAGAATATACATCTGAATGATCGAGAACAGGTTGCTGGCGATCCAATATACGGCAATACCGGCGGGAACGCCTACGCCGAGGTAGACAGAAAGACCAACCGAGAACGCCATCAGACCGTACTGATTCCACTTGCTCTGCTCATGCTGAAGCACGTTGGAAAGGTTTTGGGTAAAGCTGAGGAGCCAGGAGGAGAAGCCGGCAATTACGGGCATGAGGATATAGATGCCCCAGATCTCGGCGGGAACTACGGCAAGATCAAAGCCGAACAGGGAATTTTCAAAGCCGGACACCGAGGAAATGATAGAAGAAAGGGTCTCGGTACTTACGTTGGGGATCACCGAGGTCGCGGTGATCTCGCCTGCCTTGATGGCTTCAATGATCTTGAGCTGGAAGGAGGATTGCTCCATGTCGGCGCCAATAAAGGTTGCCAGCTCGCGGATGGTTGCGGAGTCAATGGCAAAGAGGTAGTCCAGAGGGTGATAAATGATCTGCACCACGCCCAGGAGCAGGAAGATCTGCAACGCCAGGGGGATCAGGGAGACCATGGGACGGTACTTTTCCTTTTTGAAGAGCGCCGCCTGCTCATCGGCAAAGGTGTCCATATCACCGTAGTGGTTGACCTTGAGGAAGTTGACGGCGGGCTGGATCTTTACCATTTGAATGGAATTTTTGTGCGTCCAGACCGAGAGGGGGATCAGAATGATCTTGGTGGCAAGGGTGAAGAGAATAATGGCAAGGCCGTAGTTGCCAACCAGCTGCCAGCACCATTTCATCAGAATGCCAAGGGGAATACAAACGTAATACAGTACAGTTTCCATAACAGTTCCTTTTATCTTTCTTTTCTAAAATTGATCAATGATAAATGCTCTCGGTCATATACCGATTTACAATGGTCCAGTTGCTCAGATCTCTTGCGGGCCCCAGGATCTCGTACTCGATGACCTCATAGCCGCCCGTATCCTTCTGATAGCTTTGGAAGTTATACTTTCTCTTTCTTGGCTGATCCGCAGGGATCTCAAATACGCTCTTTCCAAAATCTTCGTCGGTGTCAATGCCTTCCGAACGCAGGATGGTCGGAATGATATCGGCTTGCATCACGGGGGCGGAATTGACGGTAAGGGGCGTGCCGGAAGCACCGCTTTCCTTTACAAAGAGCGCTGTGAGAATGGGATTGGGACGGCTGGGGTCGGTGGGGAGGCGTGTGTCGGAGCCTTGCAGAGATCCGTGATCTCCCGTAATAATGATGGTGGCATCCTCGTAAATTCCCAGCTCCTTGAGTTGATCCAGATAGAGATTGACGATTTTAAAGCTTTGCTTCATGGAAACCACCGAATTCCACTCGTCGCTTTTTTCGGGAGCTTCAAAGTTTTCGTTGTATTTGTTGGGCAGGTGACAGCCCGCAATGTGTAAGAAGGTAAAGTTGTTTTGTCCGTCAAAGAGCTGCAGCGAGTTTTCCGAAAGATAATCGTAGATCACCTTCATGTCCGCGCTTTCATACTTGGGATAGTCGGTTTCGTATACAATATACTTTTGAAAATCGGGGGTGCTGATGCTTCCTACCGTATTCTTGGCTACAACCGGAAGAATGCGAAACAGGGAAAGTCTCGTCATATCAAGGGCAAGCTTGGGCTTTTGCACCACCTCTACGGAATCAGCACGGGAGGAATTTTCCACGTAGCCCTCCAGATCTCTGGCGTCCTCGTAGCAATAATAGTTGTCGGTGTAGATGTTTACGCTGTAATTGTTTTCCTTGAGGATCTGCAAAAACTTTGCGTTGGAGAATGCCTCGGCAAGATAATCCGAGCGGGCATCGTGAAAATCATGCTCAATGCCCGTGAGCATATAGGCAACGCTGGGGAAGGTGCGGGGATAGAGGGAGGTCATATCGTTGAAATAGGTAAACCCGTCGTCCAAATGGTAAAAGATCTCGGGGCAAGCCTCTCTGGCTTCCGCATAAAAGGTTGTGTCAAAGCGGTCGATGACGATCCAGATCACGTTTTTTTCGGAGGAAACGCGATCAAGATTTTTGTAGGTGAGCAGATGGGGAAGTGCTTGCGCATCCTCGTCCTCGGGCTTGGAGACCGTTACCGTGGATTTCCAAATGTCGCTCGTCATGGAGGTGACCGCCATGGTGATGCCCTGCATACCAATGACTGTGATCATGGCAATGATGCAAACCGTTGTGATCCATTCGCGATATTTCTGACGGATCAGAAGCACAGCCAGCACGCAACCAACGAGAACAATGCCCCAGATCACGGCGTTGAGGATCAGATAGGTCTTGTTAAAGCCGTCAGAGCCCATTCCGTCACCCGTGAGGGCAGAGATTCCAAGGTTCAGATAGTTGCCTTGCACCATAAGCATAAGGGCAAGCCAGAAGAATAGTGCAAATACGATGTCAAAGACTCTTCCGCGCAAGGGCAGAAGAATGGCACAGATAATTGCCGAAACGCCCAAGGCGAAGAGTAGATTCCAACCGAGAAAATCAAAAAGTGAGAAGCCGAACTGATCGGCGTTGGCGCTGTAGATCTCAAACGGACCGAAAACAAAAACGGTCAATGAGATGGCAAGCGAAACAAGAATGGCGGGAACAAGACGCTGGCGGAAAGAGAATCCCTTGTATTGCCTGCTTTTTGTAGGAGTGTTTTTAGGAGCTTGCATTTCTGATCCTTTCTTTTTTTGAAAAATCAATCCAGATAGTATCCGATAAATTCACCGCGGGAGATCTCCTTCCAGTTTTTCAGATCTCTTGCATTTCCCGTGATCTCAAAAACAAAGATCTCGTCGTTGCGTTGCCCCGAGGAGTCTTCCTTCCAGTCGTCAAATTTGCAGATGCGCACGCGATGCTCGTTTTCCTTGACGTCAAACAGGGATCTTCCAAAATCGCCGGAGGCTTCAATACCCTCGGACTCCAGAATTGCGGGGATGATATCGCCCTGTGTGACCGGGGCGTGACTGGTGGCGATGGGAGTGCCTGCGCTTCCGCTTGGCTTTACAAAAAGGGCAGCCACGGGAGCGCGGGTCATGGGCATACTCGGGTCTGCGTTTCCGTGATCTCCCGAAATAATAACGGTGGCGTTTTCGTAAAGCCCCAGCTCCTTGAGCTGATCCAGATACAGGTTGATGATCTTAAAGCTTTGGATCATGGCAGAGGAAACCGAATCGCGCTCGTCTGAGGTGACGGGGGAAAAATCCTGATTGTAGTGATTGGGAAGATGACATCCGGCAACGTGAATGAAAGCAAAGTTGTTTTTTCCGTCGGTCACCATGGGATTCTGATTCAGAAAATCGTAAGCAGCCTTCATGTCTCCCGAATAGATGGGGGATTGCGTGCCGTAGTCGATATATTTTTCAAATTGCGGCGTGCTGATATCTCCCGTTAACCCCTTGGCAATCATGGGAAGGTAGCGGTATAGGGAAACGCGGAGCATATCCTTTGCCAAAAGAGGCTTTTTGACGGTTTTCACAGATTCGACCCGCGAGGAATTTGAGATATATTCTCTGAGGGGCGCCGCATCCTCGTAGCAGTAGTACCGTTCTGTGTAGATGTTTACGCTGTAATCGTTTTCCTTGAGAAGCTTTAAAAAATTGGAGTTGGAGTATGCGTCGGCAAAATAGTCAACGCGCGCATCCTGATAGTCGTGTTCAATTCCCGTGAGCATATAGGGAACCGACGGGAAGGTTCTGGTGTAGAGCGATACCATGTTGTCATAGTAGGTAAAGCCATCCAGACTGTAAAAGATTTCGGGACATTCCTTCAGCGCGTAATTTTCATAGTAATCCACGTCAAAGCGGTCGATGATAAACCAGATCACGTTGTGCTCGCTGCCTGCCTCATTGAGGTTTTCATAGGTCAGAAGCTCCATTCGGTCATCATGTGTCTTTTTTTCCCAAACGTCTCCTGTGAGCGAGGTGAGAGCAAAGGTCAGCACCTGCATTCCAATGACGGTGACCATGGCGATGGTGCAGACCGTGTGGATCAGCTCTCTGTGCTTTTGGCGGATCAAAAGGATTGCCGCCACACAAGCCGCTCCCACAAGAAGCCAGATGATGCAGTTCAGGATCTGCATTCCCGTGGAAATGCCGCCGCCGTCCACGCCGTCTCCCGCCAAGGAGGAGATGCCGAAATTCAAATAGTTGCCCTGTACCATGAGCATCAGTGCCACCCAGAAAAAGAGGGCAAATACGATGTCAAAGACTCTTCCGCGCAAGGGCAGCAGTACGGCGCAAATGATTCCTGCGGCAACGATGGCGTACAGAACACTCCAGCCGAGAAAATCAAGGAGTGAGAAGCCGAACTGGTCCGCATTGGCGCTGTAGATCTCAAACGGACCGAAAACAAAAACGGTCAATGAGATGGCAAGCGAAACAAGAATGGCGGGAACAAGACGCTGGCGGAAGGGGAAGCCCTTGTACTTCTTTTCCTTTGCCGTAATGTTTTGGTTTTGATGCATTCGTTAATCTTCCTTTGGCTTCTTAGTAATAGATATCTCCAACACGGTAGCGGTCCACGATGGTCCAGCTTTTCAGATCGCGGGCGCGTCCTACAATCTCGTATTCGATTACCTCGTAGTCCGTCTCTCCGTTGGTATATTGCAGACTCTGGAAGTTGTATTTTCTCTTTCTCGGCTGATCCTCGGGAACATCAAATACGCTCATGCCAGAATCGGTGGCTGTTGTGATCCCCTCGGATTTCAGAATGGTGGGAATGATATCGCCCTGCATAACGGGGGCTGAGCTGGTCTTCAATGCGCCTTCAGAGGTCCCGCTTTCCTTGACCAAAAGGGTGGTGATCAGAGGATATCCGCTTTCGGTGGGAAGGGTGGTATCCGAGCCGCCGTGCCATCCGTGGTCTCCCGTGATAATGATGGTGGCATCCTCGTAGAGCCCCAGCTCCTTGAGTTGATCCAGGTAACGGTTGATGATCTTAAAGCTTTGCTTGAGTGAAACCGTTGCATCGTATTTTTCTCCTTTGGAGGGAGAACCAAAGTTTTCGTCATATTGATTGGGCATATGACATCCCGAAATGTGCAAAAAGGTAAAGTTGTTTTCGCCGCCAACGGCTTCGATGGCGTTTTCTGTGAGAAAATCGTGAACCACCTTCATATCGTAGCTTTCGTATCTGGGGTGGTCGGTCTGATAGATCACATATTTTTGGAAGGTGGGCGTGCTGATCTCACCTACAATGCCCTTGGCGGCAACGGGAAGGAATCGGAAGAGGGATAGCCGTGTCATATCCCAGGTCAGGATTGGCTTGTCCACCACCTCGGTATGGTCGATGGGGGAGGCGTTTGAAACATAGGCTTCCAGGTGGCGCGCGTCGTCGTATCCATAGAATTGATCGGTGTAGATGCTGATTCTGTAATTGTTTTCCTTCAGGATCTTCAAAAATTCAGAATTGACGTACGCATCTTTGAGATATTCGTCTCTTTTGTCCCGAAAATCGTGCTCGGCACCCGTGAGCATATAGGAAATGCTGGGATAGGTTCGGGGATACATGGCGGTCATGTCGTCAAAATAGGTAAATCCCTCCAAATTGTAAAAAATCTCGGGGCATTTTTCTTGAGCTTCCTCAAAGTAGCTTACGTCAAAACGGTCAACAACAAACCAGATGACGTTCTTTTCTGTGGAAACGCGGTCGAGATTTTCAAAGGTGAGAAGATGGGGAAGCTCCTCGGATTCATCACCGGAGATGCTGTGATTCTTTTGCGTCCATACGTCGCTTGTCATAGAGGTGACACCAAAGGTGATGAGCTGCATACCGATCACCGTGATCATGGCAATGGTGCTCACCGTTCGGATCAGATCGCGGTGTGCGGAGGGGGTCAGAAGAATCGCGACCAAGCATCCCACGCCAACGATCGCCCAGATGACGGTGTTGAGGATGACCTTGGATTTGGCAAAGCCGTCGGTTCCCATGCCGTCTCCCGTCAGGGAAGAAATACCCGTGTTGAGATAATTTCCCTGGATCATCAGCATCAGTCCAATCCAGAAGAAGATCGCAAAGACGATATCAAAGGCACGTCCGCGCAGAGGCAGAAGAATGGCGCAGATCACTGCGGCAAGTCCCAGTGTGTAGAGCAGACTCCAACCGAGAAAATCGGTCAGGGAAAAGCCGAATTGCTCCGCGTTGGCTCCGTAGATTTCAAAGGGGCCAAAGACGCAGAGTGTCAGCGAGATGGCAAGCGCAACCAAAACGGAGGGAATCAGCCGTTGCTTGAATGAAAAGCCAACGTGTGGCTTTTTTTGCGTGCTTTTGCTTTCCGAGGTCTGCATTTTTTCATCCTTTCCGCCAATCAATGGCAAGGGCATAGTAATACATATACTATAATACTATAAAATAATCAATTTGTCAAGATAAAATACGGGAAATCCACGGCTTTTGCAAAAGAAAATCCCCCAACGAAAGCATCGCTGGGGGATGGATGATTCTTGATCAGAAAATCGGATATCCGGCGTTGGTGTGTGCTTCGATGAGGTCGTTACAAAGGGAGACGATCTCGTCGGTGGAGAGCTGAGCGCCGGTGTGAGGATCCATCATTGCCGCCTGATAGAGCGTTTCGCGACTTCCGGTGTGCGCGGCTTCAATGGTGAGCAGCTGAGGATAGATGTTGGAGGAGTTCATTGCCGCCAGCTGCAAGGGGAGATCGCCTACGTAGGTGGGAGTAATGCCGTTGGCGTCGACCAAACAGGGAACCTCTACGCAAGCCTCGCGGGGGAGATTGGAGATCAGCCCGTTATTGAGCACGTTACCGCCGATCTTGTAGGGAACGTTGGTAACGATCGCCTCCATAATGTGGGATGCGTATTCCTTGGAACGCTTGAAATCCACGCTTCCGTTTGCCATCAGCTCTTCCTTCAGTGCCTTCCATTTTTCGATCTGATTGATACAGCGACGGGGATACTCGTCCAAGGGAATGTTGAATTTTTCGATCAGATCGTCACGCCCGGCCTTAATGTAGAAGGGATTGTATTCGGCGTTATGCTCGCTGCTTTCGGTGCAGTAGTAGCCGAATTTATCGATGTAATCGAAGCGAACCATATCGCTGTGCTTATGATCGGCATTCTTTGCCTTGGCGAGACGGCGGATCTCGGGATAAAGGTCGTTGCCCTTCTTATCGGTGATCTCGAGCAACCATGCCATATGATTGATGCCGGCGATCTTGTAAATGGTATCCTCGTTGGTATAAGGCATATCCAGCTTTTTGAGAAGATTGGGAACACAAACCTGTACGCTGTGGCACAGTCCAACGGTTTTTACACCGGTGTAGCGTTGCATATAGCCCGAGAGGATCGCCATGGGATTGGTGTAGTTGAGGAACCACGCGTTGGGGCAGACCTCCTCCATGTCGCGGGCAAAATCCTTGAGCACGTGAATGGTTCTCATGCCGCGCATGATACCGCCGATTCCAAGGGTGTCGGCAATGGTCTGGCGCAGACCGTACTTTTTGGGGATTTCAAAGTCGATGATGGTGCAGGGGTCATACAAGCCGACCTGAATGGCGTCCACTACGAAATCAGCGTTTCGCAAGGCGTCCTTTCTTTGCTCCACGCCAAGGTATTTTTCCACTCTTGCGCGTCCCAGATTGAGGGATTGGTTCATGGCAGAGATCAACAGATAGGATTCCTCCAACCGAGTGGCGTCAATGTCATAAAGTGCGATTTCTGCATCGTGAAAAGGCTCACAAAGCATGGTGTCTCCAAGAACGTTTTTGGAAAAGACGGTGCTTCCCGCACCCATAAACGTAATTTTCATAACTTTTAAGCTCCTTTTTTTAATTACCGATTTTGATTTCGGAAGATTTTTTGATCTTTTGTGTTTATTATACCACTTTTTTTTCAAAAAAACATTGCATTATGTAACGGTGGCATGGTATAATGTAACTAATTTCAAAAAGAAGGGATTGCGTATCAAATGCGAGAAGACGTTATCATCAATCGAAATTTATCCGACCTGAATCCGTTGATTCTTGGATGCGAAAAATGCCGCCCGGGAAAGTCCTTCGGACCTGCCGTTCGAAAATACACGCTCATCCATTTCGTGACGGGTGGAACGGGAACCGTATATAAGCAGGACGGAAGCTTCCGCGTGGGGGCGGGAGAGGCTTTTTTGATTCGTCCCGACGAGGTGGTGACCTATACGGCGGATGCCGAGGATCCTTGGTCCTATCAATGGGTCGGCTTTGACGGCAGACTCTCCGAGCGCTTTGGACGGCTCCCCACCGTTCTCAAGCTTTCCTCGTCCTATACGCAAGCCATGCTGGACACTGACGGAAGTGATTTGCGGGAGTATCGCATCGCAGCGATCCTGTTTGAGCTTTATGCCTCTCTGTTCAGCGAAAAAAAGGCGACCCACGATTACGTTCGGCGCGTGCAGAATTACATTCGTACCGTTTATATGCAGGAGCTTCGGGTGGAGGAGATCGCAAGCAGCATGAATCTCAATCGGCGTTATCTTTCCCGTTTTTTCAAGGAAAAGACCGGCATGAGTATTCAGGAGTATCTGATCCACGTGCGCATGGAGGAGGCAAAGCGCCTTTTGCTGCAGGGAAAGAGTGTGAGCGAGACGGCTGTGCTTTGCGGATATCAGGACCCTTTTCATTTTTCCAAAATGTTTAAGCGCCGCTTCGGTATCAGCCCCGGTGCGTGGAGGGCGCAGCAGGAGTAGTGCGGATTTTTTCTAAAAAAAAGAAAAAAACAGTTGAAATTGCCGCAAAAGTATGTTAAAATGAATGTAGATATTGATCAGCAATTCTAATATGCGGAAACACATAGGAGGCAAATGCTATGGCAGACATTTCTGTTCAGTTTACCAACAAAATAAACGGCTACGACAAAAACGAGGTTGACGAATTTGTAAGGGTGGCGGAGTCCAAGCTGCAGGAAAAGGCGGTGGAGGTTTCCGAATTACAGAATCAGGTTGCGGAGCTTGAGTTCAGACTTAACAAGTTCCTGAGCACTGACGTTTCGATAGAGGAAAAGGTTGAAACCTACGATAAGCTCATGCGAAAGATGGACGGCGACTACAAGAATCTCTTGGCGCCTGCCATTGCCAAGGCAAAATCCATTGAAAGCAAGGCGGAGAAGGAATACCGGATCCGCATCGACCAGGCGCGCTATGCGGCAGAGGGAATCTACAAGGAGACTGCCGATCGCATTGCCGGAGTTGTTGACGAGAACATGGATCGCGTGTACGGCTTGATCGGAGATTTTCTCAAGACCCAGACCCTTGTAGGACGCATGAAGACCTTTGTAAGAGAATGCAAGAACACAAGCATAAAGGCGGCTTCGGCTACCAAGAACCGTTATGTGAAGGCAAAAGAAAACGCCAAGGCAAAGCGTTTTGCCAAACGGATGAAGAAGCGGGGACGTGCGTCTTCCGCCTCGAACGGACAGACGGTGAACGCATAAGACCAAGGACGCTTTTGCCGCATGAATATCGGAGAAAAAATCAAGGAGCTTCGGGTTGCCAAGCTGATGACGCAGTCCGAGCTTGCGGGGGATCATATTACCCGTAATATGTTGAGTTGCATCGAGAACGGAACGGCTCATCCATCCCTTTCCACCATTCTTTATATTGCGGGGCGATTGAACGTTCCCGCAGGCTTTTTGCTGGCGGAGGAGGGCGATGAGATCGTCTACCGCAAAATGAGCAGCCTTGCCAATATCAAGCGCGCCTATGAGGCGGGGGACTTTTGGGGTTGCCGAAGCCTTTGCGTTTCGGGGTGCCCCGATCCCGATGACGAGATCTGTATGCTGCTTGCCGATTGCGATGCGGGCATTGCTGCGGAGGAATTTTGGAAGGGAAGATTGCGTTCCGCCTGCCGCTTTTTTGACGAGGCGCTGGAATACGCCGAAAAAACTATCTATCCCACCGAGCGCATCGAGGCGCAGGCAAGAATTTTCTTTCGCTATATGCAACGCATTTCCACAACCCTCTATTCCGACGTTTTGGATGAGGAAAAAGAGATCTGCTTCAAGGTGGAAAACGCGTTTTCCAAGTATCTGGATGCCTTGGAGGCATTGGATGAAGGAAGAGATTCCGATGCCATGGCGTTTTTGGAGATTGCCGAGGAGGAATCCTTCTTCGCCAATCACATCCGCATTCGTTTTTGGATGGAGAACCGCAAATTTGCCGATGCAAAGGAGCTGCTTTTGAGTATGCTTCGCTCCGAGGAGCCCCTCAACGAGATCAGCCTCTACACGGTGCTCTGCGAGTTGGAGATCTGCTGTCGCGAAACCGACGATTTCAAGGGCGCCTACAACTACGCCAACGATAAGGTACAGCTTTTGGAGCAGATGCTCAAGGATGTATAATCAAAAAAGCCAACCGTTTGCATTCCTTCCCATAAGGATGTTTACAAATTTCGGCAGAGAACTTGTTTTCTCTGCCGATTTGTGTTATAATGGAGTTAACGAAAAGCCTCTCCCTTTGGGAGAGGTGGCGGCGTAGCCGACGGAGAGGGAAAATAATTGCAAGAATTACCCTCTCACCCGCTACCGCGGGAGCTCTCCCTGAGGGAGAGCCTTTGGATGCGTGTAACCAAAGGGGTATGGGCTAAGCCCCTGTGTCTTTGTAATACCAAGGCGAAACCGGCGATAAACAACAGGAGTTTGTGATGGAACAACAGAGTAAAGAATTAATGGAATCATATTTCCAAACAAAAGACACCTTGGAAAGAAATCAAATTTTAAAGCAATTGCTTTGTGATATGCCGTTTGATGCAAAAGACTTTTTTCTTCAAGTGTTCAAAAAAGAGCGATATTTGGATATGAAATTATCCGCGGTTAGGGGATATGCGGCTTACGCAACAGAAAATGAGGTTTGCATATTGATGAATAAACTACTGCAACTGTTGAAGAAAAGACCTGATAAGACTCCTTACAACTATACAGAATATGAACCAATGCGTTCTGTTTTCCTTATGCCATATCTTCTTAAGCGTTATAACTATTTGTGCTTTCGTATATTCAATGAGCAATTAGAAAGACAATACAATGATATGCCAAACTGTTTTAAGAATATTTTTACGCTGGATGAAAACGGAAATATATATAACATACGGGATTTGGAAGAAGTCCGGCATTCCATGGATACTTTTATGAATGAAAAAACAAATGAATTATGATTTACAGACGAAATACCCCGACAGAAAATCTGTCGGGGTTAATCTTTGCTTTCTGCATATCAAATTTTGCTTATCCGCAGGGGCGTTCTTTGAACATCCGCGGGCGAACACAGTTCGCCCCTACCGTGTGTCAGGTGATTTCTCCGCTAAGAACATCACGCCTTTACGGTTGGCTTTTTTCTTATGCATTGAACGTCTCTTTCAAATACGCCTCTCCGTCCAGTGTTTTCCACGTAAAGGTCTTGTCCTCCAGCACCATGTAACCGTGGGGCGTGTTTTCCTTGGGGATCGAGACGGATCCCGGATTGAGATAGGTGAATCCATCGTGCTTGTGACAGCAGGAAACGTGGGTGTGTCCGCACAGGAGAATGTCACCGCTTGAAAGGGGAGGGGGATTGTCCTCTCCATGGTGGTGTCCGTGGGTGGCGAAGATATTCAGTCCATTGACGTTCAGCCATGCGTATTCGGCAAGGACAGGGAACTTGAGAACCATCTGATCCACCTCTGCTTCACAGTTGCCGCGCACGCAAAGCAGCTTTTCTGCAAGAGGATTGAGCATTTCAATCACCTTTTTGGGAGCGTAGCCTTCGGGCAGGTCGTTGCGGGGACCGTGATAGAGAATGTCTCCCAGCAGGAGCAGCTTATCGGGGCTTTCTTTTTCATATGCTTTCAGAAGCTGCTCGCAATAATATGCCGAGCCGTGAATATCGGACGCGATCATCATCTTCATAATGTTGTTCTCTCTTTCTTGATCTATCTGTTCTACAATATTATATCTTTTTTTCACGGAATTGTCAACAGACAGGAAAAAATCTGCAAAAAGTATTTAAAAGTTCAGAAAATCTCAAAAAACAGTATTGACAAATGCAAAGAAAAATGATATAATTGTATACAATCATACAGAAGGAGGAGATATACATGTTAGAAATATCTTCCAAAACAAATTTGCTGGAGCAAAAGACATACAAATATTCGCTCCAGGACGTGGCAGAGCCTAATCTGTACCGCGACGTTTACCCTTATACCGACGTTCCCCGTATCGCGTTCAACCATCGCCGCGTTCCGATCGGAATGCCCGAGGACATCTGGATTACCGATACCACCTTCCGTGACGGTCAGCAATCGGTGGAGCCTTACTCGGTCAAGCAGATCGTGGATATCTTCAAGCTGATGTCCAAGCTCAGCGGTCCGTATGGTATCATCCGTCAGACCGAATTCTTTGTGTATAGCCAAAAGGATAGGGAAGCCCTTGCACAGTGTCAGGATCTGGGACTGACGTTTCCTGAGATTACCACGTGGATCCGTGCCAGCAAGGAGGATTTCAAGCTGGTGCGCGATCTGGGAATCCGTGAGACGGGTATTCTGGTCTCTTGCAGTGACTATCATATTTTCAAGAAGATGAAGATGACCCGTAAGCAGTGTATGGATTATTACCTTTCCACTGTTGCAGAGGCGTTTGAAGCAGGGGTTATGCCCAGATGCCATCTGGAGGATATCACCAGAGCCGATTTTTACGGCTTTGTGGTGCCCTTTGTCAATGAGCTGATGAAAATGTCGGCAAATGCGGGAATCCCTGTGCGTATTCGTGCTTGTGATACCATGGGATACGGCGTTCCGTATACCGAGGTCGCCATTCCCCGTAGCGTTCCCGGTATCATCTACGGCTTGCAGCATTACTCCGACGTTCCCAGCGAGATGCTGGAATGGCACGGCCACAACGATTTTTATAAGGCGGTTGCCAATGCTTCCACCGCATGGCTCTACGGTGCCAGCGGCGTAAACTGCTCGCTCCTCGGCATCGGGGAACGCACCGGTAACGTCCCGCTGGAGGCAATGGTCTTTGAGTATGCCTCCCTGCGCGGCTCCTTTGACGGAATGGATCCCACCGCCATTACCGAGATCGCCGATTACTTCGAGCACGAGATGGGCTACCGCATTCCGCCCATGACGCCTTTCGTAGGCAGAAGCTTCAACGTCACCCGTGCGGGCATCCATGCCGACGGCTTGTTGAAGGATGAGGAGATCTATAACATTTTCGATACCAAGAAGATCCTCAACCGCAAGGCTTCCGTAATCATCAGCAAAACCTCCGGTCTTGCCGGAATCGCATACTGGATCAATGAGAATTATCGCTTGTCCGAGAGTGAGGCGGTAACCAAGAAGGATCCTATGGTCATTGCTCTGAAGGAGTGGATCGACAAAGAATATGAGGACGGCAGACAAACCTCGCTGTCCGTTGGTGAATTGGAAGAAAAGATCGAGGCTCTGTCGGGCAATCGATTTAAACGTCTTTAATAAAGAAGGAGAATTGTCATCATGATTGAACATAAGAGTATATCCCTTGCGGATCAGGTGTTTGAGCGCCTGGAGACCGATATCCTCTCGGGCAGATATCAGCCGGGAGACGTGCTGACCGAGCTGAAGCTGGTGAGCGATCTGGGCGTAAGCCGTACCCCCATCCGCGAAGCGCTTCGCCGTTTGGAGCAGGAGCATATTATTGAGATCTCGCAGAAGGGAATCCTGGTTCTCGGCGTCAGCCAGAAGGATCTGGAGGATATTCTTGAGATCCGCAGTCGCATTGAAGGACTTGCCGCTTATATGGCTGCGCTGAACATTACCGACGAGCAGCTGGAGGAATTGCGGGAGGCCGTTGATCTGCAGGAGTTTTACGTTCCCAAAAAGGACGCCGTACGCATCAACGTCATGGACAGTAAATTTCACCGCTTGATCTATCGCTTCAGCGGAAGCGTTCCGCTGTACGATACCTTGATGCCTTTGCACAAGAAGGTTTTGAAGTATCGCAAGGCGTCGGTGGAGAACGAGGTACGCTCGGCGCACTCTCTGCAGGAGCACCGTGCCATTTTTGATGCCATTGCCGCTCACGACGCGCCTCTTGCCGAGAAACGCATGAAGGCACACATCGCCAACGCAAAAGAGTTTATCCAAAAGAAGGGAAATCATTGATATGGGGCTTACCATTGCACAAAAAATCATCAAGGCGCATATGCTGGGCGGCGATATGACCGTTGGCAGTGAGGTTGCGTTGAAAATTGACCAAACCTTGACGCAGGATGCCACGGGCACCATGGCATATCTGGAATTTGAAGCCATGGGTGTTGATCGCGTTCGCACCGAGAGAAGCGTTGCTTATATTGACCACAACACGTTGCAATCGGGCTTTGAGAATGCCGATGATCACCGTTTCATTCAATCCATTGCCAAGAAGCACGGGATTTATTTCTCCCGTCCCGGCAACGGCATTTGCCACCAGGTGCATCTGGAGCGCTTTGGAATTCCCGGAAAGACCCTCATCGGCTCGGATAGCCACACCCCCACGGGCGGCGGCATTGGTATGCTTGCCTTTGGCGCAGGTGGACTTGACGTAGCCGTTGCCATGGGCGGCGGCGCTTACTACATCACCATGCCCAAAATGATCAAGGTCAATCTCACAGGTAAGCTTCGTCCCTTTGTAACCGCCAAGGACGTCAGCCTTGAGATTCTTCGCATCCTTTCGGTAAAGGGCGGCGTCGGCTCGATCATTGAATGGGGCGGAGAGGGCGTTAAGACCTTGAGCGTTCCCGAGCGTGCCACCATTACCAACATGGGAACCGAGCTGGGTGCCACCACCTCCATCTTCCCCTCGGATGAGATCACCAGAGCCTTCCTCAAGGCAGAGGGAAGAGAGCAGGACTACGTTCCGCTTGCCAGCGACGAGGATGCCGTTTACGATCGCATCATCGACATTGATCTTTCTATTTTGAAGCCCTTGATCGCTTGTCCTCATATGCCGGATAACGTGGTTTCTGTGGATAGCCTGAAGGGAACCAAGGTGGATCAGGTCTGCATCGGATCTTGCACCAATTCTTCTCTTATGGATATGCTCAAGGTTGCCGCGTTGCTCAAGGGAAAGACCATCTCGCAGAGCGTCAGCCTTTCCATCTCTCCCGGCTCCAAGCAGGTGCTTTCCATGCTTTCCGAGTGCGGTGCGCTGACCGATATCCTTGCCAGCGGCGCTCGCGTGCTGGAGTGTGCTTGCGGTCCTTGCATCGGTATGGGCTTTTCTCCCAATTCCGCCGGTGTGAGCCTTCGTACCTTCAACCGTAACTTTGAAGGCAGAAGCGGTACCGCAGATGCAAAGGTTTACTTGGTATCTCCCGAAACCGCCGTTGCCGCGGCTCTCACCGGCGAGATTACCGATCCCATTCTTTTGGGTGAGATGCCCGAGATCGTAATGCCCGAGCAGTTCCGCATTGACGACAGTGCCATCATTGCGCCCGCAGATGCTGAGGAAGCAAAAGCCTTGGAGATCCTGCGCGGTCCCAATATCAAGAAGTTCCCCGATTGCCATCCTCAGGAGGATGCGATCAAGGCAGAGCTGGTGCTCAAGGTTGGTGATAACATCACCACCGACCACATCATGCCCGCCGGCGCCAAGATCCTTCCTTACCGTTCCAATATTCCGCATCTGTCCCGGTATTGCTTTGGCGTTTGTGACGCTACCTTCCCCGAAAGAGCAAAGGCGGCAGGGAAGAGCATCGTAGTGGGCGGTGTCAACTACGGTCAGGGCTCCTCCCGTGAGCATGCCGCGCTGGTTCCTCTGTATCTGGGCGTTCGCGTGGTCATCACCAAGAGCTTTGCGCGTATCCACGTGGCAAATCTCATCAATGCGGGTATCATGCCCTTGACCTTTGCCAATGCCGATGATTACGATAAGGTAGAGCAGGGAGATATGCTTTCCATCGAGGGGGTATGGGCAGGTATGGATAGCGGCAAGATGATCCTGCGCAATGAGACCAAGGGCGTTGAAATTCCCCTTGTTTGCTCCTTTACCGAGCGTCAGAAGGATATTCTCAAGGCAGGAAGCCTTCTCGCCTACACCGGCAGTCAGCTTTAATTGAAAACACGTTTTGGAGATATAAAACCTATGAAAAAGATTATGATGAAAACGCCCCTCGTTGAGATGGATGGCGATGAAATGACCAGAATCCTCTGGAAGATGATCAAGGATGAGCTTCTTCTTCCTTTTGTGGATCTGAAAACAGAGTATTACGATCTGGGACTTCCCGAAAGAGAGAAGACCAAGGATCAAGTCACCTTTGATTCTGCGTACGCCACCCAAAAGTATGGCGTTGCCGTAAAATGCGCTACCATCACCCCCAACAAGCAGCGTGTGGAGGAATACAATCTGAGCGAGATGTGGAAGAGCCCCAACGGAACCATCCGTGCCATTCTGGACGGTACCGTGTTCCGTGCGCCCATCCTCATTGACAGCATCAAGCCCGCGGTTCGTAACTGGCAAAAGCCCATTACCATTGCCCGTCACGCCTACGGCGATATCTACAAGGCAACCGAGTACCGCGTTCCCACCGAGGGTAAGGCAGAGCTGATCTTTACCGATAAGGACGGTAAGGAAACCTTCCACGAGACGATTTACGATTTCGAGTGCCCCGGCGTTTTGCAGGGAAGCTACAACAAGGATAGCTCCATCCAGTCCTTTGCTCATTCCTGCTTCCAATATGCGCTGAACACCAAGCAGGATCTGTGGTTCTCCACCAAGGATACCATTTCCAAGCAGTACGATCAGACCTTTAAATTGATCTTCCAGGAGATCTACGATAACGATTACAAGGAAGCCTTTGAAAAGGCAGGAATCTCTTATTTCTATACTCTCATCGACGACGCGGTTGCCCGCGTGATCCGTAGCGAGGCGGCTTCATCTGGGCTTGCAAGAACTACGACGGCGACGTGATGAGCGATATGGTTTCCACCGCTTTCGGTTCTCTTGCCATGATGACCTCTGTTCTCGTTTCTCCCGACGGAAAGTTCGAGTATGAGGCGGCACACGGAACCGTAACCCGTCACTACTACCGCTACCTCAAGGGAGAGGAGACCTCCACAAACCCCATTGCAACCATTTACGCGTGGTCGGGCGCTTTGCGCAAGAGAGGCGAGCTGGATGAGCTTGCAGATCTTGTAAGCTTTGCCGATGCGCTGGAGGGGGCTTGCATCGATACCCTGAATGAGGGCATCATGACCAAGGACCTTGTCGGACTTGTGGTAGAAGGCACCAAAACGACTGTCGTTAACTCCATCGACTTCATCAAGGCGATCCGCAAGAATCTGGAGAAGAGATTGGCGTAAAAATATAAAAAAATTTCCTCATTCAATCATACTGCATCAAAGAAGCCTCCCTTGTGCAAAGGGAGGTGGCTTGCGAAGCAAGACGGAGGGATTGTAAAAAGCAGATTTTCATAGCAAAACAATCCCTCAGTCATCTTCGGTGAAAGCTCCCTTTACACAAGGGAGCCTTTTTTTCATTATCCTG
>SVSL01000013.1 GCA_015064315.1 Oscillospiraceae bacterium
GGGGTGGGGAAGGTGTTGTCGATCATCAGCGGAACGCCGTTTGCATGGGCGATCTTAGCGAATTTTTCAATGTCGAGAACCTTGAGGGCGGGGTTGGCGATGGTCTCACCGAACACCAGCTTGGTGTTGGGACGGAATGCCGCCTGCAATTCTTCCTCGGAGCAGTCGGGGGAAACGAAGGTGACGTCGATTCCCATGCGCTTCAGGGTCACCGAGAAGAGGTTGTAGGTACCGCCGTAGATGGCAGAGGAGGAGATGAAGTGATCTCCGCAGCTGCAGAGGTTAAAGACGGCGAGGAAGGAGGCAGCCATACCCGAGGAGGTCAGCATAGCGGCGGTACCGCCTTCCATTTCGCAAATTTTAGCGGCAACCGAATCGTTGGTGGGATTTTGGAGACGGGTGTAGAAGTATCCGCTGGCTTCCAGATCAAAGAGCTTGCCCATGGCGTCCCCCGAGGCGTACTTGAAGGTGGTGCTTTGAATGATGGGGATCTGACGGGGCTCGCCGTTGCCGGGCTGATAGCCGCCTTGAACGCATTTGGTTCCGATTTTGTAGTTGCTCATAATAAACCTCCTAATCCTTGCGGCAGGGAAAATCCGAAAACGCCGCAAGATACAATTTTTCATATTAACTTTTTTATTATAGCAAATAAAAAGGAAAAAATCAAGAGAAATTTTGCAAATAGTCGACAAAACAAAGATTTTCCACGTTGTGAAAGTTTTGATAAAACTTTTTCAAAAGTTTTTCGTGAGCCGGCGGCGAAACGCCGGTCGCCCGTCGCAACGGGCGAAACACCCCAAACGGCATTTCTCTTTTGATAGCTTTTCTCTTTGTGCCTTTGGTGTCAAAGAGAAAAGCGGCTAAGGAGTCCACGCAACAGAAAGGTTTGGTACAAAAAAGAACGGCGAGCGCTCGCCGTTCTTTTGATTGTAGGGGTCGACGTCCCCGTCGACCCGTTTTCAACCGATGCTGTCCCAAAAAGGGGCGTCGAGGACGTCGCCCCCTACGGTCAACATTGATCACATACAATTTCACCATGCGGTGGGGATGCGTCAATCACATCTCGGTAGGGGCGAACTGTGTTCGCCCTCACCGTTCTTGAAGAAAATTTGAGGATGATGGGCTGTCGAGGGCGCCAGCCCCTACCGGTCGAAATGAAAAGAAACGATTAGCGGTAGGAGACGGCGCCTCGACGTCCCGTTGTTCGTTTTAGAATGATTTATCGGGAGGGGAGACCCCTCCCCTACAAACATACCTTGTAGGGGCGTGCATTGCACGTCCGTGTTTGTTTTCGGACGACCGATGGTCGCCCCTACCTTGAAAAATGATTCACCACGCGGTGGGGATGCGTCAATCACATCTCGGTAGGGGCGAACTGCGTTCGCCCTCACCGTTCTTGAAGAAAATTTGAGGATGATGGGCTGTCGAGGGCGCCAGCCCCTACCGGTCGAAATGAAAAGAAACGATTAGCGGTAGGGGACGGCGCCTCGACGTCCCGGAAAGCAACAAATTTTGCTTTTTAAACGGCTATTCGTAGGGGCGATTCATGAATCGCCCGTTTTAAAAATGATCGAATCCGTACGGACGGGCGCTTCGTGAAGCGCCTCTACGAGTTAGTACGCAATTTACAATTCCACGTGTCACCCTGAGCGGAGCGCAGCGGAGTCGAACCCCGAAGGGGCAACGCCGCAGGCGTTGGGGTCTACGAGGGGAAAATCAAATTCACCACGCCGCGGGAACACCGTCTACGTATCTCCAATAGTTGCCCGAGGTGGTGGGCTGGGAGGCGGAGTAATAATAACGTGTGGCGTTTATGAGGTTTAAGTTGTCTGAATGAATGTTTATTGTTTCCCACTCAGATGCAGTGCCGCAGTAATAAACGGTTTTCAGTTCGGTTTGATCACCGCCGAATGTCAAATCACCAATGCTTTTTACACTGCGAGGAATGACCACGCTGGGAAGATTGGTCGCTGCAAATGCCCATCTGCCAATGCTTTCGACATGGTCTCCAATATTTACATTTACAAGACCTGTGCAGGAAGCAAACACAAAATCGCCAAGACTTGTTACACTGTCGGGGATGGTAATACTTGCGATCTTTTTGCAACCGGAGAATGCAAATTCTCCAATGCTTGTTACGCCGTTTCCGAGGTTTATTGTCTTAAGATTTGCACATTCTATAAATGCATATTTACCGATGCTTTTCACATTGTCGGGAATAGTAATTTCAACAAGTGCGGAACATCTGTCGAAGGCGAATTCGCTGATTTCGGTCAGATTGTTTCCAAGGGTTATACTTGTCAGAGCGGAGCATTCCGCAAAAATGCTCTCACCAACAGTGGTTACGCCATTGCCGAGAACTACGGTTTTCAAGTTGCGGCACTGTATGAAGGCACGGGAGTCAATGGTTTTTACGCTGTCTGGAATGGTGATTTCGGTGAGACCAGTGCACTCTGCGAACGCAAAAAATCCAATGCTCGTTATACTATCGGGAATGTCAATTTTAGTAATGGCTGCCTCAAAGAAGGCGTTAGAACCAATTTGGGTAACCGTGTATCCGTCAATTCTCTCGGGGATTGTGATTTCCGTATCCGTACAGGTGCCGATATCTATAATGGTACAAGTTTTTCCGTCTGCGTTGACTTGATAACTCAGACCTGTAGAGCCGGCTACGTCATCCGGGTTGATGGGATTTTCTGTGGTTCCTGTGGTATCAGCGGTTGTTTCTTCGCCCGGTTGCGTCGAGGCTTCGGTGATTTTTTGCTCGTTTTCTTTTTTTGCTTTTGAATTTGAATCGCAAGCCGTCAGTAACATTGTGCCACACAGTAGCAGGGCAACGAGAATAAAACTAATCGTTTTTTTCATTACAATATCTCCTTTTTGTTTCAAAAATACGACTCCACCAGCTTCAACGCCGCTGTGAGGCCGGGGGCGAGGGAAGCTTTGACGATATATTCCTCGGTGGTGTGCAGACCCGCGCCGCCGATAAAGCCGGGGCAAATGGCGGGGATGCCCATGGAGAGGGGCAGGTTGGCATCGGTGGAGCCGGAGGTGCGATTCGGGGTGGTGATCTCCTTCAAGACACCTTCCACACGCTCAATGAGTGCCAGCTGTGCCGCGGGATCTACGTCCTTTGCGCAGGGGCGCTCGCCAATGGATGTGACGGTGATGCGGTATTGTTCTTGGAATTTCTCAATGATGCGATTGAATTTCGCCTTCATGTAGTCAAGATTCTCGGCGTTGTCGGAACGGAACTCATAGAGCAGCTCGCAATGCTGGGCGATGCTGTTGACGGTGGTGCCGCCGCTGATGTTGCCGAAATTGAAGGTGGTGATATCCTCCCCCGGCAGGGGGATACCCTGCAGAGCGGAAATGAGCTCCGCCATAACGGAAATGGCGTTGGCGTTGCCAAAATTCCAAAGAGAGTGCCCTCCCTCGGTGTCCACCGCGATGCGATAGCGGGAGGAGCCCACCGCCTTGACGTTCAGAAGCTCCCGATAGCCGTCAAAGGTGATCATCTCCTTCAGCTCCTTGCCGTACTTCTCCATGAGGGCGCGGCATCCCTTGAGGTTGCCCTGTCCCTCCTCGCAGGAGTTGGCGGCAAAGATGAAGCGGAGATTCTTGGGCGGATTCTGCGAAGCATATTTGGCGCAGAGCAGAATCATGGCAACGTGGGCGGTGTCGTCTCCAATGCCGGGGCAATAGAGCCTTCCGTCGTGCTCGGTGACCGCCAAGGGAGTGTCCTCGTCAAAGACGATATCGGTATGCGCCATGAAAAGAACCGCAGGCTTGGAGGGGTCTCCAAGAATACAGATCACATTCTTGGCGTCGTCGATATAGGCATCCTTTGAGACGTTTTTGTGAAGCCACGCAAGGCAGTATTCCGCGCGCTTCTCCTCGTGATGGGAGGGGGAGGGGATGACCGCAAGCTCCTGCGTCAGGCGCAAAAGCTCCTCGTGGTGAACCTTTGCAAAATGTTGAAAGTTGGGCATGGTAGAACCTCGTTTTATTATTATTTGCAAACGATAGATGCTTTGCCTTTGGGAAGAGTAATATTTTAGCATCTTGCTCGGAAGGCGATATCATTCACTTGAAAAATCAGAAAGGCTCTCCCTTTGGGAGAGCTGGCGCCGAAGGCGACTGAGAGGGGGGTGCGCAAAAAGCCCTCTCCGTCACGCTGCGCGTGCCACCTCCCCCAAAGGGGGAGGCTTACGCAGTTTCCATGATCTCAATGAAAACCGCAAAAAATAATCGCGTAAGAGCAGAGCTTCTTATTTCGTCATCTTTTCCTGCTTGACCTTGTGGTCGATGACGTGACGGGAGGCAAGCTCCTTGTGAATATCCTCCAGAGAAATGCCCATCTGGATCATCAGCACCATCACGTGGTAGGCAAGATCCGCGATCTCGTAGATGGTTTCCTTCTTATCGTCTGCCTTGCCGGCGATGATGACCTCGGTGCATTCCTCGCCCACCTTCTTGAGGATCTTGTCAATTCCCTTTTCAAAGAGATAGGTGGTGTAGGAGCCCTCCTTCTTTTCGGTCTTTCTGCCCTCGATCAGCTTGGAAAGACCCTCCAGAGAGAACTCGTGAAGCTCCTCGCTCTCCCAAACGGGCTTTTCAAAGCAGGAGAAGCTACCCGTGTGGCAGGCGGGTCCGTCGGGCTCTACCATAACCACCAGCGCGTCGTTGTCACAGTCGGCGGTGATGGAAACGATGTGCTGATAGTTTCCGCTGGTCTCGCCCTTGAGCCAAAGCTCCTGACGGGAGCGACTCCAGAAGCAGGTCAGCCCCTTTTCCATGGAGATCTTGAGGCTTTCGCGATTCATATATGCAAGGGTCAGCACCTTTTTGGAGATGGCGTCTACCACGATGGCGGGGATCAGACCCTTTTCGTCAAATTTCAGTTCGTCTACGTTCAACATCATGTTTTGTCCTTTCAAAAATCAAATACGCATGGGAATGCCGTTGCTTTTCAGCTCTTTTTTCAGATCGCTGATCTGAACCTCTCCAAAATGGAAGATCGAAGCCGCAAGACCCGCGTCCACCTTGGGAAGGGTCTTAAAGAGGGTGGTGAAGTCATGGGTACAGCCCGCGCCGCCCGAGGCGATGACGGGAACAGACACGGCGTTGCAGACCGCGTCCAGCATTTCCAGATCGAAGCCTTTTTTCACGCCGTCGGTGTCAATGGAGTTGACCACGATCTCGCCCGCGCCCGCGTCGACGCCGCGCTTGATCCATTCAATGGCTTCCATGCCGGTGTTTTCTCTTCCGCCCTTGGCGAACACGCGGAACACGCCGTTCACGCGCTTGACGTCCACCGAGAGCACCACGCATTGGTCACCGTAGCGCTTTGCCGCCTCACCGATGAGGGCGGGGTTGCGGATGGCGCCCGAATTGACGCTGACCTTGTCGGCGCCGCACTTGAGCACGCGGTCAAAGTCCTCCACGGTGTTGATGCCGCCGCCCACCGTCAGAGGGATGAAGACGGTTCTTGCGGCTTCGCAGAGGATGTCGGTAAAGAGCTGACGCCCCTCGGCGGAGGCGGTGATATCATAGAATACCAGCTCATCGGCGCCGTTGTCACTGTAAAACTTGGCAAGCTCCACGGGGGAGGAGACGTCGGAGAGTCCCAAAAAATTCACGCCCTTGACCACACGTCCGTTCTTGACGTCCAGGCAGGGGATAATTCTTTTCGTAATCATTTTGCCACCTCGATCGCGCGGGGGAGATCAATGGCTCCCGTGTAGTAGGCTTTGCCGATGATGGCACCGTAAAGGTCGAGCTTTGCCAGCTTTTCCACGTCCTCCATGGAGGAAACGCCGCCGGAGGCGATGATCTGCAGATCAAACCGACGGGAAAGCTCTCTGTAAAGCGCGTGATTGGTTCCCATCATGGCGCCGTCCTTGGAGATATCGGTGCAGATGACGGTGCGCACGCCCAGCTTCTGGAGCTTTTCGCAGAAGGGGATGGCGTCCAGCTCGGATGCCACCGTCCAGCCCTTAATGGCAACCTTGCCGTCCTTGATGTCCACGCCCACGGCGATCTTTTCCCCGTAGGCGGCGAGAGCTTCCCGAAGGAAATCCTCATCGGTAACGGCGGCGGTGCCGAGAATCACACGGCTCACGCCGGCATCCAGATAGGTCTTGACGGTTTCCATGCTGCGAATGCCGCCGCCCACCTCGGCAGAAAGTCCGGATGCGGCAACGATCCTCTTTACGGTTTCCAGATTGGGGGTGCTTCCGCTCTTGGCGCCCTCCAGATCCACCAGATGGATCCACTTGGCACCGGCGTTGGCAAAGTCGAGGGCGATTTCCTCGGGATGCTCACTGTAAACCGTCATTTGGGCGTAGTCGCCGCGCAAGAGGCGCACGGCTTTGCCCTCGTATAAATCGATTGCGGGAAAGATCAGCATAGGGAAGTTTCCTCCGTTTCACAAAAGGCGCGCAGAATATTCAGCCCTACGTTTCCGCTTTTTTCGGGATGGAACTGGCAACCAAAGACGTTGTTTTTTGCCACGGCGGCGGTCAGCGGAGCGCCGTATTCGGCGGTGGCTACCACCGAATCCTTGCAGCCCGTGGCGTAAAAGGAATGCACAAAATAGACGTGATCGCCCTCGTTCAGATACTTGAACAGAGGACAGTCGTTTTTTTCAAAGTGCAGGGCGTTCCAGCCGATGTGGGGGATCTTGTAATCGGCGGGGATCACGTCGGCAATGGGACGGATCTCGCCCTCGATGAGTCCAAGACCCTCGTGCTCGCCGTATTCAAGGCTTTTTTCAAAGAGGAGCTGCATACCAAGGCAGATGCCGAGGAGCGGCTTTCCCTTTTTCACTTCCTCCTTGATAAAATCGGCAAGTCCGCTCGCCCGGAGCTTTTCCGCCGCGTCTCCAAAGGCTCCCACGCCGGGGAGCAGGATGCGATCGGCTTTTTTCAGCTCCTCGGGATTTGAGCTGACAAAGGCGTCGGCACCGATGGCAACCAAGGAAGAGCGCAGAGAAAAGAGATTTCCCACGCCGTAATCAACGATTCCAACCATCAGAGTACCCCCTTTGTGGAAGGGATCTCATTGGCAAACTGCTTGTCAATGGCAACGGCGGAGCGCAGAGAACGCGCCACCGATTTGAAGGCTCCCTCAATGATATGGTGGGAGTTTTCTCCCGCCAGCTGTTGAAAATGGACCGTGGATTGGGAGGTGCGGGTAAAGGCAAGCCAGAATTCCTTGACCAGCTCGGTATCAAAGCTGCCAACCTTTTGGGTGGGGATCTCGAGATCGAAGCGCAGGTAGGATCTGCCCGAGAGATCAACGGCGGTAAGGATCAGGGTCTCGTCCATGGGCAGGATCATGGAGCCGTAGCGATAGACGCCCTTTTTGTCGCCCAGTGCCTCGGCAAACGCCTGTCCCAGCACAATACCGATGTCCTCCACCGTGTGGTGGTCGTCCACCTGCGTGTCGCCGTTGCAGGTGAGGGTCAGGTCAAATCTGCCGTGACGGGCAAACAGGGTGAGCATATGGTCGAGAAAGCCGCATCCGCTGTTGATCTCGGATGCTCCCGTACCGTCAAGATTGAGGGTGAGGGAGATATCGGTCTCCGCCGTGCGGCGGTTGATGGTAGATGTTCTCATGCTTGTTCCTCCAAAATACTTTGGATCGTTGCGATCAGGGTCTGCATCTGCTCCCACGTGCCCACGGTGATGCGGTTGTAGGAGGAGATACGGGAAGCGGTGAAGTGGCGCACAAGGATGCCGCGTCTTTTCAGCTCCAGATAGAGTGCCTCGCCGTCCAATTTCGGGTGCTTGACAAAGAGAAAGTTGGTTTTGGAATTGGTCATCTCAAAGCCCAGCTTTTGAAGGGCAGTGGCGGTTTTTTCGCGGTTTTCCATAATGGTTTGGCAGTTCTTTGCGGTGTATTCGGGATCGCAAAGCGTGCCGTAGCCTGCCGCCAGCGTCATGGAGTTGACGTTATAAGGATTGGTGGAATACTTGATGGCGTTGAGGTCGGCGATCAGAGCCTTACAGCCCACGCCAAAGCCAAGGCGCGCGCCTGCCATGGAGCGGGACTTGGAGAAGGTCTGCGTCACCAGCAGATTGTCATATTTCTTGATGAGCGGCACACAGCTTTCGCCGCCAAAATCCACGTACGCCTCGTCGATCACCACCACGTTATTGGGATTCTTTTGGAGGATCTCCTCGATCTGATCCCGTGAGAGGGCAATGCCGGTGGGGGCGTTGGGGTTGGCGATAAAGACCGTTCCGCCTGCGGCGAAATAGTCGGAGGTATCAATGGTGAAATCCTCTTTGAGTGGAATGATCTTAGAGGGGAGATTATTGATTTCCGCAAACACCGAATAAAAGCCGTAGGTGATGTCGGCAAAAACGGCGGGGGTTTTGGGGTCGCAGAACGCCATGAAGGCAAAGTTCAGGATCTCATCCGAGCCGTTGGTAAGAAGCACCTCGTCGGAATCCACGCCAAGGGTCTTTGCAAGGGCATCGGTGGTTTTTTTGCAGGTGGGGTCGGAGTAAAGCTGAAGCCCCATGGCAGCTTGCGCCGCTTCCCTTTGCGCCTTCTCTGAGGGCGGGAAGGGGGATTCGTTGGTATTCAGCTTAACGTATTGCATCTCCTTGGGCTGCTCTCCCGGGGTGTAGGGCTCAAGGCTTGCGTATTTGGGGCTGAAGAAGCGGCTCATTGTTCCTCCTCCAAGCGAACCACGGCACTCTTGGCGTGGGCGGTCAGACCTTCCTTGGTGGCAAAGAATTCCACGTCATGGGCAACGCGCTCCAGAGCCTCCTTGGTATAGTAGGTGTACTGGGTCTTCTTCACAAAGTCGTCCACCGAAAGGGGACTGGAGAACTTTGCCGTGCCGCTGGTGGGCAGGGTGTGATTGGGGCCCGCAAAATAGTCGCCCAGCGCCTCGGGGCAGTTGCGACCCATAAAGATGGAGCCCGCATGGCGGATGGCGTCCAGATAGTCAAAGGGATTGTCCACGCAAAGCTCCAGATGCTCGGGAGCCAGCTCGTTGGCAATGTCAATGGCAACGCTCAGGGTGGGGGAGACGATGATCTTGCCGTTGTTGTCGATGGAGACGCGCGCGATCTCGGCACGCTCGAGAAGGGGAATCTGACGCTCCAGCTCGGCGCTGACCTTCTCTGCAAGGGAGGCGGAATCGGTGACCAGCACCGCGCTCGCCATTTTGTCGTGCTCGGCTTGGGAAAGCAGATCCGCCGCTACGTGACGGGGATTGCTCAGACCGTCGGCAACGATGAGGATCTCGCTGGGGCCTGCGATCATGTCGATGGAGACCACGCCGTATACCTGCTTTTTGGCTTCGGCAACGAATGCGTTTCCGGGACCTACGATCTTGTCCACCTTGGGAATGCTCTCGGTTCCAAAGGCGAGGGCGGCAACCGCCTGGGCTCCACCCACCTTAAAGATGCGGTCGATGCCTGCGATCTTTGCGGCGGCAAGGATCACGGGGTTGATCTTTCCCTCCTTGTTGGGGGGAGAGACCATGACCACCTCGCGGCAGCCCGCGATCTTGGCGGGAATGGCATCCATAAGCACAGTGGAGGGATATGCCGCCGTGCCGCCGGGAACGTAAAGTCCGGCGCGATCCACGGGGATCACCTTCTGACCAATGACGATGCCGCTTTCATTGTTGATGATAAAGCTGTTACGCACCTGCTTTTCGTGGAAGGCACGGATGTTCTTGGCGGCTTTTTCCAAAACCTCCAAAAATCTCGGCTCTACGGCGGCGACTGCCTCGTCGATCTCCTCGGGGGTGACGGCAAGGGAATCCAGCTTGGCGCGGTCGAATTTTTCACAGTATTCGTAGAGAGCCGCATCGCCCTTGGCTCTGACGTTGGCGATGATCTCACTTACGGTGGCTTCTACGTTGACGGTGGGCTCGGTGCGGGCAAAGATCTCGCTGTTTGGCACCTCACCGTATTTCAGTATCTTGATCATGGAATTTATCCTTCTTTCATTTGCTCTGCGATGCTCGCGACGATCCTTTCGATCTGCTCGCTCTTGAATTTAAAGCTTGCCTTGTTGGCGATCAGACGGGCGCTGATGGGAACGATGGTCTCAAAGACCTCCAGATTGTTCTCCTTGAGGGTGGTGCCCGTTTCCACGATATCCACGATGACGTCGGAAAGCCCCAGAATGGGAGCCAGCTCAATGGAGCCGTTGAGATGGATGATGTCGATCTCACGTCCCATGGAGGCGTAGTAATTGCTGGCGATGTTGGAAAATTTGGTGGCGACCTTCAGGGTTCTCGAGGGGTCGTCGCGGAAGCCCTTGGGGGCGGCAACCGCCATACGGCAGTTTCCGGTTTTCAGATCGAGAAGCTCGTAGATGTCGGGGTTGTATTCCAAGAGAATATCCTTGCCGGCAACGCCAACGTCGGCGGCGCCGCGGGCTACGTAGATGGCAACGTCCGAGGGCTTTGCCCAAAAGTAGCGAACGCCGCATTCCTCGTTTTCAAAAATCAGCTTGCGGTTGTTTTCCTTAATGGAGGGACACTCAAAGCCCGCCTTTTCAAACATGGCGTAGACCTTTTCGCCCAATCTTCCCTTAGGCAGGGCAATATTAAGCATTGGCTTCAAGGATCTCCACCTCACTTTCGTTGAGCTTGAGCAGCTGACGGTATTTCAGCTTTTCGGGAACTGCCTTCTGTGCCGTGACGCTCAGCCCCTTTGCGGTCAGCTCGCGTACGGTGTCGGAAAGCACCTTCAGATCGGTGCTCTTATCGTAAAGAAGAACCGTGTCAATGTCAAATTCGACTCTTTGGGAGGTCAGCTCCTCCAAAAGATCAAGGTAGATGGCAAAGCCCATGGCACCGGAGCTTCTGCCGGCGCGCTGCATCATCAGATCGTACTGACCGCCCGAGAGAATGCTCTGGGGGATGCCGCTGATAAAGCCCTTGAGCACGATGCCGTTATAGTAGCTCATGTCGTTGATGACCGAGAAGTCGATGCGAAGCTTTTCCGAGGGAACCACCGAAAGAATGCTCTTCAGCTGCTTCAGGGCTTCTCCAAAGACCTCGTCGGTGAGCAAGCCCTCCAGCTTTTCCAATACGGCGGCAGGAGCGCCGTAAGAGGACATCAGGGTTTTGAGGGGGATCAGCTTTTCTTCGCCAATGCCTTCCGCGGAGCAGAGCTCCTCCACGCCGTGGAGATTCTTTTCGCCCACGCAACGCAGAAGCGACTGCCTTGCCTCGTCCGAGATTCCCGTGGCGTCAATGGCGGCGGAGAGCAGACCCAGATGAGAGATATCCAGCACGAAATCGGGGCTGATGCGTGCAAGGCTTTCGGCGGCAAGCATAACCACCTCGGAGATGGCGTAGTCGTCAATGTCGCCAAGGCATTCCAAACCCACCTGCATGATCTCCTTGTAGGAGTGGCTGGAGCCCGAAACACGGTAGACGTTCTCATTATAGTAAACCTTTTGCACGCAGCCGGGGACGTCCTTGCTGTTCTTTACAATGGAAAGGGTAACGTCGGGCTTGAGCGCCATGAGCTTGCCGTTGGTATCTGTAAAAGTAATGACGTGATCCGACACCAAAAAGCTCTTGTTGCGCACGTAAAGGTCGTATTCTTCAAATTTACTCATTTTGAATTGCTGATATCCGAAGG
The DNA here is from genome assembly GCA_015064315.1 of Oscillospiraceae bacterium. Classification (GTDB taxonomy): domain Bacteria; phylum Bacillota; class Clostridia; order Oscillospirales; family CAG-272; genus UMGS1865. The sequence continues at coordinate 11,631 of SVSL01000013.1, forward strand.
AGCTGTAAAGCTTGCGCAGCTCAAAGACTGCGGCTTCCTCGTTTTTCAGCAGATTTTTCTCTGTCATAATTGGTTACTCCTCTTGGTTTTTCAAACGGTCCAAAATGGTTCGGTATCCCTGACTGCCATAATTCAGACACTTGTTGACACGGCAGATGGTTGCCGTGCTGGCTCCCGTGGAGCGGGAGATCTCCTGATAATTTTTGCCCTCGTCCAGCATTCTTGCAACGTCAAAGCGTTGGGAGAGATCCTGCATTTCCTTGATGGTGCAGAGATCGTCAAAAAAGGCTTCGCATTCCTCTAAGGTTTGTAATTTCAGAATTGCCCGAAAGAGATGCTCGGCTTCTTCAAGATGTTTTCTCGTCATGGTTTTTACCGCCTTTGTTTTAATTGTTTAACATTTTACCACACTAAAGCGTGAAAGTCAATAGGAAAATGAAAAATATATAGAAAATAATGAAAAAATGCAGACGAAAAAAACGCAGATTTTCGCCGCGGCGAAAATCAACCTCAACTCTTCACTCTTCACTCTTCACTATTCATTATTCACTTTCCTCAAACACAAAGGAAGCGGAGCGGGAGAAGGGAAGGGAATCCCGAACTCTCGCTCCGATGAAGAAATGCTTTTAAACTGTCGCTCCCACAAGGGTTGCCGCCATGACCGCCTTGATGGTGTGCATGCGGTTTTCGGCTTCGTCAAAGACTACCGAGCGGTCACTTTCAAAGACCTCGTCGGTGACCTCCATACAGGTGATGCCGAATTTCTCGTGGATCTGCTTGCCAATGGTGGTTTTGAGGTCGTGGAAGGCGGGCAGGCAGTGCATAAAGCGGCACTCTGCTCCTGCATTGTTCATCAGCTCCATGGTCACGCGGTAGGGAGAAAGCTCCTCAATCCGCTCCTGCCATACGCTGTCGGGCTCGCCCATGGAGACCCAAACGTCGGTGTAGATCACGTGGGCGCCCCGTGTTGCAACCATGGGATCCTCAATAAATTCCAAAGTCGCGCCTGTCTCCTTGGCAACGGAGAGGCAAGCGTTGATCAATTCTTGGTTGGGGAAATACTTTTTGGGAGCGCATGCAACAAAGTGCATACCCATCTTTGCGCATCCCACCATCAGGGAGTTGCCCATGTTGTAACGGGCGTCACCCATATAGACCAGCTTTTTGCCCTTGAGAGATCCGAAGATCTCGCGAACGGTCAGAAAATCTGCCAGGATCTGGGTGGGATGGAACTCGTTGGTCAGACCGTTCCAAACGGGAACGCCTGCGTTTGCGGCGAGCTCCTCCACGATCTCCTGTCCAAAGCCGCGGTACTCAATGCCGTCAAACATTCTGCCAAGCACGCGCGCCGTGTCGGCAATGCTTTCCTTTTTGCCGATCTGGGAGCCCGTGGGATCCAGATAGGTGGGATGCATTCCAAGATCCGCCGCCGCCACCTCAAAGGCGCAACGGGTACGGGTGCTGGTTTTTTCAAAGACAAGGGCAATGCTCTTTCCTTCACACATACGGTGGGGGATGCCCTTCTTTTTCTTCATTTTGAGATCCGCCGAAAGATTCAGAAGCCCCTCGATCTCGGCGGGGGTGAAATCCAAAAGCTTTAAAAAATGCTTGTTTGTCAGATTCATAGATCAAGCCTCCTTGGCGCAAGCCTGTTTCAAAATTTCAATGGCTTCCTTGAGCACGTCCATGGGGATGTTGAGGGCGGGAAGCAAACGCACCTTCGTTTTTGCGCTCAGACAGAGAACGCCTGCCGCCATACAGTCCTTGATGACGTCGGAGGCGGGACGCTCGGTTTCAATGCCGATCATCAGTCCCATGCCGCTGACACCCTTGATGCCCTTGCAATTCTTGAGCGTGTTGAAGATATAGTCGCTCTTTTCCTTCACCTCGGCAAGCAGCTTTTCATCGATGCGTGAGATGAGATTGACCGCGCCCGCGCAGGCAACGGGATTGCCGCCAAAGGTGGAGCCGTGATCACCGGGGGCAAGGACGTTTTCTACCTTTTCGCCCAAAAGGGTTGCGCCCAGAGGCAGACCGCCGCCGAGACCCTTTGCGGTGGAGACCACGTCGGGGGTGATGCCAAAATTCATGTAGGCGTAAAGCTCGCCGGTGCGTCCGTTACCGGTTTGCACCTCGTCGATCATCAGAATGATGTCGTTTTCCTTGGCATAATCGGCAACCGCCTTGACGTATGCGGGATCAAGAGCGATGACGCCGCCCTCGCCCTGCACACATTCCAGGAGAATGCCTGCCGTTTTGTGCGCCTCTGCCAGCACCTTGAGTGCTTCAAAATCATTGGCGGGGGCGTGAACGAAGCCGGGGGTCAGAGGCTGGAAGAGCTCGTGGAAATGATCCTGTCCGGTTGCCGCAAGGGTGGTCAGGGTTCTTCCGTGGAAGCTGTTTTTGAGGGTGATGACGGTGTTATATTCGGGTCCCTTCTTTTCTGCCGCGTATTTGCGCGCCACCTTGATGGCGCACTCGTTGGACTCGGCACCCGAGTTGGAGAAGAATACCTTTTTCATGCCCGTGCGCGTGCAGAGAAGCTCGGCAAGGGAAGCACAGGGCTGGGTGTAGTAGAGATTGGACATATGCTGAACCTTGTTCAGCTGATCGGTGACAGCCTTGACCCATTCGTCATCGGAAATACCAAAGGCGGTAACGCCAATGCCCGAGCCCATGTCGATATAGCGTTTTCCGTTCTCATCGTAAACAAGAGAGCCCTTGCCCGAAACGATTTCCACGGGGAAGCGGGCGTAGGTGCCTGCCACGTAGGTGCTGTCAATTTGCTTGAGATTGCTCATGGGATCAACCTCCCGTTACCATGGTGCCGGCACCCTCGTCGGTGAGCAGCTCCATGAGGATAGAATGCGGAACGCGTCCGTCCATGATGATCACGTTTTCCACGCCTTCGCGGATGGCTTCCACACAGCAATCCACCTTGGGGATCATGCCGCCCGAGATGATGCCTTCCACCTTGAGCTTTTCGGCATCGGAAACGGTGATCTCGGGAATGAGGGAGGAGGGATCGTCCTTGTCGCGCAGAACGCCTGCGATATCGGTCATCATGATCAGTCTTTCGGCGCTCAGCGCGCCTGCAATGTGAGCGGCGGCGGTGTCGCCGTTGATGTTATAGGTGTTGCCCTCGCGGTCGCATCCCACGGTGGAAATGACGGGAATGTATCCCTTTTCCAAGAGGTCGGTGACAGGGGCGATGTTGATTTTTGTGATCTCGCCCACGTAGCCCAGACGCTCGTCCTTGATCCTGGATTCGATGAGCATACCGTCCATGCCGGAAATACCCATGGCGCGTCCGCCCTTCATTTCCAGGAGGTTAACCAGGGTTTTGTTGACCTTGCCGGCAAGAACCATTTGCACGATGTCCACGGTTTCCTTGTCGGTAACGCGCAGACCGTCTACAAACTCGGCTTTTTTGCCCAGACGGTTCATCAGATCGTTGATCTCGGGGCCGCCGCCGTGAACCAGAACCACCTTAACGCCGATGAGCCAAAGGAGAACGATGTCCTCCATGACCTGCATTTTGAGATCCTCGTTGATCATGGCGTTGCCGCCGTATTTGACCACGACGATCTTGCCGGTATAGCGTTTGATATAGGGAAGTGCCTCGGTGAGCACCTCAGCGCGTTGCGCGTTGGAAAATTCGATACTCATGATAGATCCTCTCTGTTTTGCAGACTCTGATATGTGAAAGTTTTCGTCCACTTTTTTAGGTGGCTAAGATTACTGACAAAGTATAGCTTTAGAATCACTGTCAACAAAATAAACAAATCGTGCTGATCTAAAGCCTCCCTTGTGTAAAGGGAGGTGCCGAGGAACGAGGCGGAGGGATTGTAAAAAACAAAAATTTTAAGTCAAACAATCCCTCAGTCGCCTTCGGCGCCAGCTCCCTTTACACAAGGGAGCCTTTGGTTTGTGCATATTGTCAAGTGTAATTTTTAAAGGTAGCTAAGGAATTTTGCCGATTTGGGAGTGAGCGATTTTGATTCGCCCCTTTATGAACCGAACCGATGAAATTACGTGCGGTAATCGCCGTTGATCTTCACGTAATCGTAGGTCAGGTCACAGCCCCATGCGGTGGCAGAGCCCTCGCCCTTGCCAAGGGAGATGAGAATTTCGATCTCCTTTTCCAGAAGGATCTCCTTGGCGATCTCTTCGGAAAATTCCACGCCTGCGCCATTCTTGCAAACGATGATCTCGCCCTTGGCACTGCGGAAGGAAACGTCCACGGCGTTTACGTCCACGTCGGCACCGCTGTAGCCGATGGCGCAGAGCACGCGTCCCCAGTTGGCATCAGCACCGAACATAGCCGCCTTTAAGAGGCTGGAGCAGATGACGCTCTTGGCAACCGTCTTTGCGGTGGGAACATCCTTGGCACCCGTCACCTTACATTCGAGAAGCTTGGTTGCACCCTCACCGTCGCCTGCGATCATGCGGCAGAGTGCCACGGTGACAGTGTTGAGAGCCTTCATAAAGATGGCAAAGTCTTCGTTCTCCTCGGTGATCTCGTCGTTGCCCGCCATGCCGTTGGCAAGAACGGTGACCATATCGTTGGTGGAGGTGTCGCCGTCCACGCTGACCATGTTAAAGGTGTTGGTGATATCGGTGGAAAGTGCCTTTTGAAGCATCGCGGGGGAGATGGCAACGTCGGTGGTGATGAAGACCAGCATGGTTGCCATGTTGGGGTGGATCATGCCGCTGCCCTTGGCAATGCCGCCCAGGGTACAGGTCTTGCCGCCGATCTCAAAGGAAACGGCAACCTCTTTTTTGACCGTGTCGGTGGTCATAATGCCTTCTGCCGCCGCCTCGCCGCCGTTTGCGGAAAGTCCCTTGGCAAGAACGGGGATGCCGTTTGCGATGGGCTCAAGGTTGAGCGGCTGACCGATGACGCCCGTGGATGCCACCACCACGTCGTTGGCGGAAATGCCCAGCTCCTTTGCCACAAGAGCACTCATTTGCTCGGCAACCTCAATGCCGTTGGCGTTGCAGGTGTTGGCGTTGCCGCTGTTGCAGATGACTGCCTGCGCCACACCGTTGGCAAGATGTGCCTTGGTGACCAAAAGGGGCGCCCCCTTTACCAGATTGGTGGTGTATACCGCCGCCGCGGAGGCAGGGCACTCGCTCATGATCATTGCCAGATCACGCTTGGTTTTGTTCTTGCGAATGCCGCAGTGAATTCCGTTTGCGACAAATCCCTTTGCGGCACATACGCCGCCGTTGATGAGCTTCATTTTATCTTCCATTCCTTTCGAATATTCCGTGTTATACGTTCAATCCCGTGTCCTCGGGAACGCCAAGGATCAGGTTCATGTTCTGGATCGCCGCGCCCGATGCACCCTTGCCCAGATTGTCAAAGCGGGCAACCAACAGGATGCGGTCGTCGTTTCCGCAGATTGTGATCTGCATATCGTCCTTGCCCTCCAGGGCGTTGGCGGAAAGAAGTCCCGCTTCGTCGGCGTTTTCAACAAATTGGATCAAGCCGTTTTGATAGACGTCCTTGTAGGCGTTTTTGAGATCCTCGAGGCTTCCCTTGATCTGTTCCTTGAAAAGGGGAACGGTCACCTCCATGCCTGCATAGTAGGGGGCTACGATGGGGCAGAAGATGGGGTCCTTTGAAAGTCCGCAGATTGCCGCCATTTCGGGCAGATGCTTGTGCTTTTGCGTCAGACCGTACTGTCTGGGGGCATCCAGAAGAGGATCGCGCTCGGCGTCCTCGTACTCGGCGATCATCTTTTTGCCGCCGCCCGAATATCCCGTGAGAGAGAAGCAGGAAAGAGGGGTGTCGGCATCAAGGAGTCCTGCTTTTACCAGAGGCGCGATGAGCGCCACGAATCCGCTGGCGTGACAGCCGGGATTGGCAATTCTCTTGGAAGCCTTGATCTTCTCGCGCTGACCCTCCAGCTCGGGGAAGCCGTATGCCCAGGCAGGGTTGGTTCTGTGGGCGGTGGAGGTATCAATGATAACGGTGTTGGGATTGTCCACAAGGGAGACCGCTTCCATCGCCGCCGCGTCGGGGAGACACAAAAAGGCGATATCGGCTTCATTCAAAGCCTTGCGTCTTGCCTCGGTATCCTTTCTGAGTTCTTCCGTCAAGCGGATCAATTCAATATCCGTGCGGTCTGCCAATCTTTCAAAGATGCGAAGACCCGTGGTTCCGGCACTGCCGTCAATGAAAACCTTTGCCATTGCAGAGAGACTTCCTTTCGATTTTAAAAAAATCCTGTCCATTTTATAAGATGAATAATATTATAACCGAAGAAGCCTTGTTTGTCAATAGCTGTTGTGAAAAAATATTCAATTATTTTGTGAATTTGTTTATTATATAGTGGGATTGGTGTGAATAAATATTCATTTTTATGCAATTTTGAGTGAATATTATGTATGTTTTATAAAAAGCGAGGAAAAAAGCAAAAAACAAGACCGAATCGCGTGCGATTCGGTCTTGGAAAAGGTGATTTTCAATTAAGCCAGCTCAGCGAAGTACTTAATGGTGCGAACCATCTGGCTGGTGTAGGAGTTCTCGTTGTCGTACCAAGAAACAACCTGTACCTGGTAGGTATCGTCGTCGATCTTAGCAACCATGGTCTGGGTAGCATCGAACAGAGAACCGTAGGTCATGCCGATAACGTCGGAAGAAACGATCTCATCGGTGTTGTAGCCGAAGGATTCGGAAGCAGCAGCCTTCATAGCAGCGTTGATGCCGTCCTTGGTGATATCCTTGCCCTTAACAACAGCTACCAGAATGGTGGTGGAGCCGGTGCAGGTGGGAACTCTCTGAGCGGAGCCGATCAGCTTGCCGTTGAGCTCGGGGATAACCAGACCGATAGCCTTAGCAGCACCGGTGGAGTTGGGAACGATGTTCTGAGCACCTGCGCGAGCGCGGCGGAGGTCACCCTTTCTGTGGGGGCCGTCCAGAATCATCTGGTCGCCGGTGTAAGCGTGAACGGTGGTCATGATACCGCTCTGAATGGGAGCGTAATCGTTCAGAGCCTTAGCCATGGGAGCCAGGCAGTTGGTGGTGCAGGAAGCTGCGGAGATGATCTTGTCATCAGCGGTCAGATTCTTCTCGTTTACGCTGTAAACGATGGTCTTGAGGTCGTTGCCTGCGGGAGCGGAGATAACAACCTTCTTAGCGCCTGCGTTGATGTGAGCCATGGACTTCTCGGTGGAGCAGTAGAAGCCGGTGCACTCGAGAACAACGTCAACGTTCAGCTCGCCCCAAGGACAGTTGTTAGCGTCCTTCTCAGCGTAGATCTTGATGGTCTTGCCGTCAACGGTGATGGTGCTGTTAGCGTCGTCTGCGCTTACCTCGTGGTTGTATCTGCCCTGAGCAGTGTCATACTTGAGCAGGTGAGCCAGCATCTTGGGAGCGGTCAGGTCGTTGATTGCAACAACCTCATAGCCCTCAGCGCCGAACATCTGACGGAAAGCCAGACGGCCGATACGACCAAAACCGTTAATCGCTACTTTTACGTTTGCCATTGGAATAATCCTCCGTTTATATGATTTTTTGATTTCCTTGTCTTGGAAAAGGCAAACCTTTCCATACATCCTATATTTTAACTCATTTTTGCCAAATATACAAGGGGGTTGACGAAATTTTATCAAATTTGTAACATTCTATAGATAAAATCCATTCTCGAAGCATTGTTTGTGTGCATTTTGCAAATAAAAAAGCGTTTGCGCAACGGTGATTTACAAGAAACACCTCATTTTTGGTTCAATTCGGAAAAATCCTTGATCAGCAATCGGATATGCGACACCTGCTCATCCGTCAGCTCTGCCACGGAAATTGTATTCTCGGTGTTTCTTCCCAACAACAGATCGGTTGATACCTTAAAAAAATCAGCCATTTTTACAAGCATCTCGATGGATGGCAATACGTTGTCGTTTTCCCAAATTGAAATACTATTATAAAACAAATACTTGACATTTCAAAAATGCTATGGTATACTGATGATTGACGACAGAGGGAAGGAGGGATAACTGTGAAAAAGCGTTACGAGAAGATTGAGCTCGCCTTAGTGACGATTGGCGAGGATGACGTGATCCGTACGTCGATCGGTGGAGGAACGATTCCTCCCGTAGATGATGAAAATCAGGGCGAATGGGCCTGATCAAAAGCAGGGGCATTTGCAAAGGATGCCCCTGCTTTGCTGTTTTCCCCAAAAAACAAAATAAAAAAGGAGAAACGTGATGAAAAAGAAACTATTGGTGGTACTGTTGCTTTTGTTAACAGTGCTTCTTACCTGTGTTGGTACCGCGCCCGCATTTGCAGAGACGGCAGAGCCGACGCTTTCCATCGAAAAAAAGAATCTGTCCTTCTCGGATAAGGTGTACCTGTTGTTTGCGGTAGACCTGCAGGGCGCTTCCCCCACAGGTGACTTTGGTATGCTCTACTGGACTGAGCCGCAGTCTTCCTATGAAAAGGGAACCGAGGAGCTTTCCGTAAGGACCGCAGGCACGCAGACCATCAGCGGCAAGCTCTACTACGTTTTCTATTATGAGGAATTTGCCGCAAAGAATATGACGGATGAGGTATTTGCGCGTGCTTACGTTACGGTGAATGGCACGACCTACTACAGCGACGTGGAAAAGTACAGCATTCTGGAATATGCTTACACAAAGCTTGGCAAGATCGGTGATGCCCCCACGACGAATGAAGCTTTGAAAACGCTTCTGACCGATATGCTCTCCTACGGAGCGTCGGCACAGAGGTACTTTAACTATCGCGCCGACCGCCCGGCGGATGCCGATTTCTATCAGGTGACGGTGGAGGGCGGCAGTCTTCCCAACGGCTTTACGAGGGGCTTGTATGCGAGCGGAGAAACGGCAGAGCTCATCGCCTCCGAGACCGACGCGGAGGGAATCCCCTTTGCGTATTGGCTCAACGAAAAGGGCGCTGTTGTAAGCACGGAGCCTATTCTTCACGCAAAGGTGACCAACGAAAACAAGATCTACACGGCTGTTTACAGGGCTGCATCGGAAACCGCACCGGATGCGCTGATCTTTACGATGCTGGAGGACGGCACGTATAGCGTGAGAGTAAACCCTGAGGTAGACCCGCCCATGGATCGCATCGTCATCCCAGCGACCTACAACGGCGCGGCGGTGACCGCCATTGCGGACGGCGCGTTCAAGGATATGACCGCGCTTTCGGAGATCACGCTGCCGAGCGGCATTCTTTCCATCGGCAACGAGGCATTCTATGGATGTACATCCTTGCGTGAATTGATTCTCCCGAACACCACCCAAATCATTGGCGAAAAGGCTTTCTGGGGTTGCGCATCGCTCACCGAATTCACCGTTCCCGCATCGGTGACAAGCATCGGCAAGCGCATTTTTGGTGAATGCACCAACCTTTCCACAGTATATTATAACTCCTCCTACGGAGCGCAGGATAATCCCGTTCTCGCAGAGAGAAGCATCAAAAAAGCCGTGTTCGGCGGCACCTGCGTTCCCGCATACGTTGCATATGCGTCCGGTGGTAGCGGTTGGTTGGAGGAGGTTGAGATCCTTGACTGCGTTACGAGCATCGGAACGTATGCGCTTTACGGACACGAGCAGTTATCCAAGGCTACCATCGGCAAGGGTGTAACGTCCATCGGTGACTATGCACTCCGCAGATGCGGAACCTATCCTTATTATGACGGCTTTTCTTGCTTTATTTCCGCCTCTTCCTTAACCCACGTTGGTATAGACGGTTTGCCGGATGACGGAGATCTGTACATTACCGATATTGAAGCATGGCTCAACGTTTCATTTGCGAATTATGACGCGCAGCCGGATGATCTCCCCAACTGCCACGTTCTGGACGCAAACGGCAACGAGATCACGGAATTGATCCTGCCTGCGAGCGTTACGCATATCACCGACAACGCATTCCGCAACTTTGTCAATCTCAAAACGGTCGTTCTGCACAACGGCGTTACGGGAATCGACAAATACGCCTTCTTCAACTGCGTAAGCCTTGAGCGCATCGTCATCCCGAACAGCGTTACACACATCGATTATTATGCCTTTGGAAACTGCAAAAAGCTTGCAAGCGTTACCATGCCCGAGCGACTTGAGAGTCTTGAGCCCTTTGCGTTTGAAAATTGCGAGAGTCTGACGAGCATCGTCGTTCCGGAGGGCGTTCAATCCTTCTTCCAGGGAGAGTTCTCCGGCTGCACAAGCCTTGTCAGCGTCTCTCTGCCGAGCACGCTCAAAAACATCGGAACCAACTCGTTTGCGTACTGCACGAGCCTGGAACGCATCACGGTTCCCGAAGGGGTAACCTCCCTCGATAAAGGTGCATTCTACAAGTGCACAAGTCTTGCCGAGATCAGTCTGCCGAGCACGCTGACAAGCATTGACCATAGTGCCTTTGCACTTTGCGAGAGCCTTACCGCCATCACGATTCCGGGCAACGTTACAGGCATTGGCGATAGTGCATTTTTGAATTGTACGAGTCTTGTAGACGTGACCTTTGCCGCAGGCACAGAAGACCTTTGGTTGGGCTGGTATACCTTCCAGAATTGCACTGCCATTACCGAGATCAAGCTGCCCGAGCGCCTTGCCGGCATGAACCGCGGCGTATTTATGGGATGTGCAAATCTGAAGAGCATCATCATTCCGAACGGTGACACTTCCCTTGATATGAATATGTTCTCGGGTTGCACGAGCCTTGAGAGCGTTGTCATTCCCAAAAGCGTGACACATATTGGTGATGCAGCGTTTGAAAATTGCTCGAGCCTTACCGTGATCTACTACGAGGGCACTCCCGAGACGTGGGAGGAGATCTCGATCTCCACCTCAAACAACTCCGACCTTTTGGGCGTTCCTGTCCTTTACTATAGCGCGACCCAGGTTCAAGGTGGATACTGGCGCTATGTGAACGGTGTTCCTACGAGGTGGTAATTTCATTTCATAAAGAGCTTTAAAGACGCCGCCGCGCACCCAACGGGTGCGCGGCGGTGGTTTTTTATGTCCGATTGATTCTTCAGCTCAAAAACGCACTGCGAAGGATCGCCGGCAGATTTTTCAAGCGTCTTGGCTCGTGCGCCATCCGCCACGCCCATTCCAATCCCAGCTTTTGAAGCGGCTTGGGAGCGCGTTTTACGTTGCCTGCCCAAACGTCAAGGCTTCCTCCCAGCCCTGCGATCAAGCGAAGGTGGGGAAGGGCAGGGAGATTTTCGTCGATCCATCTCTCTTGCGTGGGAAAGCCGAAGCATACGAACAGGATAGCGGCTTTTGCCTCGTTGATCTGTCGGAGGACGGCGGCGTTTTCTTCTCCGTATTTTGGAAAATATCCCGAATGAACGCCGCAGACCTTCAAGCCGGGATATTTTTGAGAGAGCCTTTCCGATGCTGTTTTCGCCACGCCCTCCTTGCCGCCCAGAAGAAAGACGCGCAAATGCTCCTTGGAGGCTTTTTCAAGAATCGCCTCCCCAAAATCGATGCCCGCGATGCGCTCCCGCAGAGGGTGCTTCTTTCTCGCCGCGGCGGCAAGAACGCCGAACCCGTCGGGGAGGGACAGGTCGGCGCGGTTCAAAAGCCCTGCCAAGGACGGTTCTCGGCGGCAGGCATCCAGCATGACGGCGTTGGGAGTAAAGGCAACGCAGGGGGCGACTTTTTTTCCAAGCCCGCGCCTTACCGCCTCTTCCATGGAAAGGTTATCGATTCTGACACCGCAAAGATAAATTTTTGACATTCTTCCTGCTCCTTCCGCAAAAAATCCCTTGACAATTCTCTTTTCATTTGCTATAATTAGTATAATGAATAATTCTGTTCTCATGCGGAAGACTCATGAGAAATGATGGAATCAGAGAAAGGTTTTGTTATGGCAAAGAACAACGCAAAAATGGTTGAGCAGATCACGTCCATGGACGTGGATTTTGCACAATGGTACACCGACGTAGTAAAGAAGGCCGAATTGGTTGATTATTCGGGCGTAAAGGGATGTATGATCATCCGTCCCTACGGATACGCAATCTGGGAGAACATTCAGAAGGATCTGGATGCAAGATTCAAGGCGCTGGGACATGAGAACGTCTATATGCCCATGTTCATTCCCGAGTCGCTTTTGCAAAAGGAGAAGGATCACGTAGAGGGCTTTGCCCCGGAGTGCGCCATCGTTACCATCGGCGGCGGCAACAAGCTTGCCGAGCGACTGATCGTGCGCCCCACCTCCGAGACGCTTTTCTGCGAGCATTTCCGCAATATCATTCAGTCCTACCGCGACCTGCCCAAGCTTTATAACCAGTGGTGCAGCGTGGTTCGTTGGGAAAAGACCACCCGTCCCTTCCTACGCACCTCCGAGTTCCTCTGGCAGGAGGGTCACACCATGCACGAGACCGAGGAGGAGGCAAGAGCGGAGACTCTGCAAATGCTCAAGGTCTACGAGGATTTCTATGCGGAATCTCTGGCCATTCCCGCCTACACCGGACGCAAGACCGAAAAGGAAAAGTTTGCCGGTGCCGAGGAGACCTATACCATTGAGCCCATGATGCACAACGGCGTAGCACTCCAGGGAGGTACCACCCACTACTTTGGAGACGGCTTTGCAAAGGCGTTTGATATTATGTTCACGGGTCGTGACAACACCCAAAAGTATCCTCACCAGACCTCTTGGGGCGTTTCCACCCGTATGATCGGTGCCATCATCATGACCCACGGTGATGACAACGGTCTGATCCTGCCTCCCGCCATTGCGCCCATTCAGCTTGCCATCATTCCCGTGGCACAGCACAAGGAGGGCGTTCTGGAGAAGGCGAATGAGATCAAAAATCAGCTTTCCAAGCAGTTCCGCGTCAAGCTGGACGACAGCGACAACTCCACCGGCTGGAAGTTCAGCCAGTATGAGATGCAGGGCGTTCCGCTTCGTCTGGAGATCGGTCCCCGCGATATTGAAAACAATTCCTGCGTGCTTGTCAGCCGCGTGACCAGAGAGAAGACCTTCGTATCCCTTGACAACCTTGCCGAGGAGGTAGAGAAGGCACTGAAGAAGGTTCACGAGGAGCTTTATCAGCGTGCGCTGGAGAATCGCACCAACCGCACCTACGAGGCGCGCTCTTTTGAGGAGATGCTGGATATTGCCGAGAACAAATCGGGCTATATCAAGGCGATGTGGTGCGGCGAGACCGCCTGCGAGGAGAAGGTGAAGGAGGAGACCGGCGGCGTCAAGTCCCGTTGCATTCCCTTCGTACAGGATCATCTTTCCGACGTTTGCGTATGCTGCGGCAAGCCTGCAAAGCATATGGTGATCTGGGGAAGACAGTATTAAAATAAAATTTTACGGGGGAAGGGAAACTTTTGCAAAAATTTCCCTTCCCCCATGACTTGATATACTGTATGATGGGGTTCCCTCTCCGTCACGGCTGATGCCGTGCCACCTCCCCCGGAGGTGGAGGCTTACGAAAGGCTCCCCCCTTGGGGGAGCTCCCGTCGAAGACGGGTGAGAGGGAGCGGGTGTACGAATGAAAAAGATGTATCGTTTTGAAGAAAGGAGCTCGCCATGGAAAAGCTGTGGAATACGGTCAGAGAAGCCATTAAGAATATTGATCCCGTGCTGTTCATCTGTGCAACGCTTCTTTCATTGATCAGCATTGTAACGGTCTACGGAGCGGTGGACAACTTTGGAATGTCCAAGCTGAAGATGCAGGTTGCCATTTTCATCGTTGGGATCTTCGTAACCGTTATCATCGCGTTCATCGACTATCGCGTGATTGTGGATAAGCTTTGGGTTCCCATGCTGGTGGGCTCGGTTCTGCTTTTGGTGATCACGCTTCTGGTTGGTGAGAGCGGCGTGAATATGGAGACCGGAAACAAGAGCTGGCTCAAGATTCCCGGAACGGGATTTATGGTACAGCCCTCGGAGTTTGTCAAATTCACCTTCGTTTGCACCTTTGCCAAGCATTTGTTCCGGGTGCAGGATCACATCAATAAGCCCCTGACGGTACTGCTTCTTGCGGGACACGCGCTTTTGGTGGTAGGTCCCATTCTGTTCTCGGGAGACCTTGGCGTAGCCCTTGTCTATCTTGCGCTCATTGCCCTGATGCTCTTTTGCGCGGGACTGCATGTGGGATATTTTGCGGTTGCGGCTGTGGTGCTGGTGCTGGCGGCTCCCTATCTGTTCGAGCATCTGGCGCCTTATCAGCAGCGACGGATCCTTGTGGGCTTTAACCCATCCCTTGACCCCGGCGGCTACGGCTGGCAGCCCTTGCTCAGTCGCGCGGCGATTGCAGCGGGAGGCTTTTTTGGGCAGGGACTCTTTGGAGGGGAATACTATGAGCAGCTTCCCGCGTCGCACACCGACTTTATTCTTTCCACTGTTTGTGAGAAATTCGGATTTTTTGGCGGCGCGGTGGTCATCATCATCTTTATGATCATGGTGGTTCGCATCTTTACGCTGGCAAGATCGGCAAGCCACTCGGACTACGGCGGACTGATCTGCGCGGGCATCGGGTCGATGTTTGTGGTGCAGATTTTGGAGAACATCGGTATGTGCTTTGCCATGCTTCCCACGGTAGGCATTACGCTGCCTCTGCTTTCCTGCGGCGGCTCCTCCATGCTTGCCACCTTTATGATGATGGGGCTTTTGCACAACGTCTACGCCCATTCCAAGGGCGTGCGCGATGCTTCGAGAGTATCGGAGCTGGATATTGATATTTCGCTTCTCGGAAGACGTTGATCCGGGCATCTTTTTTTCATTAAAATCGTATAAAGCGCCCTCGGCGTTCATATAGTTTAACAGGAAATCGGAAAACTATATGAAATATCGGGAGGCGCTTTATGTTTATTTATTCCTTGCGTGCCGGCACCATCAAGCTTGTGGGAGTGGTTTGCGTGGCTTTGACGGTTCTGATCACTCTCATCGCATTTGTTCCTACATACGCGGTATCATCCCAGACCTCGGCAGGAGTGGGGGAGAAGAAGGAGATCAGCTACGATAAGATCAAAACCGAGGGAGACGTGTCGGCGTTTCTCTCCCAATTTGGCTGGACGGTGGAGGGAAGCCCTATGGAGACCAAAACCGTGACGATCCCTGCCGAGTTTGACAAGGTCTTTGCGGCTTACAACGAGATGCAGAAGGAGCAGGGGCTGAATCTTTCCAAATACAAGGGAAAGGACGTGACTCGCTACACCTTTGTGGTGACGAATTACGAGGGCTACGAGGGAAGGGTGCTTGCCAACGTGCTGGTTTACCGCAACCGCGTCATTGGAGGCGATATCTGCTCGGCGGATATTTCGGGCTTTGTGCATGGGTTTGAGAGAATGAATACGGTGGAATGAGGAAAAAAGAACGGTGCAACGTCGCCGTTCTTTTTTTCTTGACAAAGTCCCCAAAATATGATATACTGAATTTGCAGATGCTTTTCCAATTATTAAAAGGAGGCGAGATCATGAAAAAAACAACCCGTTATTTATCATTGCTTCTTGTACTGCTTTTGTGCGGTACCATGCTTTTTACCTCGTGTAACGTGGGCGAGACCGTAGAGGGCAAGCGCGAGGAGGAGTCCTCGACGATCAAATTGGAGTATCAGGATCCTACGGCAACCGAGGACGTTGCGGCGTTCATGCTTGAACAAGCGAAGATACAGTTTAAGGGTGTTCCGTGGGGATCGACGCCTGCACAGATCGCCGAATACATGAAAACACAGGATTGCCTCATCGAGGAAGGCACAAGCTTCATCCACGGCAGAGAGCAGATCGAGGACTTTTACGAGAACAGCCAAAAGGGAAAGCCCGGCTTTGTCAAGATCGTGGATCATTATATTCCTTCCAAAATCACGTCGATTGATAAGGAGTGGGTACATTTGCAGTTGATCTTCTTTGACGGTGAGCTCTACCACACGGTGACCTTGAATTCGAACGGCGAGGCGGACACGGTTGAAACCTTTCCTTATTTGATACACGATGTGGGGCATCAGGATATGTTATCTTTTTCTCGAGATTATAATCACTATCTTCTGAGCAATGACAAGACCATGACACACGATAGAATTATGAGAGCCTTGGTTTCTAGCAGTTCCAGCACTTCTTTTTCTCCTGCGGAGGCTCGTTCCACGTTTTGCTTCGTTTGCAGCGAATATACCAATTACGTTGAAATAGAAGTTCCGTAAAACAAAAGACGAGCGCGGATCAAACGATCCGCGCTCGTCTTTTTTTTGTGGGTTTTCCCCATTCAGAAAGCATTTGAGATGACGATTAAGCGTCTGCCTTAACGTCCAGAACCTTTTTGCCGTTATAGAAACCGCAAACCTTGCATACGCAGTGATTCTTTACGAATGCGTCACAAGCAGGGTTGGAGCACTTGTTAATGCCGGGCATGGAGAGCTTGCTGTTGTTGGAGCGTCTCTTGTCTCTGCGTGCTTTCGATACTTTTTTCTTTGGTACTGCCATGTCTACACCTCCTCTTTCATGAATACATTTATATCCATGTCATAATTTACTTATCTTCCTCATTTTTGTCAAGCAGCTGTTTCAGTACGGCTAACCGCGGATCGGGCTCCCAGGTAGGGCAGCCGCAATCGCCAAGGCGCTTGGGCTTTCCGCATTTGGGACACAGACCCGGGCAATCCTCTTGGCACAGGATACGCATGGGGAAGGAGAGAAGCAGCTCCTCACGGATCGCTTCGTCCAGATCGAGCTTGCCGTCCTCAATGACTGCGTACTCGTCCACGTTTTCCTCCAGTTGTTCCTCGGTCAGGGTGCCCTCCGCAGCGACCGTGCGTTCCAGCTGAACGGCAAAGTCTCCGCTAACGGGCTCCAAACAACGAGCGCATTCGGCGTGATAGGCAACGCTTGCGGTCAGGGTCAGGCGCATATAGCCCGCCTCGTCCACAATGTCTCCAAGCACGCGCGCATCGCCTTCGAATTCCGCGCCGTCCGGAAGATCGGGTGTGAGCAGATAATCAATGTGGATGTGATCCACCTCGCCTCTCAGCATGGGGCGCATATCCAAAATCATTGCTATCCACCTCCGGTTTTTGGTTGACATAAAATGCGACACTAATTATTATAACCGCTTTTTGCGCTTTTGTCAATAGTTTTTTTACATTTTACCATCTTTTTGAAGCGATTATTTGCATTTTTTCTTGATTTGTTGGCGTTGACAAGGGCAAAAAGGTGTGATATAATGATAGAAGGAAGAAAAACAAGACACAGAAAGGAGCCCTTATGAAGACCGTTGGAATTATTTGCGAATGCAATCCCTTTCACGCGGGGCACGGATATTTGATCGCCCAAGCCAAGGCGTCGGGTGCCGATGCCGTAATCGCCCTCATGAGCGGCTGCTTTGTGCAACGGGGCGAGGCGGCGATCTCGGATCCCTTTTCGCGTGCCGAGATCATGCTCCTCGGCGGAGCGGACGCCGTGCTGGAATTGCCCTTTCCCTACTGTGCGGGAAGCGCCGAATTCTTTGGCGGTGCGGGGGTGGAGATTTTTGACCGTCTTGGCATTGACGAATTGTGGTTTGGCTCGGAGTGCGGTGACCTTGCACGCCTGGAGCGGCTTTCCGCGGCGCTTGACGATCCCGCCTTTTGGGAGCGTTACGCCAAGAGCGCTGAGGGGAACGAGGGAACTGCCGCCGCGTTCTTCTCCTGCTTGCAGGAATTTTGCGGTGACGTCCATCCCTGTCTTTCCAACGATATTCTGGCGATCTCCTATCTGCGTGCCTTGCGGCAGAGGGGCTCGCGGATCAAGCCTGTCACCGTCAAGCGTGTAGGAAGTGCCTACCGTGCCGACTCCGTGGAACAAAAGACCAAATTTCCGTCGGCAACCGCCTTGCGCCGACTTTGGCGTGCCGAGGACTTGGAGGCGGTTCTGCCCTATCTCCCCAACGGCGCGCGTGAGATTCTTTCTCCCTGTGTGAAAAAGAAGACGGCGCCTGCCGATCTGAAAAACGCCGAGGCGTTGATCTTAGGGCATTTTCGTTTGACCTCTCGGGAACGGCTGGAATCGATCGCGGAGCTTTCGGGAGGCCTTGGAAACCGCTTGGCGGAGATTTCCGGGAGAGCCGACTCCTTGGAATCGCTTTTGAAGCTTGCCGAGACCAAAAAATATCCCGCGGCGCGCCTGCAACGGGGCATTCTCTTTGCGCTCACGGGAATCACGAGGGAGGATCTGAAGACCTCTCCCGCCTACGTGCGCCTTTTGGCGGCAAACGAGCGTGGCTGTGAATTTATCGGCGGATGCCGCAAGACCGCCGCGCTTCCCATCGTTACCCGAAGGGCGGATCTGCCCGAAACCGACGGGGCGAGACGGCAAGCCGAATGGGCGGAGCGGGCGTATGCGCTCTATTCGCTCTGCACCCCTAAGATCGGATCCTGCGAGGAGCTTTGGCGGCAAAATCCCGTCATTTGGCGCGGGGAATGAGGAAAAATAAAAATAAGCATTGACAAGTGTGGGAAAATATAGTATAATATATGTTAGGACTTTATGCCTACGGGCTGACAATGATAGAAATAAAGGAGGAAAACGGTATGGCACAGGATGCAAGAGCACTGGTAGAGGGCAAGTTTCTGGAATATCTGGATAAGCCTCTGGTGCGCGAGGAAAATACCATTTGCTACGGCGATCTCAATGAGAAATGCATTCTCATTCTGGAGATCATGTCTTATAAAAAGGTAGGGGACAAGGAGCTCCCCGACGACGTGCTGATTCAGGTGATCGATTCCAAGGATCCCACCAAGATCATCAAGCAGGGCATGAAGAAGGGGCTGCACGACGCCTTTAGCATGGGTCTTGTTTGGCTGGATTTGGCGCTCAAGGCAAACTAAAAAAGAAACGGAGCTTCCGAACAGACGGAGGCTCCGATTTTTTACTACATCAACACGCCCAATATGCGGCGAATCTTCCTTGCTTGATCGGTAGGGGCTGGCGCCCTCGACAGCCCGGAAACGATAAGATTTCCGCTCCGTATCGGCGTGTTGATGTGATTTGGATTTTTTGCCTGTAGGGACCGACGTCCTCGACGCCCCTAAAACGAAGGGATTTTTGATTTGCATCCGGCTATGATTGGTAGCCGTTTAAAAAGCAAAATTTGTTGCTTTCCGGGGCGTCGAGGACGTCGCCCCCTACAAGGTTTGAGGAAAATCGGATGAAAGAGCGTAGCCGCAAAATTTCCGATTACAGCCATCGTTGACCGTAGGGGCGACCATTGGTCGCCCGTTTAAAACAATATCGAATCCGTACGGAGGGGCGATTCATGAATCGCCCCTACAATCAAATTATTCATCAAATCAACACAACGATGCAATTTCTGCTCCGTATCGGCGTGTTGATGTGATTTGGATTTTTTGCCTGTAGGGACCGGCGTCCTCGACGGTCCGGAAACGAAAGAATTTTGAAATTGCATCCGGCTATTATCTGTAGCCATATAAAAAGCAAAATTTGTTGCTTTCCGGACCGTCGAGTTCTCGTTGCGACTCGGTCACGCTCCCGTTCTGACACCACACCGTGGTGTCATTCATTACGCTCGCGCCGCTTTGCTACGCCGGTCCCTACAAGTTTTGGGTCATTCAAAGAGATAGCGTAGCCATGAAATAACTTCAAGGCTACGCTATCTTTCGGCTTTGAGGTGTTCTTAATGAGACAGCCCCTTTCTTATTTCATGCTTTTGTGCAAATTGTTCTTAGTGAGACGTCGTCTTTTTCTTTTTTGTTTCAAACCGACAAAATTCCCGTTGCCACAATGCCTAAAAGCACGCCGCACCATTGCCACGGGCGCATTTTCTCTCGGAACATCAAAAGCGAAGTCAACGAGATCAAAATCAGACTCCCCACGGCAAGGGTAGGATAGATCAGGCTGGGGGACAGGGGCGAGGTTGCCAAGCGAATGACCAAAAGATTGAGCAAGGCATTGGCTATGCCCGCCGTCACGGGAAAATACCACGCGGTCTTTGCAATGATCCCTGAATCTCTCTTGTCACTGCGAAGATAAAGCATCAAGCAGACCAGCAAGGACACACCGGTTGCCACCACCATGAGGAAGCTTCCGTATTTTCCTTCAAATTTCACCTGCTGATTCCGTTGCACAATGGAGCATCCCGCGTTTCCAAACAGCACCAGAAAGAGGCATCCCAGCCATTTGAGATTGGGCTTGACGCCTTCCCCGCCCTTTCCTTGATACAGGCAAAGCCAGAGGGCAACCGCCGTTAAAAGCAGTCCCACACCTGCCAAGGGCGTGAAATTCTGATTCCAGAAGAAAAATCCCCATACAGACACCAGGATCAGCGATAGCTTGCCAAAGAGGGAGGTCAGCATGACCGAGCCAAGCTTCAGGGCGTTGATGGTTCCGATGTGACAGAGCGTATAACACAAGGCAAACAGAAGCGAATACGGAATCACCGCCGCGTTGTAGGTTCGGTCACGCAAAAACAGGATCAGCCAACAGAAAAACACCGCCGACAGCAAAAAGAAATTGTAGATCGACGACGCCCCGATCCTTTGGGCGTTTTTTTGATTGTAGCGCTTACCGATGACGTTGGTTGACGCCACGCACAAGACAGATAAAAACAAATAGAAATAGTATTGCATAAAAAGCCCTTACGTATCTGCTTACTCCCCACAGATCGCCTTGGCGATTCTGAAATAGATGGGATAGAGATCCTCCATAATATCTGCGGGAAGCTTCTTGGGAGGAGCGCATTCCAAGGAAAGAACGCCGTCAAAGTTCACCTCGCAGAGCGCCTTGTAAAAATCCGTCCAATCAATGCTTCCATAGAAGGGCATCAGATGCTCGTCCCTTCGTTTGCGGTTATCATGCACGTGAAGCACCTTGATGTACTCGGCATATTCCCGCATCGCCGCCGCAGGCTTTTGCCATCCACGGCACACGTTGGTGTGACCCGTATCAAGACACATGGCAAAATTGGGGTCGTCGATCGCCTTGACAATCTCAATGATCGCCGCAGGCGTGGAGATCGAAAAATCGGGGAACGGCATATTCTCAAGGCAAATGGTAACCCCTTCCCTCTTTGCGGTGGGAAGAAGCCCTCTCATAAACTCCAGATTGAGGGCTTTGGTCTTTTCCGCATTGCCCGTGAGAAGATCATCCAAGCCGTAGGGCATGATGGGATGCACCACCCAGTATTTGGCTCCAAGGATGGCGGTGCCGTGGATCGAGCGTTGCATCTTTTCCATTCTCTCGGCGCGCTCCTCGGGTGTACTGTCATGAACGGGATGACGCCAAGGGCCGTGCACCTGCCAGATGGTAACGCCTGCCCTCTCGGCGGCGGCGCGTTGCTCTTTCAAATATTCCTCAAATCCCGCATCATCGCAGCTATAGGGAAGCTTTTCGGTATCCGCCATATTAAAATCGCAGTGTGCAAAGCCGGCGGCTCTCAACCTCCGATAGTGCTCTTCCCCACGAATGGCATCGTCTGTGATTCCGATTTTCATAGTAGTTTCCTCTCTGTTTGTATTTTCATTGCCTTTATTATACCACAAGTAGGAAAAGATTGCAAGCATTTCGTGAAAGCGAAGCTATCCAAAATTCCTTTGCATCTATGGCTTTATAACTCAATTTTATGTGTAGGGGCGACCATTGGTCGCCCGTGTCTGTTCCAACGTTTCGGCTCTACCCCAATAGAACGCCCTACCTTGTGGCGATCCGAATCGGAGATCTACCCACAAAGGGCACGCCAACGGCGTGCCCTTTGTGGTATGATATGGATTCGATTTAAATGAGCTGCACCCCACCGCTATCTTCCAGTGCTGTGCCATGCTTGTAACGAAAACCTATGTATCATTGGAAAGTTGAACGAACTCTTTCATCCAAGTGGACGTGTTTTCAAAATCTTTCATACCGTATATGAGAAATGTACGTTGCTCTTTTCCTTTTGCACCCATATTGACATCGGCGCATATACGTATATGCCCGCAAGAGAATTTTTTCTCAAAAGAGGATTGCAAATATTCAATGCTTTTTATATTATACAAAGTGTATGTTTTTTCGTATTTGGATTCTGTTCCGGTGCCTCCCCATATACGTCCTGTAACGAACAGATTTAGCAATGCTCCCCGATATTGAAATTTAATTGTATCGGGAGTTATATCTAAACACTTAGGATTGCTGAGGAGCTTTACAATCATAATTGCTAAACATCCGCAACAGAATATGAGAAGTCCTTTCCAATCAAATGTATGATTTACAATATTATATATCGTATAAAGAATAGGCAAAGCAAATAATACAGCGAGCCATATTAAATTCTGCTTTGATTGAATATTGAAGATCCGATTCAGTTTCACTTCGTAGCAAGCATATTCTTGATTGTTCATGCGTGATACCTCCATTCTGTATTTTCATTATACCACAATTTTGTAAACATTTCAACCCTTTCGCCGGTTCGAATCTGTCTACAGACCCGAAAAGAATGAAATCCGCCTCCCCGTCCCCGCAAAGCGGGATTTCATCGCGAAGCGATTTCATCCACCGAAGGTGGATTTCTTCCGCAGAAGGCGGATTTAGTTGAAAAAAGCACTTGCTTGCGCAAGTGCTTTTTTCTGTGACGTGTGTCTGATTTAGATGCAAAGCCGTGTGTGGCCAATTTAGATGCAGGTCGATTTTGCGGAGGGTAGACTACCTCCTTGGTGATGATGGGAGTTAAAAGTTTCCGCAGTCTACCGGACTTTTAACACCATGCTTGCAACGAAGCCTATGTAATTATTTCGCCTCTAAATAGTAGTATTTCCCGAATAAATATTTCTTGTCTGGGGCATAGGGACAATCTGCTTTGCTACCGGAATACATCAATGTACCGCTACTTGCAGTGGAACGGAGAACCATAACGTTTCCTCGTTTTCCAACATTGCAAACATCATCGTAGATTTCAAAAATAGTGGGATGCCAATGTGTGATATCACTTTCAACTTTTCCAAACAACAATCTACTGACACCGAAGTAACAATCTCGGGGATCTACCCCAAGTTCAATTTTGATGTTTTCATGTAAGCGCCACTCAATGTTTTCGGTGCCTTCGTTAAGTTCAAATGTACCACACAAATCCGGTGTTTGAAGCATCATATCGTAAAGCTCTTTGGAATTTTGAGGAATAATCATTTTTAACGGAGATTCTTCGTTTTCAAATGCATTTTCATAATTCCATGTAACAAAGATGCAGTCGGGAATATCTTTGTCGTTTAAATTAAGCGTCGGAAACATTTTTCTTTCAACGAGTAACTTTATAGGATAAATTGGTGTACTTTCTAATTTAGCAAGCAAATTAGCATAACATTCATCGAAAGGTTTCCAATCACCGTCATAGTCGGCTTGCCATACGTTTCCTTCCTCATTAAGGTCTATTTGCTCAAAATCGGGGAAAAGATAAATAGTTTCATTGTGGATAAAATATTCAAATCCATTTGATTCTTGCTTTACATACTTTATTGGCAAGCCACGGTGCATTGCAGAATTATAAAACCGATACTCGGGGGAATACAGAATACTCGTCATATACTTATTTTGAAAATCTGCATAGTAACGAGATTTTTTATATTTCTTTTTATTCTTCGGCATTTGGCGCAATGTATATATTCCTGCAATTATAATTCCTACGAGAATTAAAGGTGAAAATATAATAACTGTTAATGCAATCAATAATTTTTGATACCATTTTAGTTTATTCATGGCATTTTGAAATCCTCCTTTCACTCCTTGTAGTATTATTATATCATAAAAATTTGAATTTTTCAACCCTTTCGCCGGTTCGAATCTGTCTACAGACCCGAAATGCCCGAAATGCATCTACAAAATTTCGAAAAACTTCAGAGGCGAAAAAAGCGGAGAAGTTTTTTTAGTATCAGGGTATTCAAATCCGCAAGCGGATTCGAAGATTCGCGCGCCCTGCGCCTGGTGAGCAAGCTCCCCGATCTTCGGGCGGCGAATGCGGACCTCATTCTGTGCCGCACGCGGCACAGAATAGCCCCGAAGGGGGGCTACCCCAGCCAACACAAAGGGCACGCCGATGGCGTGCCCTTTGTGTTGCGAAGAAGCGCGCAAACGGTGCGTAAGGTTAGGTAAAAACGCAAAAAAGGTGCGTAAATATACACTACTTGGATTATTTTCGTTTGACTTCCGCTCGATCAAATTTGATCTTAAAGGTGAAATCTTCGGGATATGAGTCGAAATCTTGCAAATCAATTTCCAAAATGTAATGATTGTCTTGTTCGATTAATCGATCCGCCAACCACCAAATTGTTTTTCTGTTTTCAAGGGATATATCAGTCGTTAAAGTCTTGTAGTTGTAAAGATGGATTTCCTCTACCGAGTTGTCATAAAGTGCTCCTTTGGCGTTGATTTTCAATACCAAAAGATTGCGATTATATTTGCTTTTTTCTCCGACGAATTTATTATAATCGAATGGAAACTCAAATGCTTCAACACCTATAATACCTGCATCGTGAAGTCCATTTATCCAATACCATTCGGGAGGATTGTCGAGATGATGAGACATATATTCTCTACTTTTTGACATCAATATTCTCCTTTGCGGTATTGATTGAAGCAATCAATATTCTGCGAATCGTTCCGCATTGATTATACAAATCTTTTGCAATCTCTCGGTCAAGCAATTCAGATTTTACAAACAATTCAAGCCAATATTCCGTTTCATAGCACTCTTTCAGCACAATTTGAAATTTGGCAACAAAATCGGCTTTGCTATGAGCATAATTCGCTTCGTGAATATTTGCTCCGATAGAAGTAGACGAACGTTCCAACTGATTTACGAGAGAATAGTGACCTTTTATTTTGTCACACATTTTAATGACTTTAACCGCAAAGTCTATGGATAGGTCACGAAGTTTCGAATCTGCCATAGCAACACCGCCTTTCTGCCGTTATTATATCATAAAATCGGGTGTTTTTCAAGTGAAATATTCGCCTTGCGGCGAATGTGAAATAATTCCCTTGCGGAAATTGTGAAATATTGCTCCTTCGTCGCAATGTGAAATGAAATTTGCCCACATTCGCGTCAGCGAATATT
>SVSL01000110.1 GCA_015064315.1 Oscillospiraceae bacterium
TTGTTGCTTCTCGGGTCGTCGAGTTCTCGTTGCGACTCGGTCACGCTCCCGTTCTGACACCACACCGTGGTGTCATTCATTACGCTCGCGCCGCTTTGCTACGTCGACCCCTACAGGCAAAATATTTAATCGCGTCAACACGCCGATACAAAGCGGAAATTCCGTCATGTTCGGGACACCGAGAACGCCATCCCCTACCAACAATTTTTCACCATATCAACACGCCGAATATGCGGCGAACATCCTTTTTTGATCGTAGGGGCGACCATTGGTCGTCCGCGAGTGTGCAATACACGCCCCTATCGGGTTTGTGCGAGCACGGTGCTCAGCAGCAGGTGATCAGATCGCCGCCCATGCACTCGCAGCAGCAATCGGCGCAAAGCAGCGAGGTACACATATCGCATCCGCATCCCGAATTTCCCGCGGTGCGGTAGCCGCCTCCGTAGGTGGAGGTCTGGGCGCGAAGCTGCTCCCTTGCCGTCCTGTATTCCTGATTGTAGGGATCCATGTTGCAGGCAATGTCAAACATCTTGGAGGCATCCAGGAAATAGCCGCGCTTTAAGAGCACACAGCCCATCAGGAAATGCCACTCGGCGTTCTGCTCGTTCAAGGGTGCCTGACGAAGCAGACGCTCCGCCTCGTAAAGAGAGCCCGCATTGATCAGGCGGCGCACCTCGGCATACTGCCCCGAATAAGAGCCCGATTGCTGTTGGTATCCTCCGCGGGAGTCTCCGTTGCCGCTTCCCTTCTGGGCGCGCATCTTCTGGATCTCCTCATAGGCGGCGTTGATCTCCTTCATTTTTTCGCTGGCAAGATCGGCAAGGTCACTATCCTGATACTTATCGGGATGGTATTTCCGCGCCAGAGCGCGATACGCCTGCTTAATTTCTTCATCGGTAGCCTCGGGAGAGACGCCCAATATCTGATAAGGACTTTTCATTTTATCAAAACACTTAACCTTTCCAAAAACTCATTTTTCCGTTTCGCCCTTCATCCCGTTAAGAATCCTTTCGGCACGATCGGGAAGCCCCAAGTACATGATATTATAGAGAATTTCCTTTAATTCCGCCGTGGCGTAGCTGTCGATGAGGAGCATGGCAGACTCGCCGCGCATCAGCTGTGCCGTCAGAGAGATCCGAAGATTTTCCAGATCCTCCCTTGTGGGATTCTCTCCAAAGAGCCCTCGATAGGGATTGAAGCGTCCCCTTTTCTTGTCCTCGGCAAAATCGTCGGCGGCATCGGCAAGATAGATCCAATGCCCCACCGCGCGCCCCATTTCCGAGGCGATACGGGCATCAGCCCCCTCCAGCCCCTCGGAGAACACCGCCGCCATCAGCTCTCCAAAGAGAGCCGCCGGGGTGTCGGCGCTGGGATACTCGTGGGCGTTTTTTTCATATTCCGAAAGCCTTTGCAGGCACGCGCCGATCTTCTCATCCAATTCCCCGTGTCTGCCCCTCGCCTTCTTGTAGGCGGAGCGCATCAAGTGGCGCAACAAGATCGCCTTTGTTCTGGCAAAGCCTTTTTCATCCGCCACGTCGTCGTTTAATTTGTGATAGGAAAGCAAAGCCGAGGCATCGGCGCAATAATCCAAGGACGGCGACGCGAGCACGGCGTTCCTTTTTTTCAAGGGATGAACCATGCAACGAACGCGACCGACCGAAGGCTTCTCGCCGAGGAGCGACATCCGAAGGGTGGCAAGAAAAACAAAATCATAACTGAGAGAAAGACGCGAGCACTGTCCCGTGCATTTTCCCATACGGCGGCAAAGTCCGCAGTACAGAGCGCGGTAATATTCGTATTCCCGCAAGCGCAGCTCCTGCGCGTTGACACGAACGTATCCAAGCATAGCCTCTCCCCCTCTTTTTATAAAACACCATCTTATATTATACATCCAAAAAGGGAGTCTTGTCAAGATACCGCGGCTTTTTTTCTGTAAATCTTCCATTAACGCTTCATTGCATCGACTTCACAATGCAGAAAAATGACGCAAAATGCAAAAAAATTTACAACGGGTATTTACTTTTTTGTGCAACTGTGGTACAATAGAGGTGTTACCCCGAATGTATTGGGCAAATAAGCCCCCTGAGGAGGTTGTTCTTATGAACGATTACAAAAATGATATCAACGTGGAGTATCTCTACCGCGCGCTCATGATGGCGCAAAACACCGAGGAATGCCGCAATTTTATGGAGGATCTCTGCACGATCTCCGAGCTTCAGGAAATGGCACGCAGATTGCAGGCGGCAAGAATGCTGAAAAAGAACTACGTCTATTCGGAAATTGCCGAGCGGACAGGTCTTTCCACCGCCACCATCAGCCGCGTCAATCGCTGTCTGAAGTACGGAAGCGACGGTTATTTGCGCATTCTGGAGCGTTTGGAAAAGGCGGAGCGCCGCTGATGGGCTGCCAGGGTTACGAAGCCATTGCCAAGGTCTATGACAAGCTCAACGCCGACGTGAACTACGGTGCGTGGGCGGATTTTGTGGAGCAATGCTTTGAAAAATTCCTTCCCCAAAAGCCGGAGCTCGTGCTGGACCTCGCCTGCGGAACGGGTAGCATGACCATTCCCCTTGCCAACCGCGGCTACGATATGATCGGCGTGGACGGCAGTGCGGAAATGCTTGCCGAGGCGTTTGCAAGAGCAGAGGGCAGATCGGATATTCTTTGGTTGCTTCAGGATATGCGTTCCTTTGAGCTCTACGGCACCGTGGGAGCCGTGACCTGCTGTCTGGACAGCCTCAATTATCTGCTCGATGACGGCGATCTTCAAAAATGCTTTGCCACGGTACATAATTATCTGGATCCCAACGGTCTCTTTCTCTTTGATATGAACACCCCTTACAAGTTCCGCCACACCTACGGCGACAACGCTTACGTGCTGGAGGACGAGCTGGTTTGGGACGAGGGAACCGAGAGCGAGGAGCGCGCCGCCGTGTTCTGCGGTTGGCAGAATCATTTCGATCCCGACACGGGGCTCTGCGATTTCTATCTTTCCCTCTTTCTTGAGCAGGAAAACGGCAGCTACCGCCGCGAGGATGAGCATCAAAGAGAGCGTTGCTACGAGATGGAGAAGATCCGCTCCGCTCTTGATGCCGCGCATCTGGAGCTTGTGGGCGTATGGTCGGATTTTTCCTTCACCGAGCCCGATGAGAAGACCGAGCGCTGGTATTTCTGCGCCAGAGCTAAAAAATAACGCTCCGCACCTTTTATATTCAAATACGTTCAAAAGCAACCGCAGCTCTGAAGTAATGAAGGTTTTGCGCCAGCAAAACCAACCTTAATCATTCATTATTCATTATTCATTATTCATTATTCATTATTCATTATTCATTGTTCACTCAGAAAGGATCTTCCCATGTCTTCCACCATTCTGCGCGCCATGACATCCGACGGCAGCGCACGTATTCACGTGATCAATTCCAAGGAGATCGTCAATGAGGCGATCCGCATCCATCACACCACCCCCACCGCAACTGCCACCTTGGGGCGCCTTCTCACCGCCACCTCCATGATGGGCTGTATGCTGGGAGAGAAAACCGATAGCATCACCGTTACCCTCGCCGGCGACGGCCCCGCGGGACACGTGGTGGCAGTTTCCGACTACATTGGAAACGTAAGAGGATACCTCCGCAATCCCGACGTGGACCTCCCCTTGAAGCACAACGGCAAGCTCAACGTGGGCGGCGCCGTTGGACGCGGTATGCTCAATATCATCCGCGACGTGGGCGGAAATGAGCCCTATAACGGCTCCATTCAGCTGGTCAGCGGTGAGATTGCCGAGGATATCGCCGCCTACTATGCCCAGAGCGAGCAGGTTCCTACCGTTTGCGCCCTCGGCGTTCTGGTGGATACCGACCTCTCCTGCCGCGCGGCGGGAGGCGTGATCGTTCAACTCCTTCCCTTTGCCGACAGTCACACCGTGGATCTCATCGAGCGCAACGCAAACGATCTCTCCAACGTGTCGCGCCTCTTTGATGCCGGACTTTCCAATGAGGAGATCGCAAAAATTGCGTTCCGTGATATTCCCTTTGACGTCTTCGACGAGCTGGACGTGGAATATCGTTGTAACTGCAGCCGCGAGCGCACCACCAAGGCTCTCATCACCCTCGGCAAGCCCGATCTCTTGGGGCTTTTGCAGGAGCAGATCGACGAGGGCAAGCCCGAACGCCTTGAGGTCGCCTGCCGTTTCTGCGACAAAAAGCAGTATTACAATCGGGACGATATTGAGAAGATGTTTTGATTTTGAATGGGGAGCAAAAACTGCTCCCCATTTTTTTCAAAAAAAGATGAAAAAAAATAAAAAAACAGGCTTGACAAGGGCGAGAAAATATGATATAATATGCCCCGTTGAGCCGAAGAAACGATTTGACCGTGGCTTTGAAAAACTTTTTTGAAAAAAATCAAAAAAATTTTCAAAAACCTATTGACAAATCAAAACGATTGTGATATAATAAGCGAGTCGTCGGCAAGACGATCAAAAATGGAAGCATAGCTCAGTTGGGAGAGCATCTGCCTTACAAGCAGAGGGTCATAGGTTCGAGCCCTATTGTTTCCACCATTTGGTCCGGTAGCTCAGCTGGTTAGAGCGCTAGCCTGTCACGCTAGAGGTCGTGGGTTCGAACCCCATCCGGATCGCCATTATATACAGCCCTTGCTGTATGCCTCTGTAGCTCAGTTGGT
>SVSL01000014.1 GCA_015064315.1 Oscillospiraceae bacterium
ATCGTGTTTTGGCTTTTTAATGATATGAGAACCCGGACAGACCTTGAAAATCTGTCCGGGATACTTATTTGTTTATAGCGGAGCAATTATTAAGCAACCGGCTATAATTTCTCCGCTAATTTTGCACAACCTTTGCAGGATCTTTTTTATTTAGTCAAAGGAATAACCGATCTTTTTGATGAGATGCGGGATGATTTTGCGGTAAATATTTGCGGCGTAGATATCAAAGCCCAAATTGTTGGGATGGAGACGGTTATCGCCAAAGAAATCGGTATTGTGCGGGATAAGATCCCAACCGCGAATCACGGTTACGTTGGGGAAGTGCTCGGCATTTTTGAGGATCTGGGCGTAGATCTCGGTAGCGGGGGCGCCGAAGGGCGTTTCCACGTTGTAATCCGATCTCCAAGAAGGGGTAATGACAAAAATCGGCTTGTCGGGATAAAAATCGGTCAGCTTCTGCAGAACAGAGGTGCAATTTTCATCAAACTCTTCCTTGGTGCAATGCTTCCAGTCGTTGGTTCCGTAGGCAACGGTGATCCAGTCGGGCTCCTCGGCGGTCTTTTCGCAAACCACAGGAGGATAGAAGTGCTCTCCTGCAACCGCCTTGTTGATGATATCGGCGTTCAGCATTGCTGCAAGACGGGGAGCATAAGAGAAAGAGGGGGTGGATGCGGCACCGCCGTGGGTCAAGGAATCTCCGTACGTCAGCATTTTGTACTTACGGCTTGCCGCCTCAAAGCTTGCTCCGTCCGCGATCGCAACGTTGGCTACCATGACGTAAGCGCTATAGGGGAAATAAATCTCCACAAGCTTTTCTCCCTTGGAAAGCGGAATATACAGGTGTCCCGAGCGAACGTACTGGAGCTCGATCTTTACGGTTCTGCAAAGCGCTCCGTTTTCGTATACGTCAAAAACAGGCGTTGAAAGATTATTTTCCGCTCCGTTGGAAAAATCAAATTCAAGAAACTCCGAATCGGTACGGAGCGCCCATCTGACGGAGGCGCTTTGAAGTGTCGCATTGTAAAACGAGGGCTTTCTGGGATGGTTGACGTAGGACGCTTGCTCTGCCTCGGTGAATCTCAAAAAATGATAATATCCGTTCTTCACGTCGATGCGAGCGATTCCCTTGGTCATAGCTCGAACTTGTTGATCATTTAAAAGCATATTCGTATCCTCTTTTTGTTTTTTGTTTCATGAAAAGGTGTAGCCGATTTTTTCGATCAGATGAGGAATCAGCTCGCGGTAAAGGTTTGCGGTATAAACCTCAAAGCCGAAATCGTTGGGATGCAAGCGATGGTCTGCGAAGAATTCCGTCTTTTTGTGAGGAACCATATTCCAGCCTCTCAAAACGGTTACGTTGTCATATTCCGCAACCAGCTTTCGAATGGCGGAATCAATTTCAGAGGTGGGGGCGCCGTAGGGCGTTTCAGTATCACAGTCGGCTCTCCACGTGGGGGTAATAACAAAGATAGGAGTATTGGGGTAGAGCTTTACAAGACGCGCAAAAAATTCGCTGCATTTTTCATCAAACAATTCCTTTGTGCGATGCTTCCAGTCATTGGTGCCGTAAGCAACCGTAATCCAGTCCGGTGTTTCTTCGGCGGGCTCTTCGATCAGCTCAGGAAAAAACTCCTCGCCTCCAATGCCCTTGTTGGTGATATCCGCATTCAAAAGTCTGGCAACTGCCACGGCATAAGAAAACGAGGGTCGATCCGAGCTGGAGCCATGGGTAATGGAGTCTCCGTATGCAATCATTTTATAACGTCTGGAGACGGGGGCAAAGGTTGCACCGTCAGCCAACTCTATATTGGCAATCTCGGCACGGGCATTGTAGGGGAAATAGATCTCCACCAGCTTCTCACCCTTGGAAAGGGGAATGTTCACGTGTGCCCGAGGAATGAATTTATAAGGCACCTCTACCTGCTTGACCATTGCACCGTCCTCATAAACGTCAAATCTTCCGGGCGCAACACAGGGAGTGCCGCAGGAAACGTCAAACGCGATGTAATCCGAATCGGTTTTCAGAGCGAAGCGTACACCGGCGGGCTTAAAGGTGCTGCTGTAAAAGGTTTTGGCTTTTGCTTCATTGGGATGATTGGCATAGGCATTTTCCTCAAGCTGCGTAAAGCGCAAGAATTTATACCAACCGTTTTCCTCTTTGATGCGGGCGGCGCCCTTGGTCATGGATCTGATTTGTTGATCATTTAACAGCATAATAATATCCTTTCCGATTCTTTACCGTCTTATTTTTTTGAAATTGGCTCGGCTTCGGCGATCAAGCGATGACGCTTTTGATATTCTCCCGGAGTGAGCGAATAGGTCTTTTTAAAAACGCGGTCAAAGTAATACAGGCTGGAAAATCCAACCGCATACGCTACCTCGCTGACTGATAGCGAATGGAATGTGAGAAGCTCCAAGGATTTGCGTAGCTTGATCTCGTTGATGTAGTGGGTCACGGTTACTCCAAACTGCTCGCGGAAGAGGCGCATAATATATTGCTTGGAAAGTGAAAAGTGATTTGCCAGCGACTGCAGCGAGATCTGAGAGGTATAGTTTTCTTCGATGTATCTGGTGATCTTAATCAGGGTAGGGGAAAGGTTTTTGGTATCCAGCAGCTGCTCTCCCGTAGTGGAGGCAAGGGAAATAAGAACCTTGAAAAAGGAATTGAGCAGTCGCATACGGTCAAGCGGAGAGCTTCCTTGACGGAATTCGGCACATCTCGAAATACGATACTGCAAGCTTTTGGTACGGTCCCCGTGCCATGCGGTATCAGCGATATAAAGGCACTCGCGAGCGGGAACGTCATAATCTTGATTTCTCGCCCTTTTCTGCGCCTCCACATCCTCCTTCAGCGCGTCTATGACCTCTTTTTCCAAGACCTCCTCAAGAGGCTCGGCACACTTGAAATGGGCGTAATAATAGTCGCAATCCTCTCCAACGGTTGCGGTGTAGGGAACTCCCGCAGGAATCAGCAGATGCATTCCCGCAGTCAGCTTGATGCGATGGGAATAAAAATCGTAGGTGAACTCTCCCGATAGCACAAAGATCAGAACGTCCCACTTGTGCTCATAGGAATCCGACCATCCGCTGCGGTATCGGAGATGTCCGATCTTGCGCACGTCGGGAATCTTTTGCATGGATACGCGATAGAACATCCCATCCCTCCTGTTTGCATCTGTTTTCCTATCATATTATACACTTTCGAGCCTTTTTTGTCAATCAAAAAATTAAAAAAAGATTCATATTGTGCAAAAATATGTATTCTGTGTGTATTGACAGATTTTTGAAAAAAAGGTACAATAAAGTACGGAATCAAAAGATCAAAACAGGAGATGCTTAAAGCTATGAAAAACAAATTGAATTTTTCGGTAAATTCGGATGCCAACCGCGTTGCGTGGAGCTGTGAAGGTACACCCTTGTGCAACCGCCCCGATGCGGATTTCTGGCGCATGATGGCGGACGACGGTTATTATTTGGATATGCAGATCAAGTCTTCCCAGCAAAAGGGAAGCGTAACCGTGCGTGATAACGTGACCGAGATCCATTATGAGAATGTTGTGACCGATTCGGGACGTGTTCTTAATATTGAACTGACCCTGACCGTGACTCGGCTGGAGGACCGTTTGGTATTTGGCAGTAAGATCGACAATCACGACGAGAAAGCAAGAGCGGATGAGCTTCAGTATCCTTATTTTGAGGTTACGCAGCTTTGCGGAAAGCGGGAGAATGATATTCTGCTTCGTCCCAACGGATTGGGAGAACGGATCGAAAATCCTTGGGCGTTCATCAAGGGCTCTCACACCGAATATATGGCGGCAGATTACCAGGATGTTAAGATGGAGCTTCCATATCCCCGTCCTGCAACCATGAGCTGGTTCGGATTACAGTCCGGAGAGCATTTTATTTACATGGGTCGTCACGATGCGCGTACACGCCTTTGCTGTCTGCTCAATTCGGTAGCTCCCCGAGGCGCCCAAACCGAATATCTGGCATCCTCCATTTGTCACTATCCCTTTGTCCGTCCGGAGGAATCCTTGGAGCTTCCTCCCGTTGTTATGACCCTGCAGGTAGGCGACTGGAGAATCGGCTCGGATATTTACGGGGAATTTGCCCGTTCTACCTTCTATCATCCCATCAAGCCCCGTGAGTGGGTTCAGAATATGACCGGTTGGCAGAGAATCATTCTCCGCCATCAGTACGGGGAGGTCTTTTGGAAATTCGAGGATCTTCCGCAGCTTTATCTTGACGGAAAGGAATCCGGACTTGATACTCTGATGGTCTTTGGCTGGTGGAAGGGAAGATTTGACAACGGATACCCCCACTACGAGGTGGACGAGGAGCTTGGCGGCGAGGAAGGACTTCGCAATGCCATTGCCAAGATCAAGTCGATAGGCGGCAACGTCATCCTTTACAACAACGGTATTCTCATCGATAAAAAGTCGGATTTCTACAAGGAGCACGCCGCTGAGGCTGCCCGTATCGACATTGACGGAAACGAGTACACGGATCACTATAAGTTCTCAAACAACGGTACGGTTTTGACCAATTACGGATACAAGACCTTTGTAGATGCCTGCCAGGCAAGCACCGCATGGCGTGACGTGATGATCAAGAACGGCAAGCAGAAGCTTTCCTTTGATCCCAGCTCGATCTTCTATGATCAGATCGGCGGCCGTTGCTATCTCTGCTTCAATCCCGCACACCGCCATGGATACAGACCCGATGACGAGATGGTTTACAGACGCTCGAATCTGCAGGAGATCCGCACTTTGCTGGGACCCGATCAAGCGCTGGGAACCGAGGTGACCAACGATTCGGTCGCAGGTGAGGTAGATTATCTCCACGGCTCGGATTTTGGCACCAGCTACTATTTCAAAAAGCGTGGATATGCCCCCGACCGTCACTTTGTGGCAATGTTCCGCCGAACCTTCCCCGAGATCGTTATGAGCAACCGTCATATGCATGACGACGGACCTTTGTTCTACGAGGCAATGAACCATGCCTTTGTCAGCGGTCTGCGCTATGACGTTGCTATCTACCGCAGCCGTAAGATCGGCGTTAAGCAGATGCCCAAATACGCAAGCTATCTCAGCGAGCTGTTGGCGCTCAAGGAAAAATATCATAAGTATTTCTATCACGGAAAATTCGTTTGCAATACCGATCTTGACCTGCCTGCTTGCATCACCTGCCACGAGTATGAATCGGAGGACGGCGGCAGAATGTTTGCCATCTGGAACCGATCCGAAGAGCCTATCACGCTGTCGATTCTGGGTAAAGCGGTTTCGATTGATGCCAACCGCGTGAACTGTGTGGAGGTGTGAACGTGGAAAATAACGCAAATTACATTCCCTGGGGGCTTGAGATCAAGGAATACAACGGAGAGGGCTACAACCGCACCCACACCTACGGCGCGTGGTGCGTGGCATTCCTCAACCATGCCGATCGCTTTGAGAACACCGCCTATCTGGAGCGTCACTTGCTGACAGACGAGGTCTTTGTTCTTCTGCGTGGCCGGGCAGAGCTTCTCATTGGAGAGAAGGGTGAGACGGTTGCCATGGAACAGGGTAAGATCTACAATGTCAAGGCAGGCGTGTGGCATAACATCCGCGTCAGCCGCGACGCCAAGGTTTTGGTGGTGGAGAACAGCGATACGGGAAAAGAGAATAGTGAGTATCTTTATCTTTAATTTGGGAAAAGAACTTGATTTTTTCTTAAATATGTGATATAATAGGGATCGGATCACCGCATAGGTGATCCGATACTCTTGCCTGCATAGTTAAATGGATATAATAGCCCCCTCCTAAAGGGTAGTTATATCCGAAAGGATAGATCGAAACCCCATCGGGATAGACTCAAACACTACAATGCTTTTGTGTCCTAAATCTCCCAAACGCAGTTTTGTACACCCTTTGTACACCCAAGCGAAAATCACAATTTAATAGCACGCCTCCATAGTTAAATGGATATAATAAACCCCTCCTAAGGGTTAGTTATGGGTTCGATTCCCGTTGGGGGTGCCACAAGCGGTCTATGAGGATATTTGTAGACCGCTTTTTTATAAGTATAACGGAAGCTATCGTAAGGCTCCCTTGTGTAAAGGGAGCTCCCGACGGAGTCGGGTGAGGGATTGTACTGAACGAAAACCTAATTTTTACAATCCCTCCGTCACGGCAAGCCGTGCCACCTCCCTTTACACAAGGGAGGCTGTTATGGTGCGTTGCTAAACTAATAATCGCAAGGTGGGTATCCCACTTGCGAAATACATAGTAGGTGTGCAATTTGCCTCGATGATGGCAATTTGTACCCTACGCTTATCCTGTTCCCTAAAATTGCATTTTTAGGGGATGTTCTCCCTTAAATTTGTGTGTTCTAATTGACTTTTTTCATTGATTGTGTTATAATGGTACTTGCGAAACAAACTAAATAACAGAAATAGGGGTATTTTCTTTTGATGGGAATACTATACCCTTTTTTCGCCGACTCTATTTTTAGAATTTGGTAAAAGCGCAAATTCCATTTAGTAGAGTTGGCAAGGATAACATCCCCATTCTGTTAAAGTTTGTTTCGCAGCAATCGGGGTTTGCGTTTTTCGGTGCGTATGACTTCGGTTGTGCGCACTTTTTTAATTTAACAATGGAGGATGTAAAAATGGGATTAAGATTTGGCTTTAGAAAAACATTGTTCAAAATGGGCAAATGGCGTTTTGGCATCGGCTATAGTATGCACGGTGCTACGGGCATTGTTATGCTCTGTATTTATGGTTTGATGAATCTTATGTGGTATATGCTGTTAGGTTGTTGTTGGTTAACTTATGGCGTTATTTGGCTTTGTTTTGTACTGCCTATTAAGGGAATAATCAAACTCTGCAAAAATAGGAAACAATCCCCCAACACTTTCAAACAAGAGAATACATAAACCTGTACACCCCTTGTACACCCACACAAAATTAACCACCGCAAAAGATCCCCACAAACACACAACATACGGCCGTAAAATCTGCGATTTTCGTGGATTTTACGCTCGTTTTGAAAGAAAATCACCCACACGCAGATAGGCGCGAACACTTATGAAAACTCCTAAGGGGTAGTTATGGGTTCAGATTCCCGTTGCGGGTGCCAAAAAGCCATACGAAAACACTTTGTGTTTTCGTATGGCTTTTTGGTTTCTGATTGAAGCAATTCCAAATCCTTTATATCTGCTTCTGCACGCTCTTATATTCATCATAAAAGCGATAGTAGGGGCAGGAACGATTGTGTCCCGACAAAAAGCGGACCATTTCATCCTCGTCCAGATTCATGGTGCAAACGTAGGAGTCCCAATCCTCGTCGTAATCGTAAAACACACAGCTCTCGCAGTTGGACTCCTGCTTCTTTTGCTTGTATTCCATGGTTCTATCCTTTCTTGACTTATTTCCGTCTCATCATATCGGGAGGAAGCTCGATCTTCTGGCTGAAATATTTATCCCACTTGTGGCGGCGACGGACTGTAATGACGGTTTCTATCGTGATCCACGCCGTAACGGCAACCACAAAAAAGATGATTCCCGCCAGCACGGGGCGGCTGGACGTCAACGCCTTGAGCGACTTGAGACTGCCAATGATGCTGCTTCTCTCGGCGCCCGCCGAGGTATAAAGGGGAAGTGTCCCCAGCACGCGCCCCTCGTAGATCACCGCCACGTATCCTACGTGGGTGCCTTCCGCCACCGGTGCCTCCAGCTCAGAGTAGGTCAGGCGAATGCTGTATTCGATTCTTTCCTCGGCTCCTACCGGCAGATAGGCTGCAAGCGAATCGTGGGTGCATACCCCCACCTCCTCTGTCAGATCCGAAACGGTGACGGGAAGGGTGCAGATCGACTTGTGTGCCGAGACGATCTCCCGATAGGCGTAATTCCGGAACGCCCATTTTACCAAACTGTTGGCAATGACGTAGCTGTACTCGGTTTTATCGGTTTCGCGCGCTCCCAAAACCACGCAAAGATAGGTCTCGCCGTCCTTGCGCACCAGCGCTACCACGCTCCCTTCGCCGCTCTTGGTAGAGCCTGCGCTCATGCCGATGCAGTTGGGGTTGTGATACGCGTTTGTGGTTTTGGAAGCGATCATGGCATTTCGGTTGTAAATCAAAAGCCCGTCGAAGGAGAGTTGATATTTCTCTGTGCCGCAGAGCTGCATGTACATTCGGTTTTCATAGGCTTTCATAGAAAGCCTTGCAATATCCTCGGCGGTGGTAACAGAGCCGTTGTCAAGTCCCGCAGGATCGGTAAAATAGGTGTTTTCCAATCCAAGATTACGTGCGCGGGCGTTCATCTGCTCCACAAATGCGGAAAGCGAGCCTGCGGCGGTATGGGCAAGCACGTAAAAAGCATCGTTGTAGCTGGCACAGACCGCGCCGTACAAAAGCTCCTTGACCGTGATCTCATCGCCGCTTTGGAGTCCCATGCGATGTCCCCACAAGCCCGAAAGCATTTGTGAGGTGACGAGAACATTCTCATTCATGCGGTTTTCAAAGATCTCGCAGAACAAAAGCCCGGACATGATCTTGACCGATGCGCCGGCACCGATCCGTGACGATTCGTTCTTGGTTCCTATCACACGGTCACTCTCAATGTGATAGAAATAAACGGACGCCGCCTCCTCCATAGAGGGCATGGGATCGGCATCCTCGGCAGACACGGGAACGATCAGCAAAAAAAGAGAGAATGCCACGAGTAATAAGCATAGAGTTCTTTTTTTCCAATGCCGATTCGTCATGATATCTCTCCTTTCTTGAGTTAATAATTTCTTGCAGCTTCAATATCCCTGTGGATTTGCGCCTGCAGCTCCTCTTGGGAGGAAAATTGCCGTTCGGGGCGAACACGCTCGAGGAACGCAACAAGGATTTCTTTTTCGTAAAGATCCCCCTCAAAATCCAACAAATAGGTTTCGCAGTTAACCTGCGCGTCCCTTTCCACGGTGGGACGAACGCCTACGTTGGTAATACCGCGAAAGCGTCTGCCGTCGATCTCGCAATCGGTGATATAAACGCCGTGAGCGGGAACCAGCATTTTATCGGGAATCCTTTGATTGATGGTTGGAGCACCCAGCCGATGTCCCAGATGCTTGCCGTGGATCACAGGGGCGCTGAAGGAATAGGGGCGTCCCAAAAGCGCGGTCGCCGCTTTGACGTTCCCCTCCAGCAAGCACTTGCGAATGCGAGTGGAGCTGATGGGCTCGCCGTCCTGCAAAACGGCATCTTGAATTTCTACGGGAGCGCTCAGAGCTTGCTTCAAAAGCTCCGCCGTACCGGAACCTTGTTTTCCGAATCGAAAATTAAAGCCGCATACCGCACCAACGCAGTTGCATTGCTCCTTCAAAATCTGTTGAATAAAATCCGCAGGGCTCATATGGCGTACTGCGGGAAAATCCACCACAAAGGCGTAATCCATGCCGCAAGCGCGAAAAATCTCCAGCTTTTGCGCATGGGTGCACAAATAAGCAGGGGGATTTTTTGCCAGGTACTCGGCAGGGGATGCGGAAAAGCAAAAAACTCCGCAAGCCGTATCCGCAGATAACCGTGAACGGAGCTTTTTTGCTTTTTCCAAAAGGGAACGATGGGCAAGATGCACACCGTCAAAGTTTCCAAGGCACAACACCGATGCCGCGGGGGGCGGGGATTCGGTCATGGTGGAAAGCGAAACACATGAAACCAATGCCATTGTTATTCCAGCTCCAAGTAATTTTTCACCAGCTCGCCCATGAGCTCATCGCGATCCAGCTTGCGGATCAAGGCTCTGGCATTGTTGTAATTGGTGATGTAGGTGGGATCCTCGGAAAGCAGATATCCAACGATCTGACCAATGGGATTGTAGCCCTTCTCGGTAAGCGCTTCATAGACCGTGCGCAATATTTCACGCGTGTTGACAGGCTCGTCCTGCAATTCGGGAGCTTGATTTTCAAGATTCATGGTATAACCTCCTTTTGCGCCTGTATAATCACTTAATATTATAAATGATAATCTGTTTTTTTGCAAGTCCTTTTCGGAATATTTTCTTGTAAAATCATCTTGACGAATCGGCTTTTTTATGTTATCCTATTGTCAGAAACAGGAGAGGAGCCAAAATGATGAGAATTTCGGTTTTGGATGCCGCAACGCTGGGGGAGGATCTTTCTCTTGCGTTGTTTGAACAATATGGAGAAGTAACGGTGTGGGGCATGACTGCAACGGATGAGGTGGAGGCGCATTTGGCGGATGCCGAGGTAGTGATCCTCAACAAGATCAAGCTGAACGCCACCAATCTGGCAAATGCAAAAAGCTTGAAGCTGATCTGCATTACGGCAACCGGCTTTGACAACGTGGACGTTGCTTACTGCCGGGATCACGGTATTGCGGTCTGCAACGTGGTGGGCTATTCCACCCAGTGCGTGGCGCAGCTTACCGTGAGCATGGTGCTGTCGCTGATCACCAATCTGCCCGAATATAACCGCTTTGTTTGCAGCGGAGAATACACCGCCAGCGGATGCTTCAACCGCCTGACGCCCGTATTCCACGAGCTTTACGGCAAAACCTGGGGCATTGTTGGCTATGGAAACATTGGAAAGCAGGTGGCGCGCGTTGCCGACGCATTCGGTTGCCGCGTTCTGGTACATAAGAGAACACCCGTGACGGAGCGCGAATGCGTGGATTTTGATACCATTTGCAAAGAAGCGGATATTCTTTCTCTCCATACACCTCTCAACGAGGGAACCTATCATTTGCTGGACGAGAAGCATATTGCCATGCTCAAAAAGAACGCCATCGTTATCAACGTGGCGCGCGGTGCGGTGGCAGATGAAGCGGCGCTTGCGAAGGCGCTGTTTGAAGATCGCATCGGCGGTCTTGGTGTAGACGTTTACAGTGCCGAGCCCATGGCGACGGATCATCCCTTTCAAGCAATTCTGGATCGTCCCAACGTCTGCTTTACCCCTCACATGGCGTGGGGTGGCTACGAGACCCGCGTAAGGCTGATGGAGGAGATCGCGCAAAATATTGAGTCCTTCCTGCAGGGGGGCAGACGTTGCAGAGTGGATTGACGATAAAGGAAACAACTGCACCATTTCAAAAGAAGAACCACGCTCTTTTAAAATAGTCCTTGCAAATTGATAAAAATAACATATTTTTGGAAAAATCACTTGACATCTTGCAAAAAACGTGATATAATATTTTTTGAAGACAATTACAAGTTTTAACAAAAGGAGATTTTTTCTATGAATCGTTTTTTGCGTAGCAAATTATTCGTTGCATTATCGACTGCGGCAACCTTTGCTTTGAGCGTGTTTTTTGGTTTTTTGAAGAGCTATGAAAGGCACACCAAGACCTCGGGGGTCGCCGCATACGGAGTTTCTACCACAACAAAAGTTGTTATGAATCCCAAGCTGTTGTTGGGATACATCTGTCTTTCCTTAGTGCTTTCCTTTATCGTTTTTCTGCTTTGTGTTTTGGTCAGAAAGAGCTATCTTTCCGGTGATCAAAAGTGATTTTCAAACTATCATTACAAAAAGGGCTGATGTCAGCCCTTTTTTCTTTGTTTCATTTTCGATGATTCAAAATTCTTGCGATGAGCGGTCGGTGCACCTTCATGGCACCCTTGGGACAAAACTCCTGACAACAGAAGCAGGTAATGCACTTTTTCTTGTCGATGACGGGGAATCCGTTTTTCATCTCGATTGCTTTGGCAGGGCAGATCTCTGCGCACTTTTTGCAACCGATACATTCCTTCTTCTTCGGGATCGGAGACGCCTGCAGAGCGCTCTTGACAAACATGGCGGCAAACCTTCCGTGCCCCTCAAATTGCAGACTGCGGCGCACGTGAATGTTTTGAAAATCCGAGATCACAAAGGATGCAAGATCTCCGTAAAGTGTCAATTTCTCGGCACTTTCGGGGATAATTCCCATTTCATGCGCTACTTGAAGGGTAGGAACGTCGGCAGGATCAAGTCCGATAATCGACGCGCAAGCAAGGTCAAGAGCGTGAGGATTGGCAGACGCCAGAACAGCTCCGATCTTGCGCGGCTTGCCCTGTGTGGGACCGTTGCCCTCCATGCCCACCACCGCATCTACCAGACAAAGCTTTACCTTGGGGGCAAAATAGGTGTTCAGATCGATGAGCATTTTTGCAAAATCCTTGTGGTCGGGGAAGCGGAAATGATACTCCGGCTTGAAGGTTCCGGGAACCACACCGAACATATTCTTTACCGAGGCGCTCATGCCCATCATGCCGTGGGTCTTGAGCTTGCAAAAGTTGATAATGGCATCGGCTTCGTCCAGATACGCCGTATACGTAAAGCTTTTGGTCACCATGGCATCGGGGAACGCGGCTTCGCTGTTGGAAAAGTTCTGATTGAGCACCGCGCCGTATCGTTCGGTGTCCTTCATGCCTGTGGCACTGTAAATGCGGTTTACAAAAACCGAATTATAAAGACCTCCGGGGCTATCTCCGATCACAACGAGAGCACCTTTGTTCTTCAGCTCCTCCACAAGCGCACACAAAAGAGCCGGATGCGTGGTCGCGGCGGCTTCGGGCTTCATCATGGAGACCAGATTTGCCTTGATGGCGATCTTCATCCCGGGGGTTACCCAATCCAAGCCTCCAATGGGAGATAGTACTTCTTGAAGCGCTTTTTTGACATCCTGCGCCTCATAGGATGAGCAGGGAACGATGGAAACGTCGGTCATTTTGCATCTTCCTTTCCTTGGAATACCTCTATTATATCATCTTTTTCGCGTTTTCGCAACCGATTTTGGGAAAAAGAATCAAAACATTGTGGGGAAGAGGAACAAAAGCTTACGCAATCTCACGTAGATCGGAAAGGCATCCGACAGGGGCA
Source organism: Oscillospiraceae bacterium (assembly GCA_015064315.1). Classification (GTDB taxonomy): domain Bacteria; phylum Bacillota; class Clostridia; order Oscillospirales; family CAG-272; genus UMGS1865. The sequence continues at coordinate 12,840 of SVSL01000014.1, forward strand.
ACGGATTTTTTCCGCGTCCGCATTCCACGGTAAAGGACGGAATCCCCATGGTCTGTGCGCACCAATCGGTCAGTCCTCCGCAGGAAGCCATGCCAACGGCTTGCGACAGCTCATAGCCACTGAGCATAGAAAGCTTTTTGGCAACGGAATAGGCGTGTGCGGGAAGCCTCTCCGAGCATCCGTAAAAGATCTCCTCCCCTTGGGTATGAAGAGTCAGAACACCGCAAAGATTCTCATGAAAACGAATGAAATTGCAGAGTGCCGAAACCTCCGGCTCTGATTCCGGTGCCTCACCGCTATAACGGGTGGGGGCGCCTCCGAAGATGCCGTTTTCGGCTTCCATTTTTTTATATTCCGCAAAGCCGGCATCATAATTGTGGTTCAGATCCACACCGCGGGCGTTTGCTTGCCAATGTGAAAAATCGGAGCTTTTCCCGTTCATTTGCAAAACGCGCTCATAGAGTGGATTGCTTTGATCCACACCGTGAATCTGATAATCCACGCCGTCGGGATTCAGCATGGGGATCACGTAGAGCGTATAGCTTTGGAATAGCTGCTCCGGCAAAATCCCGTAAATGCTCCTGCCATGCGACAAGGTCTCTTGAAGCTCTCTCAAAAATCGAACAAGCAGGAGCGACGTGATCCACTCCATGCCGTGATGCGCACCCACGTAAAGAAGCTCCTTTTTGCCGTGACCGAGGGTGATCATGGGGATCCCTTTTCCCAAAATGCTTTCTCCGAGGTATCCGATTCCAACGTCGCTTGATTGCATACTCATATGATTGAGCGCATCCATGAGCGTTTGATGATCAAAGGGCGTTGGCTTTGGATTTGCCGTATTTTTTCTTGAATTGCTCATTTTTTCTCCTTTTTTATGGAATTTGGTAACAGATTATGCAACAAAACGAAAAATATTTACAAATAAAAGGGGATTTTCGTATGCGGATGTGATATAATGAACTGTATTTTGAAAACGAATTCGGAGGAATCTATGAAGCTCTCTTCCTTACAAATCACCCAGAAGAATAAAACCCTGAAGGAATACTGGATCATCATTCTGGTGTTGACCTTCCTTTACGCCATTGTTTGCGTTCCAATTTCGATCGCAACGCAAACCAATGCAGTTGTAATGGATTCGGTGTTTCCCTTGATCTGGGAGACTCTGATGCAGGTTCTCAATTACGTTTTCTATTGGATCTCCTTTGCTTATCTCATGTATTTTATCTTCTCCTTTGGACTTGGGGAATGCAAGGATTTCTTTGTTGCTTACGGACTCACCGTCTTCCTGCGCTACGGTCTGAACCAGTTTGTAACCTCTTATCTGTACGGATTCCCCTCGATAGACGAATTCGTTTCCAACTCCTTGGGAGAGATGATATTCTTTATCGTCATGGATATCGTCCAAATGATGATTGCTCTTTGGATTGCCTATCTTGTGGCAAGATTCGGTATTCAGCTAAAGCAATTTATGCCCTTTAAAAGGCTCTTTGATTTTGGGAATCCCATAGTCAAAACAGCGTTCAAGCTGGCGTGGATCCCCGCGGTGATCATGCTTGCACAGCGTTTTGTTTACGACCTGGGCTTTGTAAAGGAGGTCTCGGGAAGCGGCTCGGCATTTCTTGGATTCCTCGGCATTCTGGTTTTCTACCTGGCAGACCTCTTGTGCGTGCTGATCGGTCATTTTGTCATTCTCCTGTTTCTCAATAAATTCTTTATGCGGGATGAAAAGGCAAGAATTTTGGCAGAGAGCGAAAAGGATGCAAAATAAAAAAGAAAACAAAAGCAAAGTACCATCAAGGAAGCTACTCCTTGATGGTACTTTTTGTTCGTTTTATTGCTCCTCACCGAAAATACTGATCTGATCGGCTTTGGTGGGGCGGGGTGCGTGGTAGGGAAGTCCCAGATGCTCATAAGCCAAGCGAGTGACGCATCTGCCTCTCGGGGTACGGCTCAAAAATCCGATTTGCATGAGATACGGCTCATACATATCCTCCAAGGTAACCGCCTCCTCGCCAACGGTTGCGGCAAGGGTTTCAAGGCCCACGGGACCGCCCTCGTAGAACTTGATAATGGTCTCAAGCATCTTGCGGTCCACGTTGTCAAGTCCCAGCTGGTCGATCTCCAGGCGGTTGAGAGCGTAATTGGCAATGTTGGAATCGATCTCGCCGTTTCCGCGCACCTGTGCGAAATCGCGAACACGCTTGAGGAGTCGGTTTGCGATACGGGGGGTTCCGCGAGATCGACTTGCGATCTCAATGGCGCCGTCATCCGAGATCTCCATACCAAGAATACCCGCGTTGCGGCGAATGATGGTGGCAAGTTCCTCTGGGGTGTAAAGCTCCAATTTCAGAATCACGCCAAAGCGATCGCGCAGAGGAGTGGTCATTTGACCTGCTCGGGTGGTTGCGCCAACAAGGGTGAAACGCGGCAGATCAATTCGAATACTTCTTGCGGCTGGTCCTTTTCCAATGATGATATCCAGCGCAAAATCCTCCATGGCGGGATAAAGAATCTCCTCCACCGAACGGGAAAGACGATGGATCTCATCGATGAAAAGCACGTCCCCCTCGTTGAGATTGGTCAGAATTGCTGCGAGATCCCCCTGCTTTTCAATGGCAGGACCCGAGGTAATGCGAATGTTTACCCCCATTTCCGCCGCAATAATGTTGGAAAGAGTGGTTTTACCCAATCCGGGAGGGCCGTAGAGCAGAACGTGATCAAGAGGGTCATTCCTCTGCTTTGCGGCTTCAATGTAAATCTTTAAATTTTCCTTGACCTTTTCCTGACCGATATAATCATCCAGCTTTTTGGGACGCAGGGAAGCCTCCACGTCGGAGTCCTCTGCGGTATATCCCGTGTTCATGATGCGGTTTTCAAAGTCAAACTCGTTGGTATCCATGAATATGCCGTCCTTTCATAAATTCGGTCAGCCGTTAAAACTTCATCAGCTTTTTCAGAGACAAACGAATGATCTCCTCCAGCTCGATCTTGTCGGTATCAATATCCTTGATTGCATTCATTGCCTCGGCACGGGAATAGCCCAGCACCAAAAGTGCATCTACTGCCTCGGAGAGCTTGCCGCGTCCGCCGCCAACGCTTGCCGTTTCGGTAAGTGCCGCGGGCATGGAGGCCGCCGTGGGATTTTCCTTCATCAGCTTGTCCTTGAGCTCCAGAATCACACGTGCCGCAGTCTTGGGACCGATGCCGTTGGCTTTTGAGATCGTCTTTTTGTCATCGGTACAAACGGCAAGGGCAAATTTTTCGGGCGTCAGAAGGGTCAGAATCGACATTGCCGCCTTGGGACCAACTCCCGAAACCGAGATCAACAGCTTGAAGGTTGCAAGCTCGGTTCTTGTGGCAAAGCCAAAAAGCTCAATGCCGTCCTCGCGAACTGCCATGTAGGAATAAAGCGTTACCGTAGGCGGCGTTTCCACCGAACGGTTGGGGGGCATGGCGTCGTAGGTGGTTCCGCTGATGGTCAGACTGTATCCAACGCCACCCGCATCGATTACCGCGGTGCCGTATTCTAAGTGTGCCAGCTTACCGCTGATATAGTAAAACATGGGGATTTTCCTTTCTTGATTTAAGATTGGTCAGAAGAATCTCCCAAGGGAGCTTCCTCGTTTGCAACCGCTTCCTCGGACAGCTCTGCCACTGCGTTGGAGGAGCCCTCGGGGATCGAGATGACCGCACGCAGGAAGGGAATCTTCTTCATTCTTCTCTCCAGAACGATCAAAAGGATCAAAAGCGCCGCAGAGATCAGCGATGCGGAAACACCGATGGTCAGCGTGTTGGGTCTGTAAACCATCTCTACGGTATGGGTCTCACCGGCTTCGCCGTCGATATAGAACGAAATCACGGAGCCCAGAGCCTTAACGGTCTCAACCTCCTCGCCGTCTACAATGATCTTCCAGCCCTTGTCGTAAGGAAGGGTGGTCATAACGAGCTCGTGCTCGTTGGATGCCGTAAAGGTTCCCTTAAAGGAGCTTTCGGTATATTCGGTGATCTGATACTGATCCTGACCGAGACGCTCCATAACGTCTTCAAACACCTCCCAGTCGATATAGTAGAAGGACTGATGGTTGCTCTTTACGTAGAAGCGTTCGGACTGATAAGTCATGTCCAGATAAAGCTCAGCGCCTTTTTCCTGAATACCGAAGGAAGCGATGCAAGCGGTATCGTTGCCATTGAAGCTTCCGTAGGATACACCCTCGCCGTATACGCCGTTGCGGAGAGACATTTCAAATTCGCGGGGATAATTACAGGGAAGATAGAAGAAAAGCTCGGCAGTCTCGGGCATGGTGATCTTATAGGTCATTACGGCTTCTTCATCCAAGGCTTCCTTCTGATAGCCAACGTGACCGTCTCCACCGGCACCCATAATGGCATTTTCGAAATAAGTTCTTTCAATAATGGCGGGAACAAAGACCTCTATCATTTCTTCCTCACCCAGCATTGCGGTCACAATGGCATTCAAGCGGATAAAGGGAGAATAGTATTCATCCACGTATTCTGCGTTTCGAAGAGTCTCTTCAATTCCCAAGAGCCCGTTCAGCTTGGATTTCAGCTTTTGAACGGCTTCTCCGATTGCACCTGCATTTTCCTCGTCCTTGGGATCAACGGGTGCTTTCTCGGTTTCCTCCTCGGGAAGAAGCTCCCTGAATCCAAGCGGGAAGTCGAGGATCGCATCGTTGACGCCATAGGCAATGGAAAGCGCGTAAGGGTTGCGATAAGCGGTGTATCCGTTTGCTTCGTCTATTGTGTAGATATCGTAATAGTTTTCATACACCGAGCCGGATTCGGCAACGATATACTTCAAACCAAGAAGAGAATCGTTCAAAGGTGTTCCGCCCTTGTATTTGGACCAGTGGGATTTGGATGCGTAGCCCATTTTGTTCAGGAATCGAATGGTCTCCTCATTCAACGTAGAGGTAGAGCCGGAAAGTCCGCGGATCTTGAGTGCCATATTATCGTTGATGCTTCGTTGGAAGGTCTTTTCCATACGGTAGAAGGACGGATCCGAGGCTTGTACCGTGTCCACAATAGGACGGGTACCGTTCAAGAAATTGTTATAACGACTGTATTTGGAAAATACCACGTCATCGTCGAGACCGTTAAGATTCCAAAGACCGCTCAGGAACACCTCCACGGCAACGGTGGCGAGCAGGAAGATACTGATCAGGCGAACCTCGGTGGTCTTTCTCAAAAGCCCCAACAGTGCGAGATACGCGAAGATCATGATCAGAGTGAACCAGATAGTGGTAAGATCATTGGGCTTTACCACGCCGGTCTCATCGTATTTTTGCAGAATGATCGCCACCAAAGCGATCAACCCACCGGTTGCCACCACGCCCTTAAGGGATACGGTTTTGAATTCCGAGAAGGCGCGACAGGCAAGCACACACAGATAGAAGCTGAGCAAAAAGCTGTATCGGTGATTGAGCCAGTTGGGATACTGGAAGCCGTGCCAGATCAAGTCGGCAATGTTCAAGGTGAAGCTTGCCACCATGATGAAAATGAAAATGCCCGAAACGATCTTCTGACGCATGGGATACTTTTCGGAGAGGAAGTATGCAGGCAGAAGCAACAGTGTCAGGAGTCCGCAGTAAACAAAGGGCAAGCCTTCGGGACGAACCGTATCGTAGGATCCGGGCAAAAACTTATACAGAAGATCCAGAATATCAAAGTTCAATTCGGTCTTCCATTTTGGATCCGAGAAGGTGGTTTTACCAAAGTTCAGCGAATAATACGCGCTGAGGATAATAATCGCCGCAATTCCGAGCGCGATCAGGGAGAAAAAGGCAATACGAAGCAGCGATTTGATAAAGTGCAGCTTTTCACCGAAGGGATTATTGCGATTTTCCTCGTTGTGCGCAAAGTAGTAAAGGAAAAAGTAGATAAAGCAATAAATGCAGATCATGTATCCGATATAGTAGTTGCTGAACAGGGTCAAGGCAAGAAAGATCGTATACATTTTGAATTTTCCGCGCTTGATCAGCTCCTCAATTCCAAGGGTGATCAAGGGCAACCACATCAGCGCATCAATCCACATGGTATTGTTCTGCTGCACCACGGCGTAGCTGCTCAGGGCATAGCAGATCGCAAAAAGAATGATGGGGAACGCCTTGGGCTTCTTTAAGGTTCTCTTCATGTAATAGCCAAAGGTTGCGCCGCAGATTCCCGTTTTGATGAGGAACATGGTAAGAAGCGCTTCCAGCATTCGTTCCTTGGGGAAGAGACAAACCAAATAGGAAAGCGGGCTGGCAATGTAATAGGCATACATGCCCATGAATTCGCCGCCGAGCGCGCGACTGAAGGAATACAGCAGGCTTGCATCTCCCTTGACGGCGTTGCGGAGTGCTTCAAAGAACCAAACGTATTGGGCGTTCAGATCGAGCACCAGCACACATCCGTCACCAAAGGGATGGAGATCCCTTGCCACGTAGATCAGATACATCAAAAGCATGGGGATCAGTGCGCAAAGAAAAAGAAAGCCATGTTCTCCAAAGAATCTTTTTCCGCGCGTTGCGGCGGGAGAATCCAAAAGCTTCAGCATTTTTTGATTGAGGGGCTTGCTTGTTTTGTTCATTGGTTTTCGGTTCCTTTCTTTTCCTCGGCAAACGGAAGAATCTGCCGAATGGCTTTTTCCAATTTGATTCGATCCAAAGTCATATCGTGATTGCAGGTTTGGCATACCATGCGCACTTGACTTCCGACACGCATTACCAAAAACCTGTTTCCACCGCAAGGATGCGGCTTTTTGAGCAATAAAATATCGCCCGGGTGAAGAGGAATGATCTGCATACTGCACTCCCATTTCTAAATAATAATATAAATCACAGTTATTATATCATAAAAAAAGTGTTCTGTAAACCTAATTTCTGTATTTTTTGAACGGATTTTACAAAAAAACAAAATATGTATTTGACTTTCGGCAAATTTAGTGTTATAATTACATTGGATATTTGTGTAAAGAAGGGAAATGGTTGAAAATATGATCATTCTTGGGATCGACCCCGGATTTGCCATTGTGGGCTGGGGGGTAATCGAATACAAAAACGCGCGTTTTCGAACCATTGCCTACGGCTCGATCCAAACCCCTGCCCAAGAGCGGCTGGAGGAGCGGCTGAAGACTATTTTTGACGGGATCACCCATTTGATCAAAACATACAGTCCCGACGCTATGGCAGTGGAGGAGCTCTTCTTTAACACCAACATCACAACGGGTATCCGTGTTGCCGAGGCAAGAGGCGTCATTCTGTTGGCAGCAGAGCTTGCCGGTGTTACGGTTCGGGAATATACCCCCCTGCAGGTCAAGCAGGCGGTGACGGGATACGGAAGAGCTGAAAAGAAGCAGGTCATCACCATGGTGACCATGCTTTTGGGACTTCAAAAGCCGCCAAAGCCCGATGATACGGCAGACGCACTTGCCATTGCCATTTGCCACGCCCACAGCGGCGGCTCGCGATTGGCGCAATACTATAACAAATAAGACGGAAGAGGAATAAATCGATATGTGGTTTTCTGAAAATTGGAAGGACTATGAATTATTGGATACGTCGGACGGAGAGCGACTGGAGCGTTGGGGGGACTTGATCCTCATTCGCCCCGATCCTCAGATCATCTGGAAGAACGCGGCAACCCATCCCGCGTGGAAACGCGCCGACGGCATCTACCGCCGCTCCTCCACAGGAGGCGGAAAATGGGTAAAAAACGATCTTCCCGAATCCTGGACCATCGGTTACGGAAACCTTCGCTTTCTGCTTCGCCCCATGGGCTTTAAGCATACGGGGCTCTTTCCCGAGCAGGCTGCAAACTGGGATTGGTTTTCCGATCTGATCAAAAAAGCCAATCGCCCCATCAAGGTATTGAATCTGTTTGCTTATACCGGCGGCGCAACTGTGGCGGCAGCATCGGCGGGTGCTTCGGTCGTTCACGTAGATGCTTCCAAGGGCATTGTTGCACAGGCAAAGGAAAACGCGGCACTTTCCGGGCTTTCCGAGGCGCCTATCCGCTATATTGTAGACGACTGTAAAAAGTTTGTGGAGCGTGAGATCCGTCGAGGAAACCACTATGACGGTATCATCATGGATCCGCCCTCCTACGGAAGAGGTCCCGGCGGAGAGGTTTGGAAGCTGGAGGACAGCATTGACGAGCTGATCACCTTGGCATCCAAGCTCTTGTCGGATAAGCCCTTGTTCTTCTTAGTCAATTCCTACACCACAGGACTTTCTCCCTTGACCATGAGTTATTTGCTGGAGCTGAAGGTAAAGAAACGCTATGGAGGAACCATCGAATCGGGCGAGCTGGGACTCAAGGTGACACGCACGGGCGCTTTCTTGCCCTGCGGCGCAAGCTCCCGTTGGTTTGCAAAATCATAAAGTTGTTGGAAAGGGCTGATAAAATTGTCTGAAAGCTTTATTCATACAGAAAATCTTTGCTTCTCTTACACGGACAGCGAAGGCAAAAAGGAAAGCCCCGCACTCAAGGGCATTTCCGTAGATATCAAAAAAGGCGAGTACGTTGCGGTGCTTGGGCATAACGGGTCGGGAAAATCCACCTTTGCCAAGCTCCTCAACCTCATTCTTGAGCCTACCGAGGGAAGACTGGTCATCGACGGCGTGGATCTGACCGCGCAGGAGCTCACCGACGAGCTGATTTTACAGCTGCGTCGCAAGGTGGGGATGGTATTTCAGAACCCTGACAACCAGCTGGTTGCCACCATTGTGGAAGAGGACGTGGCGTTCGGTCCCGAAAATCTGGGAATTCCGCAAAATGAGATCCGCATCCGTGTGGATGAAGCCTTGGCATCGGTTGGAATGTCCGAATACGCCACCCACGAGCCCCATCGGCTCTCGGGCGGTCAAAAGCAACGCATCGCCATTGCAGGTGTCATTGCTATGATGCCGCAATGCATCGTGTTCGACGAATCCACCGCCATGCTGGATCCCAGCGGCAGACGAGAGGTTCTGGATGCCATCCGAATGCTTAACCGCGATTTTGGTATCACCGTACTGAATATCACCCACTATATGAACGAGGCGGCTCTTGCCGATCGCGTATTGGTCATCAACGACGGAACGCTTCTTTTGGACGGCACCCCCGACGAGATCTTTGCACAGCAGGCACTGCTGAAAAAAGTCGGCTTGGAGGTACCGCAATGCGCAGAGCTGATCTATGCATTACGAAAAGCAGGTGTCAGGATAGAGGGCGAGGCACTCTCCACCCCCGAGGGATGCGCTGAAATGATCCTGCGCGCATATCGGAACAAAGGAGGCTTATCCCATGAGTAAAATCACGCTTGATCACGTCAGTTACGTTTACAGCAAGGGGACTCCTTACGAGCAAAAAGCGCTGGATGACGTTTCTCTGAGCATCCGCGATCATTGCATTACCGGCATTATCGGTCACACGGGATCGGGAAAGTCTACCATGATGCAGCTGCTCAACGGCTTAGCGGCTCCCACGTCCGGCAAGGTATTGCTTGACGGCTACGACGTAAACACCACCTTCGAAGATCTGTTTGCGCAGTGGAAAAGCCTTCCCAAATACGAGAATTTATCGAAAAGTGCCGCAAAAAAGGCGATCAAAAAGGATATTAAGGACTTTCGCAGAAGGCTCTGCTTCCGTGTTGGTCTTGTGATGCAGTATCCCGAATATCAGCTTTTTGAGGAGACCGTCTACAAGGACATCGCCTTTGGACCGCAAAACATGGGACTTTCCGAGGAGGAAATCCGCGAGCGCGTCATGGAGGCGGCAGCTTTTTCGGGTGTTGAGCCCGAATGGATGGAGAAATCCCCCTTTGATCTTTCCGGAGGACAGAAGCGCCGCGTAGCATTGGCGGGCGTGATCGCCATGCGCCCCGAGGTGCTGGTTCTTGACGAGCCCGGTGCGGGACTTGATCCGCGCGGCAGAAATTCGATCTTCGAAAAGATCGTTCACTATCAAAAAACCACAGGCTCCACGGTGTTGATCGTCAGCCACAGCATGGAGGACATGGCGCGGCTTTGCGATGACGTTGTGGTTCTTTATCGCGCAAAAATAGTAAAGCAAGGCTCCGGCAGAGAGGTTTTCTCTCATGCAGACGAGCTTTCCAAAATCGGATTGGATATTCCTCAGATCACCCGCCTTTTGCAGATGCTCAAGGAAAAAGGAATGCCGATCTCCGATGACATTTATACCGTAGACGAGGCGGTAGCCGCGTTGAAGCAAATACTGTAACGCAGATACGGTTTTGAAAGGAGTTGATTACTTTGAAAGGAATATCCTTTGGGCAATATTATCCTGCAAATTCGGTGATCCACCGTTTGGATCCCCGGACCAAGGTCATTCTTGCCATCCTTTATATCGTATGTACGTTCCTGTGCAAAAGCGCGGTAGGCTTTGGAGTTCTGGTCTTATCGACGGTTCTTTTGGTCCTTCTGAGCCGTATCCCGTTGCGATTGATTCTGAAATCCATGCGCCCCATGCTGATGATCATTGCATTCACTTCCATCATCAATATCTTTTGGACAAAGGGGGAGCATTTGCTCACGCCGGACGGCTGGTGGCTCAAGATCTACGCAGAGGGACTTTGGAACGCTCTGTTTATGGTTTTGCGAATCACGGTGCTCATTATGGCAACCAGCGTTTTTCTGACCTATACCACCACGCCTCTTGCCATGACCGATGCGTTGGAGCAGCTTTTGTCACCTTTGAAGAAGCTTCGCTTTCCCGTGCACGAAACCGCCATGATGATGAGCATTGCGCTTCGCTTTATTCCCACGCTTTCGGAGGAAACCGAAAAGATTATGAACGCGCAAAAGGCACGTGGCGCCGATTTTTCCAGCGGTGGACTTTTGCAACGCGCCAAGGCGTTGATCCCGATTTTGATTCCGCTCTTCGTTTCCGCCATTGGCAGAGCCTTTGATCTTGCCTCCGCAATGGAATGCCGTTGCTATCACGGCGGAGAGGGAAGAACGCGCTTGCGTGTATTAAAATATCATTGGTTTGATTTCGCAACGATGCTCTTGATGGTTGGCTTTGGCGTTGGCGTCTTTTTCCTCAATCGCATAGGCATTGGCTACGTGCTTCGTTGATGCTATGAAAATACTGTTAAAAATCAGCTACGTTGGCACAAATTACTGCGGCTATCAGGTTCAGCCAAACGGAATCAGCATCCAGCAACGTCTGAACGAGGCGGCACTGGCGCTCTTTGGGGTCCCTTGCGATATCGTAGGTTGCAGTCGCACGGACAGCGGCGTTCACGCCAACGAGTTTTGTGCCACGGTCGCCAAAAAAGGAACCGATGTCCTGGATACCGGCATCCCTATTGAAAAAATTCCTCTGGCTTTTTCCGCGCATCTGCCAACGGACATCTGCGTATTTGACGCAAGGTGGGTATCGAGCGATTTCCACGCCCGTTATGACGTCAAGGAAAAGGAATATATTTACCGCTTCTATAACCGCCCCGTTCGTGATCCCTTTTGGGAGGCGCGCGCTTGTCACGTTCCCAAGCCCTTGAGTGATGCCGATCTTGACCGAATGCAGGCGGCGGCAAATCTCTTGGTGGGAACCCACGATTTTGCGGCGTACATGGCACAGGGCTCCAAGGTAGAAAGCACGGTGAGAACCATTTATCGCGCCGAGATCCTTCGGGAAGGAAACAGCATCTGCTTCCGCGTCAGCGCCAACGGATTCCTTTACAATATGGTAAGAATCCTCGCGGGGACTCTGCTCGCCGTAGGGCAGGGGAAGCTGGAGCCCGCCGATATTGAAGCCATCACAGAAAAAAAGGATCGCTCTCTCGCAGGCTCCACTATGCCCGCCTGCGGCTTGTATCTCAATCACGTGGTTTACTGACATAACCGTCAGAAAGGAGGGAATATGAAGCGTTTTTTGCGTAAAATGCAAGGAAAACGCTCCAAAAAGGATGTTCCGAGAAACGAATATTATGAAAATATTTCGGCACGCTTGGGAATTCTTCAGGTCGTTCTATATCTTTCGCTGTTCGCTTTTGTGATCCTCTCCTTCTTTAAGAATACAGAATTGATCACCTATCGAAATTTCTATCGATTTTTCAAGGATCTGAACGCTTCTGCCGAGTCGGTGTTCGTTCCACCCTCAGAGTCGATCACCTATCCCGTGAGCAACGAACAAAGCTTTACGCTTTACCGCAAAGGGCTTGCCGTGGCGGGAAACAGCACGGTCACCGTATTCAGCACCACGGGGCGGCAAACCATCAGCCAAAGCATCAGCTATCAGAATCCGATTGCAGTTGGTGCCGGAAAATATTTATTGGTATATGAGCTCGGAGGTCTGCAATATTCCTTGTACAGCTCTTATACACAGGTCTTTACCGGAAGCTGCGAGTATCCCATTACCGGTGCCGCAGTTTCGGATTCGGGAATGTACGCAATCGTTTCCTCGTCCGACACTTACACCTCTGTAGTTTCTCTTTACAGTGACAATTTTTCTCTTTTGAACAAATATAATAAAACAGGCTACGTCATGGACGTTTCCATTAACTCCAGGGGCTCGCAGCTGGCAATTCTGACAATCCTCCCCGAAAACGGCGCATTTTCCACCGAGCTGATGCTTTGCCGTCCCGGCGAAGGAACGTCAGATGCCAAAAAGACGCTTGAAGGCACGGTGGGATGGGATTGTGAGTTTATGGCCTCCGACGATGCAATCGCCGTATTGCACGAAAGCGGAGTTGCTTATTATTCCGCCAAAGGAGAGCAACTTTCCACCTTTTCGTTCTTGGGAAAAGAGCCTCTCGCGGTTGACATGAGTCGCGACGGAGTGGCACTTTATCTGCCTTCTGCAGAAATTTCGAAAAAAAATATGTTAATAGTATTTGACAAAAGCGGAAAAATGTTGTATAATGAAGGTATATCCGGCGAGGTGCGTCAGATCGCGCGCTCCGGCAATTCGCTTTATTGGATGTCCAATGAGGGGGTTCATCGATTGAATTTGAAAAACGGCAGCGTTGATTTTTCATCCTGTAACGTTTTTCAGAAAAGGTTGCTGGCCCCAAGCGAAGCCGAAGCACTGATCTGCTCGCCCCAAAAAGCCGAATACATAAAATTCACATCATAATTTTTTGAAAAAGGAGAAAATTAAAATGGAAGTTTCGCTTATCATCGTAGAATTAATCTTTGTTTTGCTTGGAGTCTTCAACATCTGGAGATGCGCACGCAACGGATTTATCAAGTGTCTTTTTAAGTTCGTTCGCACAATTCTGGCACTTACCCTTGCGTATTTCCTGGTAGCTCCCGTTGCCCCCATCGTTGCAGAAAACTTTATTGAAGAACCTATTTACAATTACGTACACGAGGAAGTCAGCAGCCTTTACGAAAGCGCCGGGGAAAGCCTTAACGTGGATGATCTGATCAAGGATCTGCCCGAAGTATTGCAGACCGAGGAGCTGAAGGAAAAGCTGAATGAAGTGGATGCTTCCGGCGACGAGCTGATCGAGGAAATCAGTAAAGAAATTTCCGCGCCCATCGTTTCCATTGCCTCCAGTGTGATCGCATTCGTGGCTCTGTTTATCATCCTGTTCATTCTGCTTTCCATCGTTATGGCACTTCTGAATGCCCTGATCTCCAAGATCAAGCTGTTCCATCTTGCAAACACCATTCTCGGCTTGGTATGGGGTATTTTGATCGCGCTGATCCTTTGGACGGTCATTTCCACGCTGATCCGAATCTTTGACTTTGGTATTTACGAGGATACGGTTGTGATCAAGTTCTTTGCCGAAGCCGATCTTCTGGAAAAGCTTGGTATTTTGGAGCTTGGCGAGAACCTGCTTACATCGATTTTTAATTGATCTTCAGTTCTTGGTAAGAAAGGATCCGATGGTTTCGGATAAGTTATACCCCAATGGTAATGTGTTCACAATGTAATAAACGCATGGCAGTTGTTTTTGTCACCAAGGTGGAGAACGGCGAAAAAAAGACAAAAGGTCTTTGCCTCAAGTGCGCCAAGGAAATGGGCGTGCCGATCGATAACATTGTTGGCAACGTCATGAACCAATTCGGCATTTCTCCCGAGCAAATGGAAAATGCCGAAGAGGAATTCAGCGCCATGTTAGAGCAGGTATCTCCTCCTTCCGACAGCGATGACCGCGAGGATGGGGGGGCACCCGCTATTGATTTGCCCAAGCTGTTCCGCGATGCCGGACTTTTCGCCAACGATAATGGCGTAGTCCCCTCGAAAAACGGAGACGATGCGGCAAAATCAACCGAAAAAAAGGACAAAAAGAAAGGGAAGGAAGCCAAAAAGCTGAAATTCCTTCCCCTGTATAGCCGCAATCTGACGCAATATGCGCGAGAGGGAAAGCTGGATAAGATCATTGGACGCGAGCGCGAGCTTGCCCGTGTGATCCAGATCCTCTGCCGCCGTCAGAAAAACAATCCCTGTCTCATCGGTGAGCCCGGCGTTGGTAAAACCGCCATTGCCGAGGCACTTGCCATCCGTGTTGCCGCAGGAACCGTCCCCTATAAACTTTTGGGAAAAGAGATCCACCTCTTGGATATGACTGCCTTGGTTGCGGGAACGCAATTCAGAGGACAGTTTGAATCCCGTATTCTGGGTCTTCTCAATGAGGTCCACGAGCTTGGAAACGTAATTCTGGTCATCGACGAGGTGCACAACATCGTGGGAACAGGAGAGGCAGAGGGAAGCGTAAATGCCGCAAACATCTTAAAGCCCGCTCTTGCGCGCGGAGAGGTACAGATCATTGGCGCGACAACCCTTAACGAATACCGCAAATATATCGAAAAGGATACGGCCTTGGAAAGAAGATTCCAGCCCGTTACCGTCAATGAGCCCTCTGTGGAGGAAAGCATTGAGATGCTTCAGGGCATTAAGCACTATTATGAAGCGTTCCACGGGATCATCATCCCCGATGCGGTTCTGAAAAAGGCGGTTGTCCTTTCCGAGCGTTATATCACAGATCGCTATCTGCCCGACAAGGCGATCGATCTGCTGGACGAGGCGGCGGCGTATTTGTCGCTTTCCTCGGCTGCCATCAACGAATCCTACTCCATTCGCGACAAGCTTCTCGGGCTCAAGCAAAAGCGTGAGGAGCTGGAGGGCGAGATTGCCGGTGCGGAAGCCGCAGAGCAAAACCGCTACGAGGAGATCGCCAAGATCCGCGCGGAGGAGCTGAAGCTTTCCGCAAGACTCGGTGAGCTGGAGCCCGACACCAAGTCGGTAGAGCTGGGACAGGAGGAGATCGCCAACGTGATCGAGCTCTGGACAGGTGTTCCTGCATCCAGCATCACAGAAAACGAATTTTCTCAGATCGACAAGCTGGAGGCGCGTCTCAAAAAGCGCATCATCGGTCAGGATGCCGCTGTAGAGGCAGTTTCCAAGGCCATTAAGCGCAATCGCGCAGGCATTTCCTACAAGCGCAAGCCGGTTTCCTTTATCTTCGCAGGTCCCACGGGTGTGGGAAAAACCGAGCTGGTAAAGACGCTTGCCAACGATCTGTTCCATTCTCCCGAGACCTTGATCCGCTTGGATATGTCCGAATTCATGGAAAAGCATTCGGTTTCCAGAATCATCGGAGCACCTCCCGGATACGTTGGATACGATGAGGCAGGGCAACTGACCGAGAAAATTCGTCGCAGACCCTATTCCATCGTTCTCTTTGACGAGATCGAAAAGGCGCATCCCGACGTTTTGAACATTCTGTTGCAGATCCTTGACGACGGAAGAATCACCGATGCGCGCGGTAAAACCGTCAACTTTGAAAATACCGTAATCGTTATGACAACCAACGCAGGCTCCGACCGCACAGCTGCTCTTGCCGGCTTTTCCGCTGAAGCGGGACACGCCGAGGACATCAAAACGCAAAAGGCATTGGAGTCCTTCCTGCGTCCCGAATTCATCAATCGCGTGGATGAGATCATTACCTTCCGCAGTCTTGATGAAAAGGATTTTGAAAAGATCGCCGCCATTATGCTGGAGGAGCTGAAGACCGCCCTTGCGGAGAAGGATATTCAGCTCAGCTATACCGATGCAGCTCTGCGCTTGATCGCCGAGAAATCCTTCTCGCGCAAATACGGCGCGCGGAATATGCGTCGCTATATCCAAAAAGAGGTGGAGGACGCCTTGGCGGAGCTGATCATAGCCGATTACACGCGCTCTTATACCACTGCAAAGATCAGTGCAAGAGACGAAAAAATCGTCATTCATTGTATGTAACCGCAGGATAAGCCGTCCGATATTTTCGGGCGGCTTTTTCAAGAAAAAAGATTGGACAGCCAAGTAAATCGGTCTCTTCGCATATACTGCTTGTGGAGCCTTCCAAAGAAAGAATGGAAAGGAGACAACGGTATTATGAAGCGTTGCAGCACGGCGGACCTTAGAAATCTGGAGATCATCAACCTGTGTGACGGCGCGCGCTTGGGATATGCCTGCGATTTTGAATTCGACAGAGACGACGCCAGAATCCTTGCTTTGGTCGTTCCCGGAAGCTGCGGCTTTTTCGGGTGGGGAAAGGAGGATGATCTGGTCATCCCGTGGCATATGATCGAGTGCATTGGAGAGGACACCATTCTGGTAAAGCTGACGTCGCAGGAGCTTTCCTGTTGTATCTGTACACGACACAAGGGGAAGCGACATCGTTTTTAGAAAAAGAGAGGGCAACAGACGATTCTGTTGCCTTTTTTGTGAACAATTTGTAAAAAATAAAAAATCTTCTTGCAAAAAGATATAATGTATGGTATAATCATTTGTAATTGCGGTTCCATGGCGTTTGTCAATGGATCTGCAATAAAAAAATCACACACATCGGACGAACATTGTCACGGTGCCGTCGAAGCCGACGGTTGTCGCAATGCGTTGCGGTGGTGGAAAAAACCGAAGGAGGACATTGAAATGTCTGTTATTTCTATCAAGCAGCTGCTTGAAGCAGGTGTTCATTTCGGACACCACACCAGAAGATGGAACCCCAAAATGCAGGAGTACATTTTCACCGAGAGAAATGGTATTTATATCATTGATCTGCAAAAGACCGTTAAGAAGTTTGACGAGGCTTACAACTTTGTTCGTGAGCTTTCCGAGAACAACGGCACTCTGCTCTTCGTTGGTACTAAGAAGCAGGCTGCCGAGGCAATCAAGGAAGAGGCTACCCGTTGCGGCATGTACTACGTAAACGTAAGATGGCCCGGCGGTATGATGACCAACTTCAAGACCATCAAGAAGTCCATCAACCGTCTCAACGACCTGTACAAGATGCAGGAGGACGGCACCTTTGATCTGCTTCCCAAGAAGGAAGTTGCCGCTATGCAGAAGGAGATCTTCGATCTCGAGAAGAGCTACGGCGGTATCAAGACCATGGAGAGACTTCCCGACGCGATCTTCATCGTTGACCCCAAGAAGGAAAGAAATGCCGTTCTGGAAGCAAAGAAGCTGGGTATTCCCGTAATCGCTATCGTTGACACCAACTGTGATCCCGACGATGCAGATTATATCATCCCCGGTAACGATGACGCAATCCGCGCTATCAAGCTGATCTCTTCCGCACTGGCTGACGCCATCATCGAGGGCAAGCAGGGCGAGGAGACCGCTACCGAAGAGGCCGCTCCCGCTGAAGAGGCTGCTGAGCAGTAATTCGATTTTTTAAAGGAGAATAAAAAAATGGCTACTATTACCGCAAAAGACGTTGCCGCTCTCCGCGCAAAGACCGGTATCGGTATGATGGAGTGCAAGAAGGCACTTGTTGAAGCAAACGGCGATGCAGACGCAGCAATCAAGATCCTTCGTGAGAAGGGTGAGCTGAAGGCTGAGTCCAAGATGGCTACCAGAATCGCTGCTGACGGTCTGGTTGAGATCCTCAAGGATGGCAACTACACCGCAATTATTGAAGTTAACTCCGAGACCGACTTCGTTGCAAAGAACGAGTCCTTCAAGGAATTCGTAAGCGAGCTCCTCAAGATTATCATCGCTCAGAAGCCCGCTGACGTTGAGGCTCTGATGGCTTGCAAGTATGACGATGAGATGGACGTTGATGCAAAGATCAAGGAAATGATCTTCAAGATCGGTGAGAAGCTGACCGTTCGTCGCTTCGCTCTGGTTGAAGGCGTTACCAGCACCTATATCCACGGCACCGGCTCCATCGGTGTTATCGCAAAGTTCGAGACCGACGTTGCTGATAAGCCCGAGTTCGCTGCTTTCGCAAAGAACATCGCGCTCCAGATCGGTGCATACCCCACTCCTTACCTCTGCAGAGAGCAGGTTCCCGCATCTGTAATCGAGGAGGAGAAGAACATTCTGCTTGCTCAGATCGCTAACGATCCCGCAAACGCTAAGAAGCCCGACGCAATCAAGGAGAAGATGGTTATGGGTAGAATCTCCAAGTTCTACGATAACAACTGCCTGGTTGACATGACCTACGTTAAGGACGAGGACATGAAGGTTGGTAAGTACGTTGAAGCTACCGCTAAGGAGCTCGGCGGATCTATCAAGATCGTTGACTTCTTCCGTTTTGAGAAGGGTGAAGGCATTCAGAAGAGAGAAGAGAACTTTGCTGACGAAATCGCAAAGATGACCGCAGGCAAGTAATTCTTTTTTCAAGCTTATAAAAAAACGGCGCTGATCGTCAGCGTCGTTTTTTTTTGCACATTTTTTGAAACTTTTTTTACATTCCTACAAATTATTTACAAAAAAACTGTTTACAAAAAGAGTTTTTTGTAGTAAAATAAAGAGGAAGTATTTTTGAGGAGAAAAAGCCTATGAACACACCTAAGTATCAGCGCATTTTGTTAAAGCTTTCCGGCGAGGCACTGTCCTCCGGCGAGGCGGGAATTTTGGACTTTCAGTTTATTGAAAAGGTTGCCGTACAGATCAAACGCTGCGTGGAAGCCGGCGTTCAGGTCGGCGTGATCGTTGGTGCCGGAAACATCTGGCGCGGCAGACAGGGAACCGGTATGGATCAATGCAGAGCCGATTCCATGGGAATGCTTGCCACCGCCATTAACTCCATTGCTCTGCAGGATGTGTTCCTGCGCGTTGGCATGGATGCCTGTGTCATGACTGCTGTGGAAATGAAAGCCTTTGCAGACCCCTATTCCTCGCGCGAAGCAATTCGCAAATTGGAAGAGGGAAAGGTCGTGATCTTTGGTTGCGGGCTGGGCACACCCTTTTTCTCCACCGATACAGCTGCGGCACTTCGCGCGGCAGAGATCAAAGCCGATTGCATCTTGATGGCAAAGAACATCGATGCCATCTACAACGACGATCCTAAAAAGAACCCCGACGCAATCCGCTACTCCGACCTGACCTACCGTCAGATCCTGGATCAGAATCTCCGTGCGCTGGATATGACCTCTGCGATCTTCTGCATGGACAATCATATCAACGGCTATGCCTTTGGTCTTGCCGATCCCGAGAACATCTACCGAGTTGTCATGGGCGAGGCAGTAGGAACCGCAATTCACAATTAAACGTTATCACTGATTACATAGAAAGGATATTGAAACTTATGAAATTCAACACCAAAAATGCCGAGGAAAAAATGAAAAAGAGCGTTGCTGCTTATGAGAGCAACCTTTCCACCATCCGCGCAAGCCAAGCAAACGCTTCGGTTATATCCAAAGTGACCTTTGAGTATTACGGTGCGCCCACCAAGCTGGTGGATATGGCGTCCGTTTCGGTAAGCGATCCCAAGACCCTTACCATTTCTCCCTATGACCGTTCCACGCTGAAGGCAATGGTCAAGGCAATCCTTGCATCCGACGTAGGAATCACCCCTCAGGATGACGGCTCCGTGATCCGTCTCGTTTTCCCGCCTCTGACCGAGGAGCACCGTAAGGGCTTGGCAAAGCAGATCCAGAAGATGGGCGAGGATGCTCGTGTAGTCATCCGTAACATCCGCAGAGATGCAAACGATGAGATCAAAAAGCTGAAGAAGAACGGCGAAATGACTGAGGACGAGCAGAAGGCAGGAGAAAAGGCTGTTCAGGATCTGACCGATCAGTACATTAAGATCGTAGACGGAATCACTACCCAAAAGAACAAAGAGATCATGCAGCTTTGAGCCAAGGCTTCTCAGAGCGCTTGACAATCCGGGCTGTCGCGAGCACGCAAATGCGGCAGCCCCATCTTACAATTATGTGGAGACAGATCATGCTTGGAATCTTGAAAAAGAAGAAAAAAACAGCGGAAAAGATAAGAGTTGACGATCGTTTGCAGCACATTGCTTTTATTATGGACGGCAATGGCAGATGGGCGCAAAAACGCGGAATGCCCAGAGAATTCGGTCATTCCCACGGCGCGGCAACCTTTAAAAAGGTTGGTCGATACTGCGAGAGCATCGGTTGCAAATTCATGACGGTTTACGCGTTTTCCACCGAAAACTGGAAGCGCCCTCAAAAAGAGGTGGATACCATTATGAAGATCTTTGACGATTATATCGAGGAATGCTTCCTTGAGATGGAGGATGACAACGTGCATTTTCGCTTTATCGGAAACCTCGATATTTTTCCGGAAACGCTCCGTGCAAAAATGGATCGCATCGACCGCGAGACTGCTCACAAGCCGTTTATCCTTAATATCGCCGTAAATTACGGTGGCAGAGAGGAGATCGCTCACGCTTGCAACGAGCTGATCAAGCAAGGGAAGAGCAACGTTACCGAGGATGATATTTCTGCCAACATTTATACCGCGGGCTGTCCGGATCCCGACCTGATCGTTCGTACAGGCGGAGATCTTCGCACTTCAAACTTCCTTTTGTGGCAATCTGCATACGCGGAGTATTATTTCACCGACGTTCTCTGGCCCGATTACAGTGCCCGAGACGTTGACGAAGCGGTAACCGCGTTCTACTCCAGAAAACGCCGTTACGGCGGTGTCTGAAAAACGGCGAGGTATTTTGCATGAAAACAAGAATTATTACGGCGATCGTTGCCATTTGCATCCTGCTCCCCGTTCTGATCTTTTCGGACACGGTGATCTTTCCCATCGCCATGGCGATCCTTTCACTGGTAGCCCTTTATGAAATGTCTTCTTGCATTGGCTTAAAGAAGTCTTTTGCGTTGACATTTCCCACATACCTTTTGGCGCTCGGATTGCCGTTTTTGATCCGTTACGGTGATGGAATCGGTTCCTTGCGTCAGTACACTTTCGCGGCAATCTGTGTAGCGATCCTGTATTTCTTCTCTGTGCTCACCTTTTCCCACGGAAAATATAAGCTTGGAGACGTTGCTGTCTGGTTCATGACCGCGTTTTATATTCTTCTTGGCTTCAGCTCGATTTCGGTTCTTCGTTTTTGGGAAGCCGCAGGCGGAAAATACGTATATCTGTTGGTCTTCATTGGCGCTTGGGTAACCGATACCTTTGCTTATTTTTGCGGTATGCTCCTCGGACGCGGCGGAAAGCACAAGCTGATCCCCGACGTCAGCCCCAAGAAGACTTGGGAAGGGAGCATTGGAGGAACGGTCTTTTGCATGATCTCCATGGTGCTCTTCGGCTTGATCATCAATCGCATTTCTGACTTTGAAGCCAATTATCTTCTGCTTATCATCGCGGGACTTCTGATCTCTGTCGTTTCGCAGATTGGAGACCTTTGTATGTCGGTGATCAAGCGTACTTACGGAATTAAGGATTACGGAAAGCTCTTTCCCGGACACGGAGGCGTGTTGGATCGCTTTGACTCCACCCTCGCCGTTGCCGTGATCCTTGCAGCGTTCTGCTCCTTCTTTGATTTCTTCCGAACCGCTCTTTAAATCTTTTCTGATACGGAGTATTTTATGAAACATCAGATCTATCCCTCTATTTCCATTCTCGGTTCTACCGGCTCTGTCGGTGAGCAAGCCATAGACGTAGCACTTCAGAACCGGATCCCCGTCAACGCGATCTGCGCGCATAAAAACGTAGGACGTGTGGAGGAACAGGCAAGACGCCTTGGGGTAAAGGCTTGTGCCATGGCAGACGTGGATGCCGCAAAGGAGCTGAAAATCCGTCTTGCGGACACCGATACCCGTGTTTTTATTGGCGAAGAGGGAATTTGCGACATGATCGCCGAGCAATATGACACCGATGAGGTGGTGGTCAATTCCATCATTGGAGAAGCCGGTCTCAAGCCTACGCTGACTACACTGCAAGCAGGAAAAAAGCTTGCGCTGGCAAACAAAGAGTCTCTTGTTTGCGCCGGCGACTTTGTCATGGCACTGGCAAAAGAGAAAAATCTTGAGATTCTTCCCGTGGACAGCGAGCACAGCGCAATTTTTCAATGCTTGCGTTCGGGAGACAAAAAGCAGATCAAAAAGATCCTTCTGACAGCATCCGGAGGTCCCTTCTTCGGCATGACGCGCGATCAGCTTGGTGATATCACCCCTGAACGTGCGCTTGCGCATCCCACTTGGAATATGGGAGCCAAGATCACCATTGACAGCGCAACGCTGATGAACAAGGGCTTTGAGGTCATTGAGGCAGTTCATCTCTTTGACGTGCGCCCCGATCAGATCGAGGTTTTGGTTCATCGCGAGAGCATAATGCATTCCGCGGTGGAATATATTGACAATAGTATCATCGCACAGATGTCCACTCCCGATATGCGCCTTTGCGTGCAGTACGCACTGACGCATCCCGTTCGCACAGAGGCGGTCATTCCGCCGTGCGATCTGACAAAGATTGGAA